>CAMLFP010000036.1 GCA_946479335.1 uncultured Archangium sp.
GGCCGCCGCTTCGCGAAGGCGGGGCAGGGCGACGAGATCATCGGCGTCTCTCCGTGCGTGGAGAAGGACCTGCTGGCGGTGCTCACCCGCAACACCAACGCGCTGGTGTGCAAGGTCGCCGAGGTCAACGAGCTCGCTGGCCCGGGCCGCGGCGTGACGGTGATCAAGACCGCCGACGACGACGGGGTGGTGGCCTTCCTCTGCACCTCGAAGAAAGACGTGGAGCTGGAGTTCGAGACCGCGAAGGGGCGCAGCCTGAAGCTGTCGCCCGGCCGCTACGAGGTCACCGGCCGCGGCGGCAAGGGCCGCGAGATGTCGAAGAAGGACCAGGTGAAGTCGGTGAAGCCGCGCCTCGAGTTCGTCACGCTCCCTGAAGCTCCGAAGGAGAAGAAGTAAATGGCTGCCAAGAAATACGACGAGTCAGACATCCAGGTGCTCGAGGGCCTCGAGCCCGTGCGCACGCGCCCCGGCATGTACATCGGCGGCACCGGCGCTGACGGCTACCACCACCTCCTGTGGGAGATCGTCGACAACTGCGTCGACGAGGTGATGAACGGGCACGCCTCGAAGATCGAGGTGACGCTGCACAGCAACGGCACCACGGTCACCGTCACCGACGACGGCCGCGGCATCCCCGTGGGGATGATGCCGAAGTTCAAGAAGTCGGCGCTGGAGGTGATCCTCACCACGCTGCACTCCGGCGGCAAGTTCGAGAAGAAGGGCTACGCGGTGTCGGGCGGTCTGCACGGCGTCGGCAGCTCGGTGGTCAACGCGCTCTCGACCGAGCTGATCGCGCAGATCAAACGCGACGGCAAACACCACGAGATGACGTTCTCGCGCGGCAAGCCGACCTCGAAGCTGAAGGTCGGCGCGAACGCGCGCGGCACCGGCACCACCATCACCTTCACGCCCGACCCCGACATCTTCGGCGCGAAGCTGAAGTTCGACCCGGAGCTGGTGAAGGAACGGCTCGAGTCGAAGACGTACCTCCACAAGGGCATGGAGATCGTCTTCGTCGATCAGGTGAACAAGCAGGAATACACCTTCAAGCACGACGGCGGCATCGCCGAGTTCATCTCCAAGATCGTCGCTGATCGCGGCAAGAACCTGGTGCCGGTGGGCTCGGTGCCTTTCTACAAATCGCACGAGAACGGCATCAAGCTGGAGCTCGCGCTCGCGTGGACCGACTCGCCCGACGAGTACGTGAAGAGCTACGTGAACGGCGTGCCCACGCGCTTCGGTGGCACGCACGAGCTGGGCCTCAAGGCCGGCGTGGTGAAGGCGATCCGCAACTACATCGAGACGCACAACCTGACGCCCAAGGGCGTGACGTTGACGGCCGACGACATCCGCGAGGGCACGGTGTGCGTGCTCTCGACCTACGTGGTGGAGCCGCAGTTCCAGGGCCAGACCAAGGAGCGCCTCAACAACCCCGAGGTGCAGGGCCAGGTCGACAACGTGGTGCGCCCGGCCATCGAGAAGTGGCTCAACGACAACAAGACCATCGGCGAAGCGGTGGTGGGCCGCATCATCCTCGCGGCGCGCGCGCGCGAGGCGTCACGTGCGGCGAGCCAGGCGGTGAACCGCAAGTCGGCCATCAGCCACAAGCTGAACCTCCCCGGCAAGCTGGCCGACTGCTCGTCGACCGACCCCGGCGACTCGGAGCTGTTCATCGTCGAGGGCGACTCCGCAGGCGGCTCGGCGAAGCAGGGGCGCGACCGCCACACGCAGGCGATCCTCCCGCTGCGCGGCAAGGTGCTCAACGCCGAGCAGGCCTCCAGCGACAAGGTCTCGGGCAACAAGGAGCTGCAGGACATCGCCTCGGCGCTCGGCTGCGGCCTCGGCAGCGAGGTCGACGTCGCGCGCCTGCGCTACGGGAAGATCTTCCTCCTGATGGACGCCGACGCCGACGGCCTCCACATCTCGACGCTGTTGCTGACGTTCTTCTACCGGCACCTGCGGCCGCTCATCACCGGCGGGCACGTGTACATCGCGCAGCCGCCGCTCTACCGCGTCGACATCGGCAAGGAGACGTACTGGGCGCTCGATGACGATCACCGCGATCGCATCATCAAGGAGAAGGCGCGCTCGAATCAGAAGCCCAACATCATGCGCTTCAAGGGCCTCGGCGAGATGACGCCCGACGAGCTCAAGATGACCACGTTGGACAAGAAGCGCCGCCTGGCGCTCAAGGTGGAGATCGACTCCGAGCTCGAGACGGACCGCACCATCAACGACCTGATGGGCAAGGACGTCTCGGCGCGCTTCAAGTTCATCATGGAGAACTCCGCCGAGGTGCAGGCGCTCGACGTCTGAACGCTCCAGCGCCGCGGGGGGGAATTCGCGTATGTCTCCCGCGTGATGCGCTGCGGTTCGCTGTCGATGCTCGTGGTTCTGTCGTTGGCCGCTTGTGGGAAGCCCCCGGGCGGTGAGGTCGAGGGAGATGCGGGCCGCGTCGACTCCGGCGCGCCCGCCACCGACGCGGGGACCTCCGACGCCGGAGCGGTGGACGCTGGGACGCCAGACGCGGGCACAGGCATCGACCCCACGACGTTCACGCTCACGTTCCCTCCAGAGTTCGTGCCGGTCGGGGCGGAGCGCACCCGCTGCGTGGTGCTCGACGTCGGCAACAACCAGCCCGCGAAGATCGGCTCGATGCACCTCCAGACGAGCGGGCCGACCTTCCGCTTCGAGCTGTACGCGACCGACGACGCGCTCGCGGAGACACCGACCGACTGCCCGCCGCTGCAGGCGCTCACCGAGGCCAGCCACAAGCCGTTGCTGCTCTCGTACAGCCACGACGAGACGGTCTCGATGCAGGCCGATGTCGCGTTCACCTTCACGCCGCATCAACACCTGCTGCTCGTGCTGCACTCGTGGAACGCCACGAGCGGCGCCGAAGACGCCAGCGCCACGGTGACGCTCACCGCTACGCCGACGGCGACCCACGAAGCGGCGTTCGTGGTGTTGATGAACATCGACGCGGTGGTGCCGCAGAAGAACTCGGCCACGATGATCGCCAACTTCCCCGGGGTGAACGGGCTCGCCGAGTACGCGCGCTTCTTCTCCATCGCCGGCTACGGCCAGCGCTTCGGCTCCGAGTTCCAGATCTACGAGGTCGACAATCAACAGTTCCCCTCGCAGGTGCTGATCGACCAGACGCCGTACGACTTCGCGAACTCCGCGCGCTGGAGCGGCACGCCGTTCACGCTGCCGTTCGACCACTACTTCCACCTGCAGTGCTCGTGGGTGAACCCGCTCTCGGTCGACGCGCACTCCGGCGCGGGCGTCGATGATCTGCTCTGCGCGGTGGGCGGCTACTACTACGGCACCTCCGCGCCGCAGGTCTGCGCGTTCACCAACACGCCGTCGCCGTCGGCCATCTGCTGCCCCGGCGACGCGAAGTGCGCTGACCTCTTCTAGAACGTCCACGCGAGGCGGAAGAGCACCTGCGCGCTGTTCTGCAGGTACGCCACCTCGCCGCCGATGGAGAAGAAGTCCTGGATGATCCACCCGTTGATGCCGACGCCGACGTGCGCGCGGAGCAGGTCTCCGCGCATCGGCATCAACACCACGCCCGCCAGCAGGTCGGCGTACACGCGCCGGCTGTGGAAGAAGCGCAGGTAGAAATCGACGGGGATACCGACGTCGACCCAGACCGTGTGGTACCCGTAGTCGTCGTTCCAATGGGGCGTGACGTTCAGCAGCGCGCCGGGGCGCACGCCGAGCGAGAACCACCAGCTCAGGTTCCACTGGAAGCGCACGTTCACGTCGACCTGCCCCGAGCCGTAGTACCCGCGGTTCCAGTCGTTGGCGTAGCCGTAGCCTCCGAACCAGTAACCGAGGCCCACGCCGAGCCCGACGTTGAAGTTCGGGTACGACGCGCCGCGCTCCTGGTGGCGACGGGCCGCTTCGGCGGGCGTCGCGAGGAGCACGAGCGCTGCGGCGATGGCAGGCAGAACAGAGCGTTTCATGGTGGCCGACCTCCCTGAAGCCACGCGTCGTAGCCGAGGTCGCCGTTCTGCTCGTGGTGTGATTTTGCCGTGCGTCTGCGCGCGTGTGCTCTGTGGGCCTACGGCTGCCGACTGAAGACGTAGCCGGTGCCGAAGAGGCCCGCGAAGGCCAGCGAGAAGACCAGCGCGTGGGGCTCCCGGAGCGACACGACGGAGGTGTGCAGTACGTCGAGCGGGTCGGTGAAGAGCTCCCAGGAGTTGAGGCGCACGAAGCGCCCGAGGAACACTCCGACGCCGGTGAGGATGACGCAGGTCGTGACGGCGAAGGCCGCGCGCGTCGCACCCCAGCGGCGCCGCAGCTCGTGATGCACCGCGAGGAGCGAGTCCCACCCCAGGGCGCAGCCGGCGAGCGCGAAGGCGCAGAAGAGCAGCACGTCGAACATCAGCGGCGCGCCGTCGCGCGGCTTGAGGTGCACGAGGTCGGTCAGCAGGTAGGGCGCGTTGGGGAAGAAGGCGAGCCACACCGTCGCCAGCGGCCAGAAGCTCCACCGCGAGCGCTGCATCGCCGTCGAGAAGAACCACGGCACCCACGCGAGGAAGAGGTTCCAGAAGAGGAAGGTGAAGCGGGCGCCGGCGTACGACGCGCGAAAGCACCACAGCGCGCTGGCGAGGGCCGAGAAGGCGACGAGGGCGAGGAGCCGCGACGTGGTGGGGGAGACCCGCGCCGGTGCCTCCGCGGAGCCGCGCGTTTCGGGGAGTGTCGTCATGCCCGGCGTGCATTGCACGCGCGAGGCCAGCGTCAGAAGAGGTTGGTCAGCTCGCCGGTGCAGAACTCGGGCGTGCCGTAGGTCGCGACCTGACCGCCGAGGCCGTTGACGATCGAGACCAGCAGGTTGTTGTGGTTCAGGTTCGGCCACTGCACGTAGCGCCCCATGCGGAAGCCGGCGCCGCCGCCCGCGAGCACGAAGGGCATGTTGTCGTGGGCGTGCACGTTGCCGCGCGAGACGTCGGAGCCCCAGAAGAGCAGCGTGTTGTCCAACACCGTGGCGCCGTTGCCGTCGTCGACCGCGTTCAGCGCCGACAACAGGTTGGCGAAGACGCCGGTCTGCCACGTGTCGCGCGTCGCCACCTGGAGCCGCGAGGGGTCTCCGTCGGAGAGGTGCGTCAGGTTGTGCACGTCGGTGGTGATGTTGAGGTGCGGCAGCGCGAGGTGGTTCATCGCGTCGCTGAACATCACCGTCGCCACGCGCGTGACATCGCAGCGGATGGCGAGGGCCAGCATGTCCATCTGCAGTTGGGTGATGGTGTTGAACTGCGCCTCTTGCGTGTAGGCGAGGTCGCCCGGGTCGGTCGGCGCGGTGCACGTCCCCGAGGGTACGGTGGTGAGCCGCGTCTCCAGCGAGCGGATGAGCGTCAGGTGCTCGTCGAGGCGCGCGCGGTCGCTGGTGCTGACCTTCAGCTTGAGGCTCGTGAGCTGCGCCTGCACCGAGTCGAGCACGCTGCGCCGCTTGCGCTGCAGCACCGCGGCCTCGTCGGGAGGCAGTGACGTGTCACCGAACAACGTGCGGAAGGTGAGGTGCGGGTCGTTCTGCGGCAGCAGCGGCTGCGTCGCGCCGGAGTAGCTCACGCACCCCGCGACGTTCGGCAGCAGCGCGTGCACGCCCAGCTGCAGCGACGGCACCAGCGTGCCGTGGCCGATGAGCGGCACCAGCGTCTGGTCGATGGAGGGCCCCAGCGCGTACCCGGCGGTGCTGCCGTCGTTGCCGACGAACGTGCCCGCGTCGAGCTTGGCGCCGGTGAGGAACGCGCCCACGCCGCGCTGGTGCTGCTCGCCGGGCCCGGAGAGCGCCACCTTCATGTCGAGGCCGTTGGTGAAGAGGCAGCGCGACCTCCACGGCTCCAGCGCCTGGTGGATCGGCCCGAGGGTGAAGTCGCTCTCCGTCATGCCCGGCGTGGGGAACCACTGCGGGGTGAAGACGCCGTTGGGGTGGTAGATGGCGATGAAGCGCTTCTTCGTCACCGTCTGCGCGCGCGCCTCGAGGAACGGCAGCGCGATGGTCACGCCGCCGATGCCACGCAGCACGTCTCGGCGCGAGAGCTTCACGGCGTCATCTCCGGGTTGAGGTTCGTGCGGAAGGCCTCGGTCTGCACGATGGCCAGCATCAGCGCGCGGAAGTCACCGCCCGACTTGTAGAAGCCGTCGCCCAGCCTCGCCAGCGTGCAGCTGTCTTGCTCGGTGAGCGGGCGGCCCAGCGCGAAGCGGAAGACCTCCTTCGAGACGCACGCGTGCACCATCGGGCTCTTCGCCAGCAGCGCGCTCAAGCCGTTGATGTCGGCCACCGGCTGCACCAGCGAGCCATCGTTCGAGGCCACCACGCCGCCCGACGAGTCGATGGGCTGCCCGTTCTCCGTGTCGCGCCACGCGCCCATGCCGTCGAAGTGCTCGAAGGTGAAGCCGATGGGGTCGATGAACTGGTGGCACGCCTTGCAACCCGCGTTCTGGCTGTGCGCGGCGAAGCGCTCCCGGGTGGTGGTGGTGGTGGTCGGAGTCGGCGGCGTGAAGGCGGCCGGCGGCGGCGCGGGCGTCTCGCACATCAGCTTGTCCATCACGAAGATGCCGCGGCGCACGGGCGAGCTCCCGTCGGGCATCGCCTTGAACGCCAGGAAACCGGGCTGCGTGAGGAGCCCGCGGCGCTGCACGCCGTCGAGCTCGTTGCGCACGAACGAGGGGCCCGACGCGCTCATGCCGTACATCGACATCGCGTCGTTCGTGTAGACCACCGGCGAGCCGAGCAGCGCGGGCAGGGTGCCTTCGTGGGCCAGCACGTCCTTGATGAACAGCTCCAACGAGGTGCGCCACGACTCGCCGAGGCCGGGCGTGAAGGTCGGGTACATCGCGGCGCTCTTCTCGGTGGTCTCGACGCCGTCGAGGTACAGCCACACCGAGAAGAAGCGCATCAGCCCGTCGGTAGAGCGCGGGTCGTCCAACATGCGCTGCGCCTGCATCGCCAGGCCGTCGGGCGTGTCGAGCGCGCCGGTGGCGGCGGCGTCGAGCAACTCCGCGTCGGGCATCGTCGCCCAGAGGAAGTACGAGAGCCGCGACGCGAGCTGGAAGCCGTTGAGCTTCACGGTGTCGCCGGCGCCGATGGGCGCCTCGTCGCGGTAGAGGAACTGGGGCGACTGCAGCATCGACTGCAACGTCAGCTCCATCGCCACGTCGAAGCCGTCGGTGCTGCGCACGCTCTCGAAGAGCGCGTTGAGGGTGGTGCGCTCGTCGCTGCGCAGCGGCCGGCGGAACGCGCGGAGCCCCTGCGTCGCGACGAATTGCTGCCCGCAGGTCAGGTCATCGCCCGTGCAGGTCAGCAGCGTGTCGCGCCGGTTGGCGACCGCGTCGTGCGCCAGCGTCTCAGCGGCGTCGAGGTAGCGCGCGACGTGCGCGTCGGTGACCCGGTTCAGCGTCGCGTCGTTGTCGAGGCCGTGCGAGAGCGGCTCCCGCGGGAAATCGGAGGCCGGGTCGCCCGTCGCGCCCAGCAGGTCTCGCACCGTGAGGTCGTACTCCGCGCGCGTCAGCAGCCGCAGCGGCGTGCCGGCGGCGGGCGCGACGACGCAGGTCTCGGGGTCGTCAGGCGGCGCCCACGGCTCGGGCACGGGCGGCGTGGGCGGTGCCGGCTGGCACGCCAACAACGTCACCACCAGCGCTGGCCCGACTCGTCTCACGCGGTTTGCGACCTTCGCACACGCCGTCAGTCAGAGGAACCTTGCGCGTCTCCAGAGCATGGTCCAAAAGGCCCACCTCGAAGACGGGGCGTAGCGCAGTCTGGTAGCGCGTCTGCCTTGGGCGCAGAAGGTCGTCGGTTCGAATCCGGCCGCCCCGACTTTGAAGCTTTGGGCCCATAGCTCAGATGGATAGAGCACCGACCTTCTAAGTCGGGGGTCGCAGGTTCGATTCCTGCTGGGCTCGCTTTCAGTTTGACGGTCAGCGAGGCGCGGGGTACTTGCGCCCGCGAAAATTTGGTGAAGCACGGCGGCTTTAGCTCAACTGGTTAGAGCGCAGGACTGTGACTCCTGAGGTTACCGGTTCGATCCCGGTAAGCCGCCCTCGTAGTGCCCGAGCGCCAATAGCTCAGCTGGATAGAGCATCGGCCTTCGAAGCCGAGGGCCGGGGGTTCGAATCCCTCTTGGCGCGCTTGATTCCGTACTTCGAGAGTCCCGTCCTCAATCTCCCGCTCGGCCAGCGGATTGATCTCTTCGGCGTGCTGTCGGCGTCTGGCGTCGGGCTCGGCGCGTGGCTCGCGGCGCGGGAGGCGAAGAAATACTGGCCGGGCAACGAAGAGCCCCTGCGCGGCGTGGTGACGTGGACCGTGATGTTCGGCCTCTACGGCGGCCACCTGATGCACCTCTTCGGGTACCACCCGGAGCTCCTCACGTGGAAAGACCCCACGTTGATCCTGCGCTTCTGGGAGGGCCTCTCGTCGATGGGCGGCGTGCTGGGCGCGCTGCTGGGCATCTTCGTGTACTTCCGCCGCATCAAGGAGCCGGTGTCTCCGTACCTCGACGCGCTCGCGCTCGGCGCCGCGCCGGGCTGGGCGGTGGCGCGCATCGGCTGCTTCCTGGTGCACGACCACCCGGGCGTGCTGACCACCTCGCCCTTCGCGGTGAACTTCCCGGTGCTGGAATACGGCGGCCCCCGCTACGACCTGGGCCTGGTCGACGCCGTCGCGCTGGCGCTCATCTCGGTGCTGCTGCACGTCATCAAGCTGTACCGCCCTCGCCAGGGCCGCATCATGGGCGTGCTGGCGGTGGTGTACTCGGCGCAGCGCTTCTTCACCGACTTCTACCGCGCGTCAGACCTCGACTTCGTCGACCGTCGGTTGGCGGGCCTCACCCCGGCGCAGTACGTGACGGCCGGTTTGTTCTTCGTGGGCGTGTGGTTGTTGGTGCGATCGGCACCCGAGGTGAAGAAAGTTGGTTGACAGGGGGCGCGGCAGACCTTTATAGGGCGCGCCGCAAGTGACGGAAGCGTAGCTCAATTGGCAGAGCAATGGACTCTTAATCCATAGGTTGAAGGTTCGATTCCTTCCGCTTTCACAAGACGAGACGGCCGGTGACTCGAAAGGGCGCCGGCCGTTTTGTTTTGGGGCAGGTGGCGTAACTGGTAGCCGCGCGGGCCTTAGAAGCCCGTGTCGAAAGACGTGCGGGTTCGAGTCCCGCCCTGCCCACACTTCATGTGTAGCTGCGCGTAGCGCTGACGAAACGGCGTCGCGCGATTCGAGGCACCTCGCGTAACTTCCCGTCGGGCGTGGCCACCCCCTCCATCGGCATCGATCTCGGTACCACGAACAGCGCGGTGGCGACCGCGACCGGGGGCACGTTGCGCCTCATCGAGCGCGCCACCGGTCAGCGGCTGTTGCCCTCGCTGGTGGGCATCACCGAAGAGGGCACCCGCGTGGTGGGCGACGAGGCGCGGCTGCTGGCGGAGACCTCCCCCGAGCTGGTGGCCTCGGCCACCAAGCGCTTCATCGGCCAACGGTGGACGCCGGAGCTCGCGGCGAAGTCGCGGCAGCTCTACCCGTACACGCTGGTGGCCGGCCCGCAGGAAGACGTGCGCATCAAGCTGGGCGGGCACACCATGCCCATCTCGCAGATCAGCGGCATGTTGCTCTCGGAGATGCGCGCCGACGCCGAAGACCTCTTCGGCACCGAGGTCACCGAGGCGGTCATCACCGTGCCCGCCAACTTCACCGACGCGCAGCGCGCCGCGACGCGCGAGGCCGCGGAGATCGCCGGGCTGCGGGTGCTGCGGCTCCTCAACGAGCCCACGGCCGCGGCGATGGCCTACGGGCTGGCGAACGGCTTCACCGGCTCGGCGCTGGTGTTCGACCTCGGCGGCGGCACCTTCGACGTCTCGGTGCTGCGCGTGCAAGACGGCGTCTTCGAGGTGCTGGCCACCGCCGGCGACCCGTACTTCGGCGGCGACGACTTCGACAACATCCTCGTGCAGTGGCTGCTCTCGCACGTGCCCGACGCGCCCACGCGCGAGCGCCTCACCAACGACAAGGCCACCGTGCAGCACCTCAAGATGCTCGCGGAGAAGGCCAAGCGCGACGTGTCGTCGGCGGAGAGCTCCCGCATCAGCGCGGTGCTGCAGCCCGAGTCGCGCCATGGCGCCGTGCCCATCGAGACCATGCTGACGCGGCCCTTCTTCGAGAAGCTGGTGCGGCCGAAGACCGAGCACGCGCTGGCCATTGTCGAGCAGGCGCTGCTGGAGGCGAACCTCGCGGCGAGCGACGTCGACACCGTGCTGCTGGTGGGCGGGATGACGCGCGTGCCGTTGCTGCGCTCGCTGGTGGCCAGGCACTTCGGCAAGGAGCCCGACGCGCGCGTCGACCCCGATGAAGCCGTGGCGCTGGGCGCGGCCATCCACGCGGCGGAGCTGGTGGAGAAGCGCGGCCAGACGCTGCTGCTCGACGTCGTCGGCTCGGCGATGGGCGTGGAGGTCGCGGGCGGGCTGGTGAAGCCGGTGCTGGCGCGCAACTCGATGCTCCCGTGCCGGGCGTCGCAGATCTTCTACCCCGGCCGCGATGGCCAGACGCAGGTGCGCGTGCCCATCTGCCAGGGCGAGGGCAAGCGCGCGTCGGAAACCACCCGCGTCGGTGAGCTGGTGATGACCTCCATGGAGTCGACGCTGCGCAACGCGCACGAGCTCGAGGTCACCTTCGCGATGGACGTCGAGGGCATGTTGTCGGTCAGCGCCGTCGACAAGTTCTCCGGGCAGGCGCAGGAGGTGCGCATCGACGCGCGCACCGCGCTGGGGCAGAGCGAAGCCGCCCGGCTGCGCGTCGAGGAGCAGAAGCACCGCGAGCAGCAGGCCACCGTCGACGTCGAGGAGCGCCGGAAGAACCGCCACGCCCGGCGCGCGCTGCACGGGGCGCTCATCGCCGTGCGGCGGCTCCAGCGCGAGCTGCTGCACGTGGCGCGTGAGTCGGAGGCCGACGACGCGAAGGAGCTCGCGGAGCAGCTCGCGCCGGCGCTCATCGAGGCCGATCGCGTCGAGCGCTCCGGCTCCCGCGAAGAGGTCGAGGCGATGACGAAGACGTTGCTCGCGCTGATCCCCGCCTGAAGGTCAGAACATCAGGCCCAGCGCGCCCGCGAAGTACATGTCGTGCATGTACCCGCGCACGAAGCGCGTGGCCTCGACGCGGATGGTGAGGCGCACCGACCCGTCCTTCGTCAGCGCGGGCCGCGCGCGAATGCCGATGCCGTACTGGAACAAGAACTTCGCGCCGCCCAGCCGCGTCTTGTTCTGGTCGATGGTCAGCAGCGTGTCGGCGTAGTCGAAGCCCACGCCCACCTGCCCGTAGAACATCACCGGCGCGCTCCCGAAGGGGATACCGACGGCCGGCGCGAGCGTCAGGTTGTGCAGGTTGGTGACCTCGTTGACCGAGGTGGTGCCGTCTTTCATCGAGGTCCACGACCAGGTCACGTCGAGGAAGAAGAGCTCCCGGAGGAACTCGTCGGGGATGAGGCGGCCCCACTCCCACGTGAAGCGCAGGCCCCACACGAAGCGGGGCACCAGCGCGCCGCGCGACGAGTCGGGCAGGGCGAGGCCCGCGAAGACGTCACCGCCGAGGCCCACGTTCGGGTCGTCGAGGTTCGCGAGGGGCTTGCTGCCCTTCGCTTCTTCCTCTTCTTCCTCGCGCAGCTCGTCGGTGCGCGCCTTGTGGCGGCGCTTCTTCTGGGGGATCTCTTCTCGCGTGTCGTCGTCGTACGGAATGGGGGCGTCGTCATCGCTCTGCGCGAAGGCCGGCGCCGCGAGGGCGAGGAGCACTGCCAGGGTTACGCGCTTCATTCAGTTGCACCCCGAGCTGTGCTTCGGCACGAAACCAATCTCACCCTGCTTGGCCTGACAGTGCGGCATCAGGTTGGGGGAGCCCGCGGAGCCCGAGTCGATGGGGCACGGGCCCTGGCCGGAGGGGCAATGGAGGTTGAGGCGGTAGCTCATCTCGCCGCACACCCAGCCGCGCAGCGCGGGGTCGGAGATGTGGGCCGCGAAGAGGTCGGTGATCTCCTCCATCGGGTACAGCGGCGGCGCGCCCTGCTGCAGCGCGACCTCCAGCCACTGGCGCAGGCCCGGCGTGGAGTTCGAGTCGTCGTCGTACGCGGCGATGATCGCGGTCTGGAGCTCCTTCATCTTCCCGCTCTGGCCGCCGGCGTGGAACAGCGCCGAGGCCACGATGTTGCCGACCTTGTACATGTTCTGGGAGGTGGTCCACGTCGACTGGTCGGTGGTGGTCATCAGGCCGGTGCCGTTGGTGGCGTTGTACATGTCGAGCGTCATGCACGCGTCGTTGCGCGAGACGTCGCGCATGGCGACGGTGCGATCATCGTTCCACGAGGGGGCGAGGAAGCGCGGCTGGCACTGGGAGACCTCGAGGCAGGTCGCGGAGTAGCCGTGGAAGTCGGCGAGGCCCTCGTCGAGCGACTTGAGGAAGTTGAAGGGCAGCCCGTTCCACGTGCCGATGTAGTCGGGGAAGGCCTGCTTCTTGAGCGCGCGCACGTTGAAGACCTGGTGCGCGGTCTCGTGGGCGATGACGCCGAGGTTCATCGGCAGGGGCACCTTCTGCTGCTGGTCGAAGGGCATCAGCACGAAGCTGTGGATGAACGAGAGGAAGAGCGCGTTGTCCTTCACCTGGTTGCCGTCGAAGCGGACATCGGCCCAGTACTGCACCTTGAGCGGGAGGATCTCCTGCGCGCCTTTCCCCAGCTGGTCGGGGTCGGGGTACACGTCGTTGAAGTACTGGTAGGCGCGCTCGAAGTTGTAATAGGCGCTGACCATCGACCACGAGTGGAAGTCGGCGGGCCAGAGCACGCCGCTGCGGTCGATGTAGTGCACCCGCACCTCGCCGCCTTTCTCCTTCACCACCGTGTCGTAGACCTGATCGTCACTCATCGTGTCGAGGTTGGCCTGCAGCGGGTCGCTGGAGTTGAAGTCGACGGTGGTGCTGCCACGGAAGGTGATGACGTCACCGGTCAGCGTGGTGGTGTTGCCGACGGTGGTCAGCTCGACCTGTCGCGTGGAGAGCGTGTTCGTCTCATCAGGCACGAGCGCCATCACCACGGCGGGTTTCGGGTTCGGCCCGCAGGCGGCGAGCAAGGCGAGCGCTCCGAGCGTTCTCAGGCGGTGCATGAAGCGCGTGTCTACTACGGTTTTTCTGCTAACGAGCCGCAACCTATGAGCGAGTTCATCAGCAAGGTGAAGCGCACGCATTCTTGCGGAGCGCTCCGGGCATCTGACATCGGCAAGGAGATCGTCCTCTTCGGCTGGGTGGCCAACCGTCGCGATCACGGCGGCCTGATCTTCATCGACCTCCGCGACCGTGAAGGCCTCACGCAGATCGTCTTCGACCCCACCGTCGCCAAAGACGCGCACACGCTGGCGGAGTCGCTCCGCAGCGAGTGGGTGATCGGCGTTCGCGGCACCGTGCGCTCGCGCGGCATGCAGTGGTCGAAGAAGGAGAACAAGGAGATCCCCGCGACGAACCCGAACCTCGCCACCGGCGAGATCGAGGTCTACGTGTCGTACGCGGAGATTTTCAACAAGGCAGAGACGCCGCCGTTCGAGGTGAGCGAGCACACCACCACCAGCGAAGAGAAGCGCCTCGAGCACCGCTACCTCGACCTGCGCCGGCCGAACCTCCAGAAGACGCTCATCACGCGCTCGAAGCTGAACGCGGCCACGCGCAGCTACTTCCATGAAAACGGGTTCCTGGAGCTCGAGACGCCGTTCATGGGCAAGTACACGCCGGGTGGCGCGCGCAACTTCCTCGTGCCGTCGCGCCTCAACCCCGGGAAGTTCTACGCGCTCGCGGAGTCGCCGCAGCTCTACAAGCAGCTCTTCATGGTCGCGGGCTTCGACCGCTACTTCCAGATCGTGAAGTGCTTCCGCGACGAAGACCTCCGCCTCGATCGCCAGCCGGAGTTCACGCAGATCGACGTCGAGATGTCGTTCGTCGCGCAGGAAGACATCTTCACGATGATCGAAGGCCTGCTGAAGCGCCTGTGGAAGGACGTGCACGGCCTCGACATCCCCACGCCGTTCCCGCGGCTCAACTTCGACGAGGCGATGGCGCGCTACGGCAACGACAAGCCCGACGTCCGCTTCGGCATGGAGCACGTGGTGCTCAACGAGCTGGTCGGCAAGTTCGCGGGCCAGGTGCCCCCGATGGACGAGGTGCTGGCCAACAAGGGCCTCATCAAGGCGCTGGTGGTGAAGCCGGTGGCCGACGGGCAGCACGACGCGTCGGTGGTGGCCGCGAAGGCCGAAGCGTTCCGCCGCGCGAACCCGAACCCGACGGCCAAGGTGCCGCCGCCGCCGAAGGAGCTCTCGCGCAAGGAGATCGACGAGACCGAGGCGTACGTGGTGGGCATGGGCGCCAAGGGCCTGGCGCGCGCGAAGATCGCCGAGAACGGGGAGTGGACGCAGGCGCCGCTCTTCAAGAACGCGTCGCCGGAGTTCAAGCAGGCGATCATCGACGCCACGGGCGCGAAGCCGGGAGATCTGATCCTCTTCCAGTTCGGCTCCGAGGCGAAGGTGCACACCATCATGGCGAACCTCCGCGTGTACCTCGCGAAGAAGCTGTGGCTCATCCCCGAGTACGGCGCGGGCGGGAAGTGGAACTTCCTGTGGGTCGTGAACCCGCCGCTGTTCGAGTACGACGAAGAGACGAAGACCTGGGCCGCGGCGCACCACGCCTTCACCCGCCCGCACGACGAGAGCCTCCAGTACCTCGAGGAGTCGAACTTCAAGCCCGAGAAGGTCTACTGCTACCGCTACGACGTGGTGCTCAACGGCTTCGAGATCGGCGGCGGCTCGATTCGTCTGCACGACCCTGAAGTGCAGAAGAAGGTCTTCAAGGCGCTGGGCCTCGGCGAGGAGCAGGCGCGCGAGAAGTTCGGCTTCCTGCTCGACGCGCTCAAGTACGGCGCGCCGCCGCACGGTGGCCTCGCGCTCGGTATGGACCGCCTGGCTTTCCTCATCACCGAGACGGAGTCGCTGCGCGACGTCATCCCCTTCCCCAAGACGCAGAAGGGCACCGACTTGATGACGCAGGCGCCGGGCGAGGTCGACGAGAAGCAGCTGCGCGACCTGTACGTGAAGTCGACGCCGCCGGCGAAGTAACCAACGCGTGGTGAAGGCATCGGCCGCAGTCGGGTGCTGAACCCGCTGCGGCCGTTCCATTTCAAGCGCTCACGTCTTGAGGAACGCCAGCGTGCGCTCCCAGGCGAGCTTCGCGGGCTCTGGCGCGTACACCTCGGGGCGTTGCTCGTCGAAGAACGAGTGTTGCGCGTCGTAGCGATGCACGGTGAACGGCACGCCGGCGCCGCGGAGCTCCGCGTCGAGCTGCGCGAGCCGTTCTTCGGGGACCCAGCTGTCGTTCCGCACGAAGTGGCCGAGCACCTTCGCGCGGGTCGGCTTCAGGTCAACCTCAGGCCGCGGCGCGCCGTAGAACGAGACGCACGCGCGCAGCTCGGGAACACGCGCTGCGGCGGCGAGCGCAAAGGCGCCGCCCATCGAGAAGCCGACGATGCTCACGGTGCGCGGGCGCAGCTCCGTCACCGCGCGCGTGAGCTGCGTCATCCACTGCGCTTTGTCTCCCTTCGCGACGAGCTGTTGCGCTTCGGCGACGTTCTTCGGCAGCGCGCCGCCGTAGAGGTCCACCGCGTGGGCGATGAAGCCCTCCCGCGCGAAGCGATCGGCCACGGAGCGGATGTGCGCGTTGAGCCCCCACCATTCATGGACGATCACCACCGCGGGCCGGTCTGCGCCCGCGCTGTCATTGAGATACCCGTTGCGGCTATTCATGCGTTGCTCCGTTTCTCCCGGCGCGAGGTGCGCCCAATGGAGCGCGCAAAAGTAGAGAACGCGCGGCGACGCGGCAGCTCGCGTTCGGCCCCCGCGGTCGCAGGTCGATTGCTCATGTTTTCAAGGAGTGCCGATGCCGGGAACACAGCGCCGCAAGCCGAAGCAGCAACGGGCGCAGCACACCGTCGAAGTCGTGCTTCAGGGCACGGTGCGGGTGCTGGGCCGTGAGGGCGTCGACGCGGTGACCACCAACCGCATCGCGGAGGCCGCCGGGGTGAGCATCGGCTCGCTGTACCAGTACTTCCCCGACAAGCACTCCATCTTCAAGGCGCTGCACGCGCGCCACGCGCAGCGGGTGCGTCAGGTCATCACGGAGACGCTCGTGCGCCACGCCGGCTCGCCGTTCGAGACGTTGCTCCTCGCGCTCACCGACGGGCTCATCGACGAGCACGCGGCCGAGCCGCAGCAACTGCACGAGCTGTTGGCGCTGCAGCCGCCGACGCCCGGGCTGCGACTCGCGCTCGGGAAGCTCATCACCTCGCGGCAGCCGTCGGGCGGCGCGCGCTTCGTGATGCCGGGGGTGATCGACGCGCTGGTTCACGACGCGGTGCTCGCGCGGCCCGCAGGGGTCTCGCTCGCGTCTGCCAAAGAGGAGACGGCGCGGATGATCGCCGGCTACCTGCGCGCGGCGTAGCTAGGGGACGTTGCGGCCTTCGCCGAAGCCCAGCACCTCGAACGGCGCGGGCTTCTTCGTGAGCTCGTCGGCGAGCACCTCGACCGCTTCCGTTTCTCCATCGTCGGCGAGGTTGAAGGTGCCGAAGTGCATCGGCACGGCCATCGTGGCCTGCAGATCCAACGCGGCCTGCACGGCGTCGCGCGGGCCCATGTGAATCGGGGCCATCACCCACTCCGGCTTGTAGGCACCGATGGGGAGCACCGCGAGGCGCATCGGCCCGAGCTTCTCGGCGGTGGTCTTGAAGTGCGGGCCGTACGCGGTGTCGCCGCCGAAGAACGCGCGGCCAGAGGGTCCCTCGATGACCCACGCGCTCCACAGCGTGCCGTCACCGTCGGTGAGGCCGCGGTTGCTGAAGTGCTGGTTGGGCACGGAGTGGATGGTGACGCCCTTGAGCGCGCGCGACTCCCACCAGTCGAGCTCGGTGACGTTCACCAGGCCGAGTGACTTGAGGAAGCCCGCGTTGCCGAGGCCCGCGTAGAACTGCGCGGCGGGCCACGTGGCGCCGATGCGCTTGAGGGTCTCCGCGTCCATATGGTCGTAGTGGTTGTGCGAGAGCACCACGGCGTCGATGCGTGGCAGCGCGTCGAACGTGATGCCCGGTGGGCGCACGCGCTGGGGCCCCGCGAAGCTCAACGGGCTGGTCCGCTCGCCCCAGATCGGGTCGGTCAGCACGTTGACGCCGTCGAACTGGATGAGCGTCGTCGCGTGGTTGATGAAGGTGACGCGCATCACGCCGCCGGTCACCTCGTAGGGCGGCGGAGGCCCGGGCTCTTCGTGGTGGAACGCGCGCCACGCGCCGGGTTTTCGCGTCGCCTGCCACTTCAACAGCGCAGCGATGCCGGGGCCGTCGAAGCCGGCGACCTTCGGCGGCGCGCCGGGCGTGAAGAACTTCTGCCCGTTGAAGTGCGCGCTGACGGGGCCTTTCCAGGTCGAGGCGGAGAACGCGCAGCCGGCGCCGACGGCCGACGAGACGAGGAGCGCCAAGAGGGCGACGAACGAGAAGGTCAGCCGACGGCTCATGCCGCGCGCACCCTGACCGATGCGCGATCGGCTCGCCAGCGCGCCGGCGCCGAGCCAGCCCTGAATGGGAGGCGCGCCCCCGTGAGGCATC
Source organism: uncultured Archangium sp. (assembly GCA_946479335.1). Next base: position 17,664 of record CAMLFP010000036.1, read on the forward strand.
GTGGGCCGGGGCCGGGCCATCTGGCGGGCGACGCGTGCACCGGAATTCGCCGCTGCGCTATGTAGAAGCCATGCGACTCATCGTGCTCGGTGTGATGGCGATCAGTGGTCTGGCGTTCGCGCAGAACGGCTCGTGGGGCGGCTACGTGAGCGGGTGGACGCCCAGCAACGCGCAGTCGACCGGCGTGTGGACCGGCTACGTCAACGGCTGGGTCGGCAACACGCGGGTGCAGTCGCCCGGCTTCCAGGACCGGACGAGCATCGACCCGCGCACGCGGCAGCAGGTGCAGCAGAACATCGCCGCGCAGCAGTACCTCGCGACGCAGTTCTACTTCGCGCAACAGCAGCAGGCGCAGCGGGCGAAGGAGGAGCGCGAGGAGGCCGCGCGCGCCGAAGCCGCCGAGCAGGCGCGCCTCCAGGCGCAGGTCGAGTACGAGCAGCAGCGCGCCGAAGAGGCCCGCGCCGAACTCGAGCGCCAGCAGTGGGCGCAGCAGCAGGAGCGCCTGCAGCACGAGCGCGAGTTGCTGAAGCAGGAGCGCGAACGCGCGGAGGCGGCCCGCGACGCGCTCGCAAAGGAAGAACAACAGCGCGCCGCGCAGCGCGAGGCCGAGCAGAAGCTGGAGGCCGAACGTGAGCAGCTCCGGCAGGCGCTGGCCCGCGCCGAAGACGACGCGAAGCCGCGCGAGAAGGGCCCGGAGATCTACCGCTGGGTCGACGAGAACGGCGTGACGCACCTCTCGACGAAGCCGCGCAGCGAGTCGCGCTGAGTCAGAACTTCACCGTGCCCTCGGGCACGTAACCGTCTCCGCCACAGAGTTCTCCGTTCGGGAACTTGTGGATGAACTTCACACCGGTCCACTCGCGCGTGAAGAGCACCCCGCCATCGCGGGTCGCGATGAGGGTGACGTCAGCGGTGTTCCCGGGGCTCGCCCACTGTCTCATCCACAACGTGCGGCTCGTCTCATCGAAGCTGAGACCTTCGTTGATTGAAGGGCCGGCGTCGGGGACGTACGTCTCGTCCCAGCAGGCGCTGTCGATGCACATGTGTACGTCAGCGGGCGCCTGCACCAGGGCGTCAGCGGCGTCCTGAGAGAGCTCGAAGACGATGCCGGCGATCAGGGCTTTCTGGGTGCAGCACGCGCTCAAGACGAGGGCGACGAACAGGTTCCAGCGCATTTTCAACCTCTAGAAGGTGAGCGGAGCTTCGAGTTGGTACAGCTCACCGCACCCCGGCCCGTTGGGTTCGGTCTTCTCGAACGTCACGTCGCTCCACGCGTGCGTGAAGACGATGCCGCCGTCGCGCGAGAGGGTCAGCGAAACGTCTGAGGTCGCGCCGGCTGTGACGCCCAAGCTCACGCCACCATCGCGTTGCTCCCGCGAGATCTCGAGCAGTCGTGATGGCCCGTTGAAGCTCGTGATGCTGCCGGTGCCGGTCTCGTCGAGCGCATCGCTCCAGCAGGTGTCATCGATGCACGCCTCAATGGTCGACGGAGCGGCGGTCAGCGCGTTCGCCTCGGTGTCAGGCAACTCGAAGCGCAACGAGCCCCGCACCAGCTTGAGCGTGCACATCGTGCAGCCCGCCAAAACCACCACCCCGACGACCAGGAGCCAACGCATGAGCCCACCCTCTCAGAGACTCAAGGGTTCTTTCAACCGGTAGGCGATGCCGCAGCCTTGCCCGTTCGGCTCGATGGCCTCGAAGGCGACGCCGGTCCACTCGTGCGTGAAGAGCGTGCCGCCGTCGCGAGAGACGGTGAGCGACACCGTGGAGTCCACCTGGCCGTTGACGCCGATGGTGGTGCCGCCGTCGTGGAACTGCTGGTTCACCACGAGGTGCCGCGTCTGCGCGTCGAAGGTGACGTCGGGGTTGCTCCCGGTGGGGTCGAAGGCGTTGCTCCAGCAGGTACCGTTGAGGCACGTGGCGACGCTCGAGGTGTCGGCGGTCAACGCGTCGGCCTCTGTCTGCGGCAGCACGAACGTGAGTTGAGGAATGTAGAGGAGGTCAGTGCACACCGAGCAGCCGGCCAGCACCAACGCGCCCACGGCGAAGAGTCGTCGCATGCGGCCAAGGTAGACCGCGCGCCCGGGGTTGCCAGAAATCGCGTCGTTGCGGCGCTCCACGGCGGTCATTAATATTCGCCTCCGTGGGAAGAATATCTGGCGCACTCAACAAGGATCACTCCGAGAAGAAAGAGCGGCTGGCGAGCGCGCTGGCGCACGTCATCTTGTCTGCGCAGGGCCGGCACCTGACGCTCAAGGAGCTCGCCCAGTCGGTCGAGGTCGACCCGGGCACGCTGCGGCACTACTTCGCTGACCGACAGGGCGCGGTGCGCGCGGCCTTCGAGTCGTTGCTGCCGATGGGCGAGGTGCAGAAGGCGCGGGCGACCCGGTACGCGGCGCTCCCGGCGCGCGAGGGGCTGCACACCCTGCTGAGCGAGATCGCCAAGGCCTGGCCGTCGATGCTGGGCGGGATGCACTCGGCGGGGTTCACCGAGGGCATGTCAGACGGCGAGCTGGGCCAGACCTACGTGTCGACCATCCTCGAGCCGACGCTCGACGTGGTGGAGAAGCTGCTCGTCGGCTACGCGGCGCGCGGCGAGCTGAAGGTGCCCGATGCGCGCGTAGCGGCGTTGGCGCTCGTCTCGCCGCTGCTGCTTGGGCTGTTCCATCAATTCCAGCTCCACGGGCGGAAGTGCCGCCCCCTCGACGTACCCACTTTTCTCGACAGCCACCTCGACGGGTTTCTGCGGGGCTACGGCGCCGTCGCTGACTGTTGAAACATTGATCGCCCCAGGGCGTATGGGAGACGTGAACATGAATCGAATTTCATTCCTTCGAAGTGGGATTTATCTGGCGGCCCTGCTGGGCGCGGCGTGCGGCAAGAGCGACAAGCCCACGCTCTCCAACGTGGTCATCGGCCACTGCGAGTACCAGGGGCCCTTCAGCAAGATGACCGAGTGCAAGGACTACCTCGGCACCTGGAAGTCGGCCGACGCGGAGGCGGACTGCAGCAGCAACAAGGGCACCTACCAGGGCGGCACGGTGTGCAACCCGCAGACGTACCTCGGCGCGTGTCTGCTGGCGTCGTCGAGCGCGCAGAACCGCACCTACATCGTCAGCGACAACACCGGGAAATGCGGCAGCGCGCGCACCGGCTGCGAGACCTTCGGCGGAGGCTATTGGGACCCCTCGCCCATCTGCGGCGGCGCGAATGACGAACTGGTGGTGCTGGAAGACGCGTTCCGCGAGCCGGTGCAGAAGTGCTTCGTGCCCGACTCCGGGGTGATGCCTGCCGACGGTGGTGAGGTGTGCGTGTGGGAGGGCATCCACGGGGCGACCCTCGAAGGCCGCTCGTTCCGCGAAGACGCCGTCTGCGACAACTCGCGCAGCGGGCGCCCGTACTACGCGAAGGATCCCGACCCGCGCTCCAAGCAGGACGACCCGCGCCGGAGCGACCCGACGTACCTCGCTGAAGAAGCGTGGGTGAAGTCGCAGATCAACGCGGCGTCGTGCGTGTGCTGCCACTCCAAGGGCGCGGCGCCGAACCACGAGCCGTCGATCTTCGACGTCGACTCCGACGGCAGCTTCGCCAACCAGCTCACCAACCGCGGCATCGCGCAGGGCGCGGGTGTGGTCAGCACCGTGCCGCTGGGCGCGTGGGCGAAGGAGCTCAACAACGGCTTCTCGAAGTCAGACCTCGCGCACCCGACCGACTCGGTGTTCCTCACCACCGACCCGGCGCGCATGAAGGCCTTCTGGCAGGCGGAGATGGAGTACCGCCGCCTGACCGCCGCCGACTTCGTCGGCATCGACGACGGCCTCGGCCCGCTCTCGGAGCAGTTCTACTACCAGCCCACGAAGTGCAGCGCCGGCGAGGGCATCGCCGCTGACGGCACCATCACCTGGGGCAAGGGCCGCGCGCGCTACGTCTACGTGATGGAGGCGACGTCGCGCTCGCCCACCGTCTTCCCCAACCTCGATCTGCCCGAGGGCACCCTGTGGCGCCTCGACGTGCCCGCTGACGGCGCGCCGCTCGACAACCGCTCGGTGAAGTACGGCGTGCTGCCGACCGGCACCTCGCAGCGCTTCCCGGTCGCCGGGGCGCCGGCCGCGCTGCAGTCGGGGAAGGACTACTACCTCTACGTCACGGCCGACCAGATGCTGCCCATCACCCGGTGCCTCATCACCGCGCCGTAAAGGTTGCTGACAAACAAGGTGGAATCTCAGGGCTCCACCGGTCGAAAATAGCTGCATGGCGACCTACACCATCCGTTCTGGCGACACCCTGAGCAGCATCGCGGCGCGGTACCACACCACCGTCGCGAAGCTGGCGTCGGCGAATCACATCAGCAACCCGAACGTGATTCGTGCGGGCGCGCGGCTGACCATCCCCGACTCGTACAGCTCGGGGAGCGGCACCAAGCCCACCACGAAGCCGACCACCAAGCCGTCGTCGTCGAGCAGCTCGAAGACGTACCGCGTGCGCTCGGGCGACACGCTGTCGGCGATCGCGTCGCGCTACCACACCACGGTGTCGAAGCTGGCGTCGCTCAACCACATCTCGAACCCCAACCGCATCAGCGTGGGCCAGGTGCTGCACCTGCCGGGTGGGTCCTCCACGGGGAGCACCGGCGGGACCTCGGGCACGGGTGGCACCACGGGCACCGGCGGCACGTCGTCGGTGAAGGGCCAGAAGGTGGCCGACCTCGCGAAGTCGTTCCTCGGGCAGAACGCGTCGTCGCTCAAGCGCAGCGGCAAGCTGCCGATGAACCCCAACGTCCCCTCCGACATCTGCTGCGCGAACTTCGTGTCGGCGGTGCTGCAGAAGGCGGGCGTCATCAACTTCCACACCGACCTGGTCAGCGGCTCGAGCTCGGGCGTGCCCAACGCCATCGGCACGATGCTCAAGAAGCGCGGGTGGAAGGTCGTGCCCGCCTCGCAGGCCAAGCCCGGCGACGTGTGCATTCTCAACAACGGTCACCACGTCGAGCTGGTGTCGAGCAACAAGAACGGCAAGGTGACGCTGATCGGCTCGAACAACGTGAACGCCGATGGCTCGCAGCGCATCAGCTACGGCTCGCCGTACGGCAACGCCTGGTACCTGACGCCGGCGTAGTCGGTCGCGCCGTTGCTGAAGTGACGAACGCCGCGCCTGCTTCGATGCAGGGCGGCGTTTCTCTTTTCAGCCGACGGTGAGCAGCGATTCGGGCGCGCCGTGCTCGGTCCACGCCAGCCACGCGGGGTCGGTCGGCCCGATGACGGAGGTCACCAGCTCCCAGGTGCCGTTGCGATCGCGGAGCAGGGCGGCGTAGCGGTGCGAGACGAAGCCCTCGCGCGCGCCCTCGGCGTAGCTGGTCTGCGCGTAGTTGAAGGGCTTGCCGTCAGCGCCCTTGAGGTTGCCGACCACCAGCGCCCAGGCGCCCTCGGCCTTCACCGTGTCGACCTTGAGCTGCACCGATGCGCCGAGCTCCTTCTGGGCGGGGCCGCTGGCGAGCGTGACGAGGGCTTGTTCGAGCTGTGGAGTCATGGGTCGAACTTTCAACGGCTCCTCGGTGGATGTCGAACGCAATATCGAAGATGTCCGCTTTTTCGCGACCACTTCGAGGAGGTGGGTATGCCCTTGGTTTTCTCCGCGTTCTGCGCCGGTCTCCTCGCGGGGGCGACGCCGCAGGTCCAGACCCCCGAGGGCGCGCGTGAGGCCTCGTCGGAGTGGTGCGGCTCCTGTCACGTCACGCAATGGGAACAGTGGCGCACGTCTCGCCACGCGCTCGCTGCGACGAACACGCTCTACGCCGCCAACCATTCGCAGTGGCCGATGAAGTGGTGCGATGAATGCCATCTCCCGCAGGCGCGCGAAGACGAAGGCGTGGGCTGCGCGGCTTGTCACATCAAAGACGCAACGGTGCTGACCTCGCGGTCGGTGTCAGACGCAGGCCGTCGTGCGCATGCCGAGCGCCGTGAGCCGGCGCTGAGCACCGCGCAGGCCTGCGCCGCATGTCATCAATTCAACATGCCGGACGTTCGGTCGACGTCGCGCGGAACCTGGACCGGGGAGGAGGGGACGCTGCGGTTCTTGCCGGTGCCGATGCAGGACACGATTGAGGAGTGGAAGCGCTGGGGCGGCGGCAAGTCGTGTCAGGGCTGTCACCTGCCCGAAGGCTCTCACGCGATGACCGGCGCGCATGATCTCCCGCGACTGCGGCGCGCGCTCGAGGTGAAGGTCGAGCGGCTCGACGATGCCCGCGTGCAGGTGATGATGATCGGGCAACGCGCGGGTCACTCGGTGCCGACCGGCGACCTGTTTCGCGCGGTGCGGGTCGAGGTGTTCGACGCCGAAGGCGCGATGGTCGCCCGGCAGCGATTCACCCATTTCAGCCGTGGGGCCGATGGCAGGCGTGAAGATCAGGCCGTGCCACCGCCGCCACCCGATGGCGGCACCTCAACACGCGAGTTCGTGTTCGCTGCGCCGGGCGCCGCCTCGTATCGCGTCGTCTTTGAGTACGTCGGGCCCTTCACCGCGCCGCTGGTGGGCTCCGAAGCCGAGGTCGAACTTTCACGCGGGCGCTTTTCTTCAACGGAGGACATTCCATGAACGCTGCATGGCTGGTGACGGTGTTGCTGCTGGGTCAGACCGACGAGCGCATCATGGGCGTCACCAAAGATGGCAGGTACGTGTGCATCGACGCAGGCGACGCTCCGACTCATTGCGAAGAGGTCGGCGGCAAGCCGGTGGAGGACGCCGACGCCTTCATCAAAAAACACGTGCTGGTGCCGGCGGTGGCTTCGCGCGCGTCGCCCGACGGCAAGTGGACCATCGATGTGGTGGCTGAGCCGGTCGAGGCGACGGGTGCAGACACCTGGTCGCCCCGCGTGTCTCTGATCGTGGTCGCGCGCAGGGGCAGTGAGCGCTTCGTGCTCACCTCTACAGATGCAGAGTTCGAGGTCTTCTGGACCCCCGACTCGCGCGGCGTGCTGTTGCGCGAACACACCTCGAGGACGGTGACCGGCGCCCGCGGCATGTCGATGAACCTCGATGAGACCGTCATCAACTCGTACCGGCCGCTGCCCTCGGTGCG
>CAMLFP010000037.1 GCA_946479335.1 uncultured Archangium sp.
CGGTGGTGGTGCCCGTTGCTGCGTGATGCTCGCGGTGACAGCCCCGGCTCCCTTCAGGGAGACCGGGGCCACGTCACCAAGACGCCTCCCGGTTCAGCCGACGGTCGGTGATGGCGTTCACGTCGAGCGTCGCCGAGCCCGTCGCGCCGGGGGCCTCACAAGAAGTCGCAGCGATGACCAGCGCGACGGCTCCGCACAGCGTGACTGCGGACGTCCACGCGACGACCCTCACCCCAACCCTCTCCCGCACGCGGGAGAGGGGCGCGCGGCACGTGGCGATGCGGTATTCGCGCTGCCATGACCGAGCGTGAGGGACCGCTGGCGCGCGCCGCCGCCCGCTTCACCGCGTGGGCCGAGAAGTGGCTGCCCGACGCGTTCATCTTCGCCCTCCTCGCCACCGTGCTGGTGGTGGCCGCCGCGTGGTTCAAGCTGGGCGACGCGCGCGAGGTCGTCTCCATCTGGGGCAACGGCTTCTGGGAGCTCCTCCCCTTCACGCTGCAGATGGCGCTGGTCATCATCACCGGCTCCGTCGTCGCCTCGGCGCCGCCCGTGGAGCGCCTCATCGTCAAGCTCGCCAGCTTCCCCACCACGCCGCGCGGCGCGGTGGCCTTCGTCGCCTTCTTCGCGATGGTCTCGAGCTGGTTCAACTGGGGCTTCTCCCTCATCTTCTCCGCGATGCTCGCGCGCGAGGTCGCGAAGAAGGTGCCGACGGCCGACTACAAGGCGGTGTGCGCGTCGGCGTTCCTGGGCCTCGGCAGCATCTGGGCGCAGGGCCTCTCCGGGAGCGCCGCGCTGCAGATGGCGACTCCCTCCGCGCTGCCCGCCGCGTTGAGAGAGATGACCGGCGTCATCCCCCTGACGCAGACCATCTTCCTCTGGCAGTCGCTGGTGAGCGTGGTGGTGGAGATCGCGTTGGTGACGGTGGTGATGTTCTTCGCCGCGCCGCGAGTGACATCGGCCCTCACCCCGACCCTCTCCCGTGAACGGGAGAGGGGGACGTCGCCGGCGCCTCCTCAGACGCCCGGCGAGTGGCTCGAGCACCAGCCGTATCTCTCCATATTCTTCGTCGCGCTCGCCGGGGCGTACCTCGTCATCACCTTCTCGAAGGGCGAGGGCCTCAACGCGCTCAACCTCAACACGCTGAACCTCGCCTTCCTCACCCTCGGCGTCGCGCTGCACGGCACGCCCGCCCGGCTGATGCGCGCCTTCAAAGACGCCACGCCCGGCGTGTGGGGCGTGATTCTGCAGTTCCCGCTCTACGCGGGCCTCGCGGCGCTCATCGTCAAGTCGCACCTGAACGAGGTCATCGCCGGCTTCTTCGTGTCGCTCTCGACGAAGCTGACGTACCCGGCGCTCGTCGCGCTGTACTCCGCGGTGCTGGGCATCTTCGTGCCGTCGGGCGGCAGCAAGTGGGTCATCGAAGCGCCCTACGTGATGCAGGCCGCGAAGGACCTCGGCGTGCATCAAGGGTGGATGGTCGCCTGCTACGACCTCGGTGAAGCGCTCGCGAACCTCGTGCAGCCGTTCTGGATGCTCCCGGTGCTCGGCGTGTTCGGCCTCAAGGCGCGCGACGTGATGGGCTACACGGCGCTCGTCTTCATCGTGCTGGTGCCGGTGGTGCTGGTGTTGGTGACACTGCTGGGCGCGTCGTTATGAAGGGCGCCATGCTGTCCGCGACGCTCCTTCTTTCCTTCGTGGCCTCCGCGCAGACGCCGGAGCCGCTCCCGCGGATCCGCGACGCGGCGATGCAGAACCCCTGGGCGTACGAGCACCTGCGCGGCATGACCGACACCATCGGCCCGCGGCTCTCGGGTTCGCCCGCGTACGTCGCCGCCGCGAAGCGCCTCGCCGACGAGCTGCGCGCGCTGGGCGCGGAGGTCACGCTGCAACCGGTGAAGGTGCCGCACTGGGTGCGCGGCGCGGAGAGCGCGGAGCTGGTCGACTACCCCGGCCGGCCCGAGGGACTGACGCAGCGGCTGGCACTCACCGCGCTGGGCGGCTCCGGCGCGACGCCCGCCGCGGGGGTCACCGCGCGCCTGGTGGTGGTGCACGACCTCGATGAATTGAAAGCGCGCGCCGCCGAGGTGAAGGGCGCCATCGTGCTCATCACGCAGACCTTCGATGAGCGTCTCGCGCAGAATGGCTACGCGGGCACGGCGTACGGCGACGGCGCGCGCATCCGCTTCGCGGGCCCCGCGGAGGCGTCGGCGCTGGGAGCGGTCGCCGCGCTCACCCGCTCCATCGGCGGCGCGAACTTCCGCCTGCCGCACACCGGGCACACCGGCTTCAAGGAGAAGACGCCCATCCCCGCGGCGAGCTTGAGCGCGGAGGACGCCGACCTGGTCACGCGGCTCGCGGCGCAGGGCCCGGTGAAGCTGCACCTCACGCTGACGCCGAAGACGCTGCCCGACACCGATGCGTTCAACGTCATCGCCGACTGGCGCGGCACCGAGAAGCCCGAGGAATACGTCATCGTCTCCGGGCACCTCGACTCGTGGGACCTCGGCACTGGCGCGCTCGACGACGGCGTGGGCGTCTATGCCTCGGCCGGCGTGCTGCAGACGTTGTCGCAGCTCAAGCTCCACGCGCGCCGCACCATCCGCTTCATCGCGTGGGCGAATGAAGAGAACGGCCTGCGCGGCGCGAAGCAGTACCTGACGTCGGCGGCGAAGACGCTGGAGCACCACGTCGCGGTCATCGAGACCGACGAAGGTGGCGGGCGCGCGCTGGGCGTCTCGGCGGCGGTGACGCTGGAGTCGTTCCCCCAGTTGCAGCCGCTCGCCGCACTGCTGCGGCCCATCGGCGCGAACGTGTTGGAGCGCAGCGACCGCGCGCGCGGCGCGGACATCTCGGTGCTGGAGGAGGCGGGGGTGCCGGGCTTCTCGCCGCTCCTCGATGCGCGCACGTACTTTGACTACCACCACACCGCGGCCGACACGTTCGACAAGGTCGACCCGGAGAACCTGCGCTCGCAGGTCGCGACGTTGAGCGTGCTGGCGTTCTTTCTGGCTGACCTCGAGCAGCCGCTGCCGCGGTTCAAGACGCCGTAAAGCCGTGACACGAAGAAGCGCCCCTCACCCCAACCCTCTCCCCACGGGAGAGGGAGGTCAGAAAATTGCGTGAGCGCAACGTCGCGCGACACTCTTGTTGAAGGAGCGACCCATGGCTTTCGACGTCGTGATGTTTGGTGCCGTCACCCTGCCCGAGATGAATGTCGAGGAGTGGTTGTCCACGCCCATCGAGACCTCGGAGTTCCCCTGGCTCGATGAGGTGGCCGGCGCGGAGGTGGTGCAGGACACGCCCGAGGCGCTGCTGGCCGCGCTGTCGGAGTCGGTCTGCGCGCCGCACGAGTTCCTCTCGGTCACGTTGACCGACGGGCGACTGCAGCTTCAGGCGTACCTCGGTGAAGACCGCTTCCGCGAATCAGCGCAGGCGGTGGCGGTGTTGGTCGCCAGCGCGGCGGCGTTCGGCGGCGTCGGCGAGGTGCACTTCATGGGGTACCAGGGCATCCGCTTCGGGGAGCGCTTCACGTTGCGCGGCAGCCGGGTGACGTACAGCAAGGTCGCGGCGGAGCAGCTCGCGGCGCTGGAGCACCACGCGTCCTTCCAGCTCCTCGACGCGCGCATCCACGAGCGCTTCGACAGCCTCGTCGGCCGGCCGGACGTGCGTGAAGCGAAGGGCAGCCGCTGGGAGGTCAGCCCCTTCACCGGCCGCAAGGTGCGCGTCGCGGCGGCGCTGAAGCCGTCTTGAAGCGCGTGCCGAGCGTCTCCGCCGCCCTCTTCAAAAGCTCGCGGACAGCCCGAGGCTGACGACGTGCCGCATGTAGAGGAACGAGTTCTGCGGGTAGAAGCCGAGGTACCCCGCGTAGCGCAGGTCGAGGTCGAGCCACTTCGTCAGCGGGCGCACGATCTTCAGCGTGGCTGACGACATGTTCTCGTCGTCCTCCACCACGGTGAGGTCCTGGCTCAGGTAGACGCCGTCGGGGAAAATCGACGGCTGAAACGTCACCGTCGCCAGCAGCGTCAGCTTCCACGGCAGCCGGAAGCCCGCGGTCACGTTGAAGCGGTGCCTCCGAATCGTCTCGCCGAACGAGTTCGACGTCTGGTCGTAGTACCCGTACGTGAAGCTGAAGTGGAACGGCCCGCGGTACGCGTAGGTGAGGCCGACGGTGAAGACCGCGTCGCGCCGGCGCGCGCCCGTGGAGCCGGTCTCGCCATTCGCGTCGGGCCGGCTCCGCGCGTCGCTGTTGTACACGCGCGGGTTGAAGCCGCCGTTGAGCGACACCGAGTGCCGCCGGAGGAAGCGGTAGCGCGCTTGAAAGCCGCCGTCGGGCCCGGAGTAGCTGTACGCGAAGCGGTTGTAGAAGAGGAAGCGGTGGGCGTTGATGAACGCGCGCACGTCGATGGCCGGGTCGGGGAAGAAGTCGAGCACCGCGCCGCCCTGCAGGTCGGTGTAGTCGCGCTGCGCGCCGCGCCGGTCTCGCACGCGCCCCGAGATGCCCACGCCGAAGTACTCGCCGAGCGCCGCCGTCCCCTCGAGCTGCGCGGCCTGCACCACGGTGTCTTCCGACGGCGCGAGGATGAACTTGCGCCCGGCGCCGTCGTAGGTGCCCACCACGCGGAAGCGGTCGCCGAAGAGCACCGCGCCATCGAGCTGCGCCAGCGCGAAGAAGAAGGCGTCATTCTGGGTGCCGACGCCCGGCGAGACGAACTCACGCCGTGCGTTCGAGTCGTACCCGGGCCCCACCCACAGCCGCGCGTGCCCCGACCACTCGGCCGCATGGCTCACCAGTGACAGCAAACCGAGGGTGAGTGGTGCAAGACGCCGCAAGCGCCGCGCAACTTAGGCGAACTGGCGCGGCGTGCCGTACAGTCGCGTCATGCGTCTCGCGCTCGTGCTCTCTGCGTTGGTGTTGACCGGCTGTGATGGGGCCCTCATCACCTTCTCCACCACCATCAAGGGTTCGGCCACCATCCAGGGGAGCCCGTTGGGCGGGCTGTTCAACCTGTTCCCGCAGATGAACAGCTTCAGCAACCTGAACTTCGACCAGAACCAGGACTTCAAGAACAACAACGCGCAGAAGTCGCACGTGAAGACGGCGAAGGTGACGTCGTTCACGCTGAAGATCACCGACCCCAACAACCAGGGCTACGACTTCCTCGACTCCGTGAAGTTCTCGGTGGAGAGCCAGGGCAACAACACCAGCGAGCTGGCGCACAAAGACGGCGTCGCGCAGCTGGGCCTGCAGGCGCCCAACCCCACGCTGGTGCTCGACGTGCCGGGCGATGACATCGCGGCGCATATCCGCGCAGACGAGGTGACCTTCGCGTCGAGCGGCAACGGCCGGCAGCCGAACCAGGACGTGACGGTCGAAGCGGCCGTCACCCTGCTCATCGGCGCGGGGTTGTGACGCCTACTTGAGCTGCGCGGCGCGCGACTCGAGCTCGGCGGCCTTCTTCGAGAGGCCGGCCTTCAACTTCTCCAGCTCCGCGCGCTGACGCTCGAGCGCCTTGAGGTCGCTGCTGTCGAGCTCGAAGCGCTCCAGCGAACCCATCTGCGGGCGCGCGTCGGAGGCGCGGGTCACGCTGATGCTCGCGGAGTCGGTGCTGCCCGTGTAGCGGACGTCGGTGCCGCCGGTGTTGGACTGCTCGGGCGCACCGGCCGTGGCGCCGAGGTTCACCGCGTCAGAGGGCGAGTTGGCGACGCCGCCGGTGCCGGCCTGCGTGTTGGTGGTGTCCGGCGGCGCGCTCCCGCCGAACGCGCCCGTGGGGTTCTGCTGCCCGCCGCGGCCCGGCGTCTCCGACAACGGCGTGGTGGTGGTGCGCTGCACGCGCAGCCGGCGGTCGGAGTCGTCGAACATCGACTCCTCGCCCATGAAGCGCTGCACGCGCGCGTCGAGCTCCTGCTCCTCGCGGCGCTCGGTGATGCGCGTCTCGAGCTGCTTGAGCTGGCGGGCCAGCTTCTCCTCGCTGTCGCGCAGCAGGTCGGCGCGCTCCAGCAGCTCCTCCGGGTCATCGGAGGCGGCGTTGGTGTCCAACGTCGGGAGCTTCGCCTCGGGCACCGCCGCACGGAGGGCATCGCGCTCGGCGCGCAGCGCACGCATCGACGCGATGAGCGCGCGGCGCGTGTCGCGGTTGGTCTGACGGTCGAAGTCGGCGCGCTGGCGGCTCAGCTCTGCAGACAGCGCGTCGATGAGCGCGAGGTTGGCCGACGAGAGCTCCGACTCGCGCGAGGTGAGCTGCGCGGAGAGACCCGACAGCGTGCCCGACAGCTCCTGGCTGCGCTTGAGCGCCGAGTCGAGCTCGCCGCCGGGTAGCAGCTTGCCGGTCTGCTGCGCCTTCAAGCTCTCGATGCGCGCCGACAACGTGGAGAGCTCGTTTCGGCCCTTCAGTTGATCAGCCCGCAGCGTCGTCACCGCGTCACGCAGCGCGCGGCTGTTGGAGCGCAGGGCATCCAACGGGCCGGCCGCCCACCCGAAGGAGGCGGTGAGGCAGGCGATGAGGGCGAGCAGGCGGAGCATCTTCGGGAGGCGTTCTTCAGCAACCCCGGTGCCAACGGTACAGGGCAAAAGCGGCGCGATTCCAGACCCTTGAGACCAGGTGGGTGTGGCACCGCTCCCCGATTTTCGACCCCCTGACAGTTTTCTGTGACGTCAGTACCGGCCGGCCTTCGAGGCGACCATCGCCACGCCCGCGATGGCGGCGGTGATGCCGCAGCACATGAAGATGAGCAGCCACCAGAGGATCGCGAAGATGGCCTTGCCGGTGGTGCCCTGCTGGAGCTCGCGCAGGCCCCAGATCTGCAGCACCAGCGTGTAGAATGCGCCGAAGCCGCCCACCACGGGGATGACGAGCGAGATGTTGGACGCGCTCGCGTAGCCCAGCGCGCGCACCGTGACGGAGATGGGGTGGTTGCGCATGCCGGTGATGATGCAGCCGAGGTGCGCGAGGCCGGTGGTGATGAAGAAGTTCACCGGGAACATGGCGATGGCCCACACGGTGAGGATGCCGCCCGCCAGCACCGGGTGCTCCACCAGCCACGCGAAGCCCTCCATGAAGGGGTTCGAGCTGCCGAAGGTCTTCTGCATCTGCTTGAGCTGCGCGCCCTGCAGCCAGATGTTGAAGGCCTGGTACGGCATCGCGCCGAGGCACGCGACGGTCTGCACCAGCCACGCGAACCAGAACGCTTCGCCCGCGGGCCGGTTGCGGTCGACGGTGGCCCAGAAGCGCGTGGGCTCGAAGATGGTCTCCTTGAGCTGCTGCCAGAAGGCGGTGGGGAGGCCCAGCTCGTCGCGGCGCTCCCACGGCACCAGCCCGCGCTGTGAGTCGGCGGTCAGCTTGAGGCACGTCGGGCAGTTGGTCTTGCCGTCGGGGTTGCAGGTGACGCAGGTGAAGTTGCCGCAGCGCGGGCAGGTGGAGCCGGCGAACTGATCAGGGTGCAGCGCGCAGGTGGGGGAGGTCATGGGCCGCGCACCGTAGTGAACGCCCTCGACCACCGCCACGTCGGCGTGGCGGACGCGGGTGGAGAAGCGCGGCGCTCCGACGCTACGCTGCCGCGCCCATGGTCACGCTCACCGCGCTGCTCGTGCTGTGCGCCGCACCACCGCCCCTGCGCGTCATCGTGAGGGCCGACGCCGACGAGTTCCTCGAACCGCAGGGCTCGCTGGTGACGCAGGAGCTGGAGCTGCTCGCCGCCTTCGCCGCCGCGCAGCAACGGCCGCTCGAGCTGGTGAAGGTCGACGCGGTGAAGGCGCTGCTCCCCGCGTTGCTCGACGGGAAAGGCGACGTCGTCGCCGATGGGCTGACGGTGACCGCGAGCCGGCAGAAGCTGGTGGCCTTCACGCGCCCCACGCGCACGGTGGACGAGGGGGTGGTGGGGCTGGCGTCGATGCAGCACCCGCCGATGAACGTCGCGGAGCTCGCTGGGCACCCGCGGGTGGTGCCGACCGCGAGCTCGTGGGCCGAGACCCTGCACGCGCTCCCCGGCGTGCAGGTGGTGGAGAAGGACAGCGCCGGCCGCTCCGACGCGTTGCTGTACGAGCTGACGCGCGGCGCGTTCGACTTGACGGTGCTCGATGACGCGCGGCTGGCGTCGATGCAGACGTACCTGCCGCAGCTCAAAGCGCTCTTCCCCGTCGCCACCGGGCGGCCCATCGCGTTCGCGCTGCGGAAAGAAGACGTGCCGCTCCGCGAGAAGCTCGACGCGTTCCTCATCGAGCACGCGTTCCGCGCCGGCGTGAGCAACGACCTGCGCGACCTGAGCGAGATGAAGAAGCGCGGCACGCTGCGGGTGCTGGTGCGCAACAACGCGGTGAGCTTCTTCGCGTACCGCGGCAATCGTGACGGGTTCGACTACGAGCTGGCGAAGGGCTTCGCGAAGTCACAGCGGCTGATGCTGGAGGTCATCATCGCGCCCTCGTACGACGCGCTCATCCCCATGCTGCAGGAGGGCCGCGGCGACCTCATCGCTGCCTCGTTCACCGCCACGCCGGAGCGCGAGAAGGCCATCTCCTTCAGCCGCCCGTACCTCCGCGTCTTGGAGTTCTTCGTACAGAAGAAGGGCGCACCGAAGCTGGACTCGTTCGAGGCGCTGCGCGGGCGCACCGTCACCGTGCGGCCGTCGTCGTCGTACGCGGAGAAGCTGCGGGCCCTCGCCGACCGCTACGGCTTCACGCTCGCCGACGCCGCGGAGACGGATGAGGTGGAAGACCTGCTGGCCGACGTCGCCGAGGGCCGCGTGGAGCTCACCGTCGCCGACGCGCACTTCTTTCAAGCCGAGGCGATGTTCCGCCCGACGCTCGAGGCGCCGCTCAAGCTGAGTGACGAGGAGGCGCCCATCGCCTTCGGCGTGCGCAAGGAGAACCCGGAGCTGCTCGCCGCGCTCGACGCGTTCGTGAAGCGCGTCTACCGGGGCGCTGAGTACAACATGCTCAAGAACCGCTGCTTCGGGGACCGGAGCGTGGTCGCGCAGGGCCATGAGCGCACCTCGCGCACCGGCAAGCTCTCGGAGTGGGACCCGCTCATCCGCCGGTACTCCGACCAATACGGCTTCGACTGGCGGCTGATGTCGGCGCAGGCGTGGCGCGAGTCGCGCTTCAACCCGAAGGCGAAGAGCTTCGCCGGCGCGCTGGGGTTGTTTCAGGTGATGCCCGCCACCGGCAAGGAGCTCGGCTTCACGCAGCTCACCAACCCCGAGCAGGGGACGCACGCCGGCATCAAGTACATGAGCCAACTGGTGAAGCGCTTCGAGCCCGACGTGCCGCTCGACGAGCGCGTGCGCTTCTCGCTCGCGGCGTACAACGCGGGCCTGGGCCACGTGCAAGACGCGCGGCAGCTCGCTGAGGAGCTCCAGCTCGACCCGAACGTGTGGAGCGGCAACGTGGAGAAGGCGATGGCGCTGCTCTCGCAGCCACGCTGGGCGAAGCGGTCGCGCAGCGGGTTCTGCCGCTGTCAGGAGCCCGTCGATTACGTGCGCGTCATCGAGAACAAGTACGAGTCGTTCATCCAGCTCGTGAAGTAATCAGGTCGAGTGCTCGACCGTCGTTACCTGCTCCAGCGCGCGCACGAAGCGCTTCGGCAGCGCGGGCATCTCAGCGTCGAACGTACTCCCACCTCGGAGCCGGAAGCGCACGATGCTTCGGTCGGGACCCATCGCGGAGGCGACCAACACCGACTCGATGTCGCGGACCGCGACCACCGCCGCGCCCATACGCACGTGCCCCCGGGTGACCACCAGTCGCGGTGAACGCCAGACCAGCGCGGCGCACGCCAGCAGCAGCCCCAGCGGAAGCACCAGGAAGCCCGGGTGGAACGCTACTGCGAAGGCCGTGAGCGCGGCCATCAGGGCGCCCACCGCAACAAAGGGGAGCCGTTGCAGCGCGAGCCCCTCGAAGAGCACCGGGTACCTTGCGAGAACGTCGATGACGCTCTCCGCAGACATGGAGTGAAGGCCAAGCTGCTGGCCGCGAACGAGCGCGCGGGCGAGCAACGCGCCGCGCGCGTCACGAAAACGCTTGAGCACCAGTGTCAACGCTGGTGCTTGCTCCGCGAGCCGCTCGATCGCCTTCACAGCGTCTCGACTCTCCGCGCTGTCGCTCGTGATCATCGCCTCGGCCAACTCCGAGACCACACCCTCCTCAAGCGCCTCGGTCGCGACCACCAATGAGGCGGTCGCAGCCTCGACGATCTCGAGCGCGCCTTCGAGCCGCACGCGCAGCTCGTCGAGCTCAGCCAACGGGGAGCGTGACGCGGAAGATGGTGGCGCCGGGCTTCGACTCGAGGCTCAGCGTGCCGCGGTTCGCTTCGACCAGCTTCTTCGCGAGCGGCAGCCCGAGCCCGGTGCCCTGCTCTCGCGTGGTGAAGAACGGCTCGAAGATGCGCGCCTGCACATCAGCGGCAATGCCGGGCCCTTCATCGCGCACCTCGAGCACGTAGCTGCTGCCCTCCACGCGTCCGGCCAGTGTCACCGTCTTCCCGCGCGCGCTGGCCTGCACCGCGTTCTTCACCAGGTTCACCAGCGCGCTCGTCAGCAGGCTCTCATCGATGCGCACCGTCGCGTCGGCGGCGTTCACCTCCAGCGTCACGCCACGATTCTCCGCCTCGCCCGCGAGGTGCTTCGCCGCCGCGTTCGCCACCTTCGCCGCCGGCAGCGCCTCCAACGTCACCTTCTGCTCGCGCGCGAACGCGAGGAAGTCGTCGACGATGCGCTTCAAGTACCCCAGCTCGCGGCGGATCTTCTCGAGGTGCGACGATGCCTCCTGCACGTCGGGCTTCGCGCCCTTGAGTTCTTCGTCCAGCAACCCGGCGAACAGCTCCATGCCGCCGAGCGGGTTCTTCACCTCATGCGCCACACCGCCGAGCATCAGCTTGAGCTGCGTGTCGCGGCTCTCGAGCTTGAGGCGCATCGCGTCGAGTTCGCGCGCGAGGATGCCGAGCTCCTTCGGGCCCTCGGCGGTCACCGGCGTCGTCAGGTCGCCACCGCCGATGCGCAGCGCCGCCGACACCATGCGCTCCAGCGGAGACGCCAGCGCGCGCGCCATCAACAACGCCGCGGCCGCGAGCAGCAACAAGGTCACCACCGCGAGCGCGATGAACGCGTTGCGCAGCTGCCGCAGCGGGCCGAAGAACGCCGCGCTGCCCTCCACCGCCACCACGCCCACCACGCGTTCGCCGTCGAGCAGCGGCGCGTAGCCGGTCTTGTAGAGCTGCCCGTCGTTGCCCTCGAAGAGCACCTGGCTCGACGACAGCTTCCCCTCGAAGACGCGCGTGAGCTCGCGCTCGTCGCGCAGCAACTCCACCGCCTCGGCGCCGGGCGTCAACGCCCCTCCCACGTCAAGCCGCGCGTGGCGTTGCGCATCGACCACGAAGATGCGCCGGGCCCGGGTGCGCGCCCTCGCCTCCTGCAGCTGCGCGTTCAGCGCGCGCCACGTGCGGCTGCCCTCGCCCGCTTCATCACCGGGTTCGATGGACAGCACGCGCTCGGCCTTCAAGTCAGCCGCCACCGCCGCGGCCACCGCCGACAACGAGCGCCCCAGCTCCTCTTCGAGCGCCGCGCGGCTGGCGCGAAAGAGGAGGAACCCGCCGGCCGACAGCACCAGGAGCGCCGGCACCAGGAACGCCAGCAACAACCGCGCGCGGAGGTTCATCAGTTGCGCGTGGTGGAGCGCGTCGCGCAGATCTCCGCGATGAGCGCCATCGACTCGTCGTCGAAGTTGATGAACTCGATGCCCATGCCCGCGGGGCGCGACGCGTCACCGGGCGGGTTGACGCGCACCACGCGGCCCATGCCCTCGATGAGGCGGCTGCCGTCGCGCAGCGAGAACTGGATGTAGATGATGGCCCCCTGCTCTCGCGGCGCGTCGGTGCGGATGAAGATGCCCCCCGGCGAGATGTTCAGCGAGTACTCCGCGAGGAAGTCTTCGAAGGTGTCGAAGCGGAACTGCACCAGCACGTTGAGCGGAGTTCTCGGGTGCTTTCGTTTCTCGGCGCCGGGGCCATCTGCTTCGTCACTCATCGCGGCGGCACCATAGCGCGAGCCGGGGAGCTGTGCGGGTGGTGCAAGTCAGGGCGCCCACGAGGTGCGCGAGAGCCGCGACGAGACCAGCGTCACCAGCGCGGTGAGGCCGGTCCACGCGGTGAGGTGGTAGTGCAGCACGTGCGCCGCGTCGCCGCCGCACATCAGCTCGCCCAGCACCGCGCCGGTCACGCCTGCCGCCAGGCCCGCGCACAGCGCGCGCACCCACGACGGCGCCATCGAGCGCAGCAGCCACAGCGCGGTCGCCACCGCCGGCACCGCCGCCAACACGTGCAGCACCGTGCACAGCCATTCGTTCGCGGGGTTCGACTCCGGGCCGGTGTCGCGCGTCAGCACCAGCGCCAGGCTGGCGAGCACCGCGGCGCCCGCGCCCGCCCACCGCAGCCCGCCGTGCCCGGGGCGCGACGACGCGAAGGCCAGCCACAGCCCGCTCAAGAGGAGCGGAATGAGCGTCACCCGCCACTCGAGGTCCTTGCCCGCGAGGCCTGCCACCAGCGCCACCAGCCCGGCGGTGCCCAGCGACGCGAGCACCAGCATCAGCGCGCGACGGCTCCAGCCGATGCGCGGCTTCTGGGCTTCAGCCAACATCGCCGCGCGCGCGGCATTGAGCGCGTTCACAACAACTCTCCCAGCTCGGTCTTCAACTGCTCATAGCCCCGGTGCGCACGGATGCGCGCCGCGGTGGAGGTGATGCCCAGGATCTGCGCGATCTCCTCGAAGCTCAGGCCCTCCACCTTGTGCAGCACCACCACTTCGCGCTGCGACTCGGGCAGCTTCGCGAACGCGGCGTTGATGCGCTTGCGCGCGCCGGGGTCGGAGTGCGCGGGCGTCACGAAGGGCTCCGGCGCCTCCTCACCCAGCACCTCCACGCCCTGCCGCACGCGCCGCATGTTCCCGCGGGCTGCGTTGGCGGCGATGGTCAACAGCCACGGCCACACCTTGCCGCCCTTCTGGAAGCGGTCGACGCTGCGCACCACCGACAAGAAGGTCTGCTGCAGGAGGTCGTCGGCCAGCGCCCCGTCGCCGCGCACCATGCGCACCAGGAAACCATGCACGCCCTTCGCGTGGCGGTTGAACAACGCCTCCAGCGCGCGCGTGTCTCCTTGGCGGAACTGCTCCATCAGCACCTCGTCAGGGACGGATGACGTCACCTCACTGGTACCTACGCGTGGACTCATTTCGTGTTTCCCGGGGGCGCACACATAGCAACATGACGGGGCGCACAGGGGTGCGACCTGCGCAACCGTGCATTACGCTGGGCTTCGTGAGGCGCATCCATCTTCACCAGACGCGCGGCGACTGCGTCACCATCGACGTGCGGGCCGACCTCGAGCGCATGGCCGCGTGGGCGGCGGCGTTGGTGGTGATGGCCTCCCTGAACGTCTGGCTGGGCGCCCCGCTGTGGCTGCTGGCCCTCGACGCAGTGGTGCTCCCGGTCATCGTCATCGGGCTGCGCCGCGCCGCCACGCGCCGTCACCGCACGCTGGTGCGCGCGCAGGGTCGCCTGCTCCTCGACGGGGAGCCGCTGGAGATGGCCCGCGTCGAGCTGCGCGTGCGCAACTGGCCGCTGACGAAGGTGCCGCGCGGCTACTCGCTGTCGCTGTGGGTGATGACGGCCAGCGGCCCCGAAGACCTGCCGGTGGGCCACTTCGTCACCATGCTCGACGCCACCGCGCGCAGCGGCCTGCTGGAAGACTTCGTGCAGCGCGACAGCGCCCAACGGCACCGCCCGTTGACGCTCAAGTGAGGCGCGGCCCGCGGCGCGAGGGGAGAAGTTCTTCGAGACCTCAACCGCCGCGCGCGTAAGCTGCGCCGCTCATGGCCCGCGACGAAGCAGTCAGCGCTCTGGTCGAGAGACTCGAGCTGCCCTTCAACCAGTACGGCGTCGACCCCTACGGCATCTCCAAGAAGCACCTCGCCATCGGGTTCTCGATTCTGGCGTTCCTCTACCGGCGCTACTTCCGCGTGAAGGCGGTGGGCATCGAGCACGTGCCCAAGCGCGGCCGCGCGATGCTGGTGGGCAACCACTCCGGCGGCTACGCGCTCGACGGCGCGATGGTGCTGACCTCGATGATGCTGGAGATGGACCCGCCGCGCCTCGCGCAGGGCATGGTGGAGAAGTTCCTGAACGAGCTGCCGGTCTCCAGCCTGTGGAGCTCGCGCATGGGCCAGCTCACCGGCCTGCCGGAGCACGCCGAGCGGCTGCTCAACGACGAGCGGCTGTTGATGGTCTTCCCCGAGGGCGCGAAGGGCACCGCCAAGCTCTTCAAGGAGCGCTACTCGCTGGTGGAGTTCGGCACCGGCTTCATCCGCCTCGCGCTGAAGACGAAGACGCCCATCGTGCCGCTGGGTTTCGTGGGCGGCGCCGACGCGGTGCCCACCATCCACAACTCCGCGACGCTGGGGAAGCTGCTGGGCGTGCCCTACGTGCCGGTGACGCCGTACGGCATCGCCGCGCCGCTGCCCGCGAAGCTGGTGGTGCACTACGGCGAGCCGATGCACTTCACCGGCACCGGTGACGAAGAAGACGCCGTGGTGAAGCGCTACGTCGAGCAGGTGAAGGAGCGCATCGCGCAGTTGATTGAAGCCGCCCGCGCGGATCGCCGCGGAGAACAGGGGCGTGCGCGATGAAGGTGCTCGTGGTCGGTACCGGCGGAGCGCTGGCGCGGCGGGTCGCGCTGCTGCTCCACGAAGCGAAGCACACCGTCATCGGGATGGACTGGCGCCCCTGGCCCGACGCGCCGCCCGGCATGCGCGTGCACCAGGTCGACATCCGCAAGCGGGCGGCTGAAGACGTCTTCCGCGTCACGCGCCCCGACTGCGTGGTGCACATGGCCACCGTCAACGCGCTCTCGGCGGGCGGCGAGGCGCGGGCGCGCATCAACCTCGGCGGCACCCAGTCGGTCTTCGCGCACGCGCGCGGGCACGGCGTGAAGCACGTGGTGGTCGTCGGGCGCCACACCTTCTACGGCGCCTCGGCCGACGCGGCGCTGTACCGCACCGAGGCCGACCCGCCGTCGGGCATCGGCAACTTCCCCGAGCTGGCCGACCTCGTCGCGGCCGACCTCCACGCGGCCACCATGCTGTGGCGCGAGCCCGACGTCTGCACCACGTTGCTGCGCATGGTCTACACGCTGGGGCCGTCGCTCTCGGGCACGCTCGCGGGCTTCTTGAAGGGCCGCCGCGTGCCGATGGTGTTCGGCTTCGACCCGCTCTTCCAGTTCATCGACGAGGCCGACGCGGCGCGCGCCATCGTGTTGGCGGTGGAAAAGAAGCCGCGCGGCATCTTCAACGTCGCGGGCCCGCCGCCGATGCCGCTCTCGACCATCGCCGAAGCGCTGGGCCGCACGGTGCTGCCGGTGCCGGAGCCCATCCTCAAGCGCATGCTGGGCCGCTTCGGGTTGCCGCGGCTGCCGAAGGGCGCGGTGGAGCACATCAAGTACCCCATCGTGGTCGACGGCACGGCCTTCACGCGCGCCACCGGCTTCACCCCGGAGTTCGGCGACGTGGAGACGCTGCACCGCTTCCGCGACGCGGCGCCCATCTGAACGTCAGCGCTTCGGCTTCTCCGACGGCATGCCGCGGATGAGCTGAATCATGTGCGCGCGCTTCTTCTCGAGGAGGCGCTGGCGCTCGCCGTTCAGCAGCGTGGAGGAGTCGGTGTACGAGCCCGCCTCGCGGTCGTCTTCGTAGTCTTCCTCGTTGCGCAGCGTCAGCACCACGTGGCCCAGCTTGTCGGCCAGCGTCAGCGATTCGGCTTCTTCGGGCGTGAGCAACAGCGTGATGTCGCCCCACGCGTGCCGGTCACCGGCGACCAGCGCGCTGGCCGAGTCGTCGAGCAGCTGCCCGGTGGCCAGCACGTGCACCTTCTGCATCAGCGTCACCGCGCGGCGCTCGCTGCCCTCGCCCGGCATGGGGAACGACACGAGCACGTCGACCAGGTCACCCGGCGCCACCATCTGCCCGACCGCCGCCAGCACCGAGGTCTTGATGGTGAAGCCGCGCCCCCGCTTGAGGATCCGCCGCGCC
This sequence comes from uncultured Archangium sp., assembly GCA_946479335.1. Next base: position 16,063 of record CAMLFP010000037.1, read on the forward strand.
AGCCGCTCGTTCGCCAGCCGCGTCGAGAGGAACTGCGAGAAGAACAACGGGTCGCCGGTCTGTACGATGACCGAGACGCGCTGGTTGAGGATCTGCTCGAGCGCGTCGGCCTTCACCACGCCGGTGCCGGTGAAGGGCTCGCTCACCGAGCGCAGCGCGACGTTCTCCATGGTGATGGCGTCGCCGATGTTGAGGTCTTCGGCGGCCACCACCACCTCCGTCAGCTGCCAGCTGGAGCGGATCTGCTTCTTCTCCGCGAAGAGCGTCGCGTAGAGGAACACCGTCGCCACCGCCAGCAGCCCGCCGGCGATGAAGAGCGGGGTGACGCCCTTCCACGTCGCGCCGTCGAACCAGCCCTCGCGCGTCGGGCGCGGCGGCAGCAACGGCGCCTCGTCGGTGGCGCGCGGTATTTCGAGCTTGATGCGCGTGGCGTCATCGCGCGCCTCCGCGGGGATGGGGAGCACCCGCGTCTCCGCCCCGAGGATCGCCTCCCGCGGGTCACCGAGCGCCTCGCCCGTGGGCGCCGTCGGCTCGAACGCGATGCGCGACGGCACCTTGGCCTGCGTCGGGTCGACCTCGCTGTCACCCAGCGCCACGCCGGCATCGCGCGTGACCTCCTTGCCCGTGGGCATCGCCGGCATCTTCTGGCTCCGCCCGCTGTTCGACGCCTCGCCCGGCTTCTTGCCGCTGCCGCTGCGGCTCTTCTCACCGGAGCCGGGCTGCGGCACCGGGCGCGCCTGCGTCGCCGCGCGCACCGGCGCCGAGGGCACGGGCGGGCCGGGCGGCACCGGAGGCTCCCACACCTTCACCTGCCCCTGCGCTTCGGCGGGGAGGTCGGTGGCGGCGATGGTGCGCGGCTGCGCTTCGAAGGGGTTCGGCCCCGCGGGCGCCTTGCGCGCGGGCAGCTCGCCGGGCGCGGTGACGACGTCGACGCCGGTGGCGGTGCGCTCGTCGAGCTCCATCGCCTTCGGCGCGCCGCCCACCGCCGGGAGGTTGCCGAGGGTCTGCCCCGTCGACTCCGACGCGCCGAAGCGCGCCACCGGCAACACCACCTCCAGCTTCGTCAGCATCGGTGACGGCGCGCCGGCGAGCTCCCAGAGGTAGCCGTCGCCGGTGAACGAGCCGCTCTGACCCAGCGCACGCGCGGCGGCGTCGGCGGCGCGCTCCAGCTCCGCGCGGAGTTCGTCGGCGCGCGCGCCCAGCACCTCGGCCAGCTCCGGCCCGGGGATGCCTTCCACCAGCCGCAGGAAGAGGCGCTCGCGCGGGCTCTCGGGCAGCGCGCGCAACCGCATCAACGTCTGTCGCGCCTCGAGCACCGCCGCGTCACCGCTGGAGCGCTCCTCGGCACGCGCGCCGGCGGCGTCCTTCGCGGAGCTCCGCGCCACCGCCAACAACTGCGGCACCACCTGCGCGTCTTGCAGCTGCGAGAGCTTGCCGAAGACCGAGTTGAGCACCGCGGTCACGAGGCCGTCAGCGAGGTGGTGCGGCGCGTGCGCCAACACCACGCCGTGCACGAAGGGCGTGAGGTACTCGCGCAGCCGCTCGTTGGCCCCCGCGTCTCCCGCGCGCGCGGGAGCGATGTCTTGCCGCCACTCCATGCTCTGAATTGTATGGCACGCGCTTCATCGAAATGCGCGCGGTGTCAAACTTCGACTGTCACCCGGCTGTGAAATGGACGACTCGCGAAAATCGAACGACAACTCACCTCACGAATGGCGGACATCATCGACCTGTCGCTCATCGCTGAATCCCGTAAACACCTCACCCGGCTCCTCGACGCGCGCGGCATCAACTACTTCCTGAAGACCGACGCGCGGAAGCCCTTCCAACTGGAGCCCAGCCGCGTCGACCTCGTGGTGCGCACCGCCGCGAAGAGCCGGCTGGAGAAGACCGGCCGCCTGCACGAAGCGGCGTTCGAGCGCGCGCGCAGTGAGGTGCGGCGCGAGCTGATCCGCCGCGTGGTGGCGGAGATGCTGCAGACCGGTCTGTGAAAACTCCCTCTCCCGTGGGGAGAGGGCTGTGGTGAGGGCACACCTCGAGCCCTCAGCTCGCGCAGTCGACCAGCGTGGGCGACAGCACGCGCACCAGCTCCGCGGGCGCGAGGGTGCACAACAGCCCGCGGCGCCCGGCGTTGATGAAGAGCCTCGGCAGCGTGGTGATGGAGCGCTCGCAGCACACGCGCAGCGCCTTCCTGGTGCCGAACGGCGACGTGCCGCCCACCAGGTAGCCCGTGTGCCGTTGCGCGACGTCGGGCTTGCACGGCTGCACCGACTTGAGACCCAGCTGACGCGCGAGCGCCTTCGTCGAGACCTGCTTGTCGCCGTGCATCAGCACCAGCAGCGGCTGCTTCGCGTCGTCTTCGAAGACCAGCGTCTTCACCACCTCGTGCTCGTCGACGCCGAGCTTCTGCGACGAGACGCGCGTGCCGCCGTGCTCCTCGTAGTCATACGGGTGCAGCGTGAACGCGACGCCGTGCTGCCGGAGGAACTGCGTGGCCGGCGTCTCGCTCACTTGGTGGTGGTGCGCGTGTACTTCAGCGTGCCGGTGGCGTCGTAGAAGCTCGCGGTGAAGGTGCGGCCGTCGATGACCACGTACACGAAGCCCAGCGCGTCGCTCTGGTACCAGACCTGCTGCGAGCCGGGCAGCGCGGTGGTGGCCGCGCCGCCGCCCGAGACGATGAGCTGCGTGGGCGTCGCGCCGCACGAGCCCCGGAGGTACTGGATGCTGTGGTCGTGCCCGGAGATGTAGAAGTCGACCTTCCCGCACACGCGGTCATCGAGGAACGACTTCACCCCCGCGCCGTTCGCCACCGGCACCAGCGCCAGCCCGTCGTAGTTGCCCGCGTTGCCGTGCTCGCCGTTCGAGAGGTACGGGTGGTGCCCGAAGGCCACCTTCCACGTCGCGGTCGACGCGGGGATCCACTGGGCGAAGTCGTCGCGCACCTGGGTGTCGAGGCTGAACATCGAGCGGTTGGTGTCGGCCACGAAGAAGTCGGTGTTGCCGTAGTTGAACGTGTAGTCGTGCGCCGGCATGCGCCACTTGGGGTTGACCAGCGCGTAGGCCACCTCGTTGTCGCCCTTCGCCAGCTCGGTGCCCGCGCCGTTGCCGCCGTAGTCGTGGTTGCCCAGCACCGCGTAGAACGGCGCGTTCACCGTCGCGTAGGGCTGCACGAAGGCCGTCTCCCACTGCGCGTCGGTCGTGGAGCTCACGCCCGTCGGGTAGAAGTTGTCGCCCAGCAGCACCACGAAGTCGCAGCCATTCGCCGCGCAGAACGTGCCGATGGTCTGCCCCACCTGGTTCTGGCCGGCGTTGCCCTTGCCGGTGTCGCCGATGGCGACGAAGCGCACCGCGGTGCCCGCGTCAGGCGGCGACTGCATCCCCCCGCCGGTGCCGCCATCGGGCATCACCGCTCCGCCATCGAGGCCCGAGCCGCCACCCGCGGCGACGCCGCCACCAGTACCCGCGCCACCGTCGTCTCCCGCGCCACCGCCTGCCGCCACGCCATCACCGCCGCCGGTGGGGTTGCCGGTACCGCCGCCCATCACCGTGCCGACGCCGCCGCCCGCGCCCGCGTCGGTGCCGACGGCGTGCAGGGGTGACGTGTCGCCACATGACAGGCCGGCCAACAGCGCGGCGATGATGATGAGCGGGAGGGTGCGGAGCATTCCCCGGTGCCTAGCACGCTCCCCGGGCCGGGCGGGCTTGACACGAATCGAACGACCGTGCTTTTCAGTCCACATGGGCAGGCCCGTCATCAGCGCCAAGGGAGCCGCGACGCGCGACGTCATCCTCGCGCGGGCGGTGGCGTTGGCGCGCCTGCACGGCCTCGACGGCCTCACCATCGGCGCGCTGGCCGATGACGTGGGCATGTCGAAGAGCGGGCTGTTCGCGCACTTCGGCTCCCGTGAGGAGCTGCAGCTGGCGGCCCTGGAGGTCAACGGCGCGCAGTTCCTCGAGCGGGTGCTGGGCCCGGCGCTGGAGAAGCCGCGCGGCCTCGCGCGCCTGCGCGCGATGATGACCAACTGGTTCGAGTGGATCCGCCGCGACAAGACGCGCGGCGGTTGCGTGGTGGCGGCGGCGGTCAGCGAGTACGACGACCAGCCGGGCCCGGTGCGCGACCGCCTCGTGGCGCACCAGAGCTACTGGCGCGAGCAGCTGGCGCGCGCGGTGAAGCTGGCCATCGAGACGAAGGAGCTCGACGCGTCGACCGACCCGCAGCAGGTGGCCTTCGAGCTCAACGCGCTAGCGATGGGCGTGCACCATGACGGCGGGCTGTTCGACGCCGACCTCGCCCGCAAGCGCGCCCTCGCCGCGCTGGAGCGCATCCTCCGCGACTGCAGCCCGCGCAAGCGCCGCACCTGAAACCCTACCCACCCAAGGAGCCACCCCGATGACCACCGCCGCGACTCAAAATAGCACGACCGTTCGTTCCACCGCCGAAGTCACCTGGCTCAAGCGCGACTGGCGCCTCTCGCTGGTGCGCGGCGGCATGCGCGCGCTGGGCACCGTGAGCCCCCGCGCCGCCGCGAAGGTGATGGACTCGATGTGGTTCTCCGCGCCGCGCACGCACCCGAAGGCCGAGGCGCGCGCGGTGCTGGCCGAGGCGAAGGCGCTGCACTTCGAAGTGCACGGCCGGCGCGTCGAGGGCTGGAGCTGGGGTCTGGGCCCCACGGTGCTGCTGCTGCACGGCTGGGGTGGCCACGCGGGGCAGCTGCACGCCTTCGTGAAGCCGCTGGTGAGCCGGGGCTTGCGCGTGCTGGCGTTCGACGCGCCGTCGCATGGTGCGTCGGAGGCGAGCCGGCGCGGCGGGCAGCGCGTGACCTTCTTCGAGATCGCCGAGGCGGTGCGGGTGGTGACGCGCGACGTGACGCTGGCGGGCGTGGTGGCGCACTCCGGTGGCTGCGCGGTGACGGCGCTGGCGCTGCGGCAGGGCTGGGCGCCGCCGGGCAAGCTGGTGTTCGTCTCGCCCTTCGCCTTGCCGGGTGAATCGGTGGCGCCCTTCGCGCGGGCCATCGGCGCGTCTGACGACGTGACGCGCGTGTTCCGCGACGGCGTGGAGCGCGACCTCGGCGTGACCTGGCCCACCCTCGACGTCACCACGTTGCCCGCGGAGCTCCAGACGCGCCCGCTGCTGGTGGTGCACGACGTGGAAGATCGCGAGGTCCCCTTCGCGCACGGTGAGGCGGTCGCCGCGTCATGGCCGGGCGCGCAGCTGCACACCACGCACGGCCTCGGGCACCGCCGCGTGTTGACCGATTCGTTCGTCGTCGCGCGCGCGGTCGATTTCCTCGCGCCGGTGACGTGAACCGGGCCGACTGTCTTTCATGAAGTGTGGACCACGCTCCACGCTGGTGCGGACTCACCACCACACCCGCGTGAGGCGCTTCGACGCACCCTGGTGACGCGCGTGGAGCGGGCGTTGATCTTCGCGGCGCGCCCACGCACTCTCCCGAACGTGATGAAGCGAGCGCTGGCGGTCTTGTTGTTGGCGAGCGGGTGTGAAGGGCTCCTCTCGATGCCCGGCGGCAGCACCGGCAGCGCGTACGTGCCACCCGACGTCAGCTGCGACCCCACCATCCCCGAGACGGTGACGCTCGACGACGCCATCAACGTCTTCTCCGGCGACGTGTACCCGGCGCTCACCACCGGCCGGAGCGAGTGCGTGTCGTGCCACGCGGCCAACTCCAACCGCAGCTTCCTGGTGACGACGTCGGCGTCGGAGACCTTCCACCTCGCGCGCAGCGCCGGCTACTTCAACGACGCGCCCGGCTCGCTGCTCGCGCGCGTCACCAACACCGACGACAGCGTGCGCATGCCCAGCGGCGCGCCGGCGCTCAGCGACGCGGTGGTGCAGGCCATCTCCCGCGTGGGTTGCATGGTGCGCGCCTACGAAGCCCACGGCGGCGTCGCGGCCGACGAGGAGTTCCCGCCCGCGCTGCTGCAGCCGTACACCGGCCCCGCCATCGACAGCTACGACAACCCGTTCATCAACTACGTGCAGCTCCGCAACAAGGTGCGCGCGGTCTTCAACGACGAGTGGGTGCGCAACGGCGAGAGCCAGTTCGAGAAGAACATCGGCCTCTTCGGCGGCGTGAACTTCACCACGCACTTCGTCGAGGCCCGCGTGGCGACGCCCGACTTCCTCCTCGGCCTCGACGTGATGGCGCCCGACGTCTGCGGCGCCGCGGTGGCCAACCACACCGGGCCCTTCACCGGGCTCGACCTCACGGGTGCGCTCGTTGACGTGCCCGCGCAGGTGGAGACGAAGTTCGAGGTGGAGTCGCTGACGCTGCCGCCCACTACGCAGGGCAACGCCACCAGCAACCCGCCCGGCTGGTTCTGTTGGACCAACTGCACGTTCTCCACCGCGTACAACGTGCCCGCAGCGGGCACCTACCGCGTCACCGTGCGCGGCAAGGCGACGCTGGCGGGCGGCATCGGCCCCGACGTGAGCGCGCAGATCGGCGCGGTCACCTCCTCGCCCGACATGAACTTCACCAGCACCACCGCGTACGAGGAGCAGTCCACCGACCTCGTGGTCACCGCGGTGGGGAGCTCCGCGGTCTCCATCAACTTCACCAACGACGCCGTCATCAACAGCGAAGACCGCAACTTCTACGTCGACTACCTGAAGGTCACCGGCCCGCTGGGCACCGGCACCGGCACCACGCGCGCCGACGCGGCGAAGCAGAAGGTGAACACGCTCTACCAGCGCATGCTGTACCGCGACGCCACCGCCGCCGAGCAGGCCGACGCCTACGCGCTGCTGAAGGACCTCTCGACCCTCGGCCCCGCCACCGACGCGTGGAGCGGCGTGTGCGAGGCGCTGGTGCGCCACCCCGACTTCATCTTCACCATGCCGCCCTCGGTGGAGGTCGCGCCCACCGCGCCGCTCCAGGAGAAGCTGCGGTTCATCGCGCTGACGCAGCGCCTGCTGGGCCGCCCGCCCACCTCGGCGGAGTTCACGCAGCTGACCACCGACGGCTTCGCGGCGATGGTGCACCAGCTCATCAACACGCAGGACTTCCGCGACTACTACTTCAACCGCATCCAGCTGCGCATCGAGAGCCAGGGCACGCCCGAGTCTGACGAGCCCGCCCGCATGTGGACCTTCATCACCACGCAGGGCCGCAACTACGAGGAGGTGCTGACCGCGAACTACACCGTCGACACCAACTGGTCGCTGCAGCGCCGCCCCGACGAGCACGGGAGCACCGGCGTGCTGACCTCCAAGGGCTACCTCTCCAACAAGCAGGGGCTGCCCCACTACAACTACGCGGCGCGCGTCTTCTCCGGCTTCATGGGCAACATCTTCGAGGTGCCCCCGGAGGTCTTCGACCAGCGCGGCACCTCCACCGCGTCGTCGACCGTCGACCCCAACAGCATCTGCTTCAACTGCCATCAACTGCTGACGCCGCTCTCGATGCAGCGCCTGCGCTGGCAAGACGACGGCACGTACCTCAACGACCCGGCCATCGACGACAGCGATCGCGGCATGGTCCCCAGCTACGAGTACAAGGGCCCGGGCCTCGAGGCCTTCTCCACCAAGGCGGTGAAGAAGGAGCCCTTCGTGCGGCGGATGATCAACACCCAGGTCAAGCTGCTGCTGGGCCGGGAGCTGCGCTCACAAGACGACGAGCGCGGGCTCTACAAGGAGCTGTGGGACACCGCCCACGCCAACTCCGGAGACCTGCGCGCGGTCATCGAGGCCGTCGCCAACTCACAGACCTTCAAGGGAGAGACGCCATGAACCGCCGCTCGTTGCTCAAGGGGGCCGCGGCCATCTCGGTGCTCGACTGGCTCGGGTACTTCCGCCGCTGGGGCGTGCCCGGCACCGCGAAGTCGCTGGGCATGGCGCAGGCGCGCGCCGACGAGGTGCTGCCGCGCTTCCTCATCATGTGGTTCCAGGAAGGCGGGTGGGACAGCTACTCGATGTTCTCGCCCATCGACACGCCCAACCACGCGACGATGACCATCCCCGCGGGCACGTTGAACCCCAACCCCGCGTGGTCGAACCAGTTCTACCGCCCCAAGAGCTACGGCCTCGACGGCACGCACTTCGCGCCGAAGACGCAGGGCAACATCACCTACGGCTACCTCGCGCAAGACGGGCTCGACCTCTTCAACGACCTCGCGGTGGTGAGCAGCGCGAAGGGCAACACCTTCCACTCCGGCGGCCGGTGGGACTCGCACTACGGCAAGTACGCGCAGTACGCGCCGCTCTCGGCCGCGCGCGGCACCGACGAGCGCTCGCTGATGCAGGCCTTCACCGAGGTCTACGGCTCGCAGTACCCGATGGCCAACGTCGCCTGGCACCGCTGGCTGTCTGACGGCGAGCTCGAGGAGTCGAACTACCCGGAGGGCACCGGCTTCTACGAGAAGCTGGGCCCCGCCTACGCGCACACGGTCTA
>CAMLFP010000038.1 GCA_946479335.1 uncultured Archangium sp.
ACCAGTACGACTACAAGTCTGGTTACAACTACCAGCGCCGCATCAACGAGGCCGGTCACTACAACGACCAGATCGGCGCGATGTTCGCGGCGATCCTCTCCGACATCGAGGTGCAGGGCGTCGACGTGGTGGCCGACCAGAACCGCTACTCGATCCCCTACTACCTGGTGTTCCGCGACGAGATGCAGAGCACCTTCAGCGCGATGTGGGCGAACGACGACGCGAAGATCCGCCCGCGCATCTACCGCAAGGCGCTGCCGACGTACCCGTCGGGTGGCGCGACCAACAACGGCGTCAGCGACGACGTCGCGGTCGACTACAAGACGTTCGTGCGCGGCACCGACTTCTTCGCGGGCTTCAACTACCCGGCGGAGCTGACCAACTGCACCGGCACCCAGCACCCGTACCGCGACAACTGCCTCAAGGGCGAGCAGCACGCGGCGCCAGCGTTCGTCTTCGCCAGCTCCACCGCGGCGTTCTACTCGCTGTACTTCGGCATGGCCGCGTTCAAGGTGAACTTCGACCTCGACTACGCGAAGGCGAACCAGATTTTCAAGGTCGGCTCGGGTGAGTCGTTCAACGTCGCGCCGGGCTACGAGGTCGTCGAGGTGTCCGACATCTTCACGGGCCACCGCTACGCGGCGGTCAAGAAGATCGGCTCCCCGAAGGACAGCACCGGCGCCGAGCGCATGATCAACCTGACGAAGGACTACCTGCAGCTCGTGGAGAACCCCGCCACGTGCCCGATGCCGGAGTACTTCCAGCTGCTCGGCTACGACTGCATGGCTCCCGATCAGGCCAACAACCCGTCGAAGGTCGAAGAGGAGCGCCAGTACTGGAAGGAAGCCTTCCAGAACCAGATTGGCTACCTCGACCTCCAGCGCAGCTTCTACAACGCCTTCGGAAAGGCGCTCTGACCATGTCTTCCGTCAAGTTCGAGGGAACGAAAATGAACCGCCTGTTCCGCACGCTGCTCCCGGCCGCTGCGCTCTTCGTCGTCGGCTGCTCGCAGCCGGAGATGATCGACCGCACCCAGCCCAACTACGTCAAGAAGTCGGACCTCGACGGTGTCTGGTACATCAAGGAGACCATCGTCGACGCGCCCAAGACTCCGGGTGGCGGCGCGCTGGTGGGCGCCGGCGGCGAGATGGAGAAGATCCGCTGGGAGATCCAGGAAGACCTCCTCGTCGCGTACCGCTCGTATGAGGTGGTGCCGGGCGCCGACCCGCGCGTCGACCGCGAGAAGTCGACGCTGGGTCACGTCGTCTTCCAGGATGGCTCGGTCTACAAGGGCAACCCGGTCTTCGCGTACAAGATCACGAGCCACTTCGATCGTCAGCGCGACTACAACCCCGCGACCGGCGAGCAGACCAACGTGCTCATCGAGAACACCACCGATCGCCCCTGGTACCAGCGCCAGTACATGCGGGTGAACTTCACGAAGAATCTGGCGGAGAACGTCAACTCGTCGTGCACCAGCGACTACTTCAAGTACTTCGGCTGCATCGACGCTGATCAGCTCTTCACGCGCTACGTCACGCAGGAAGACCAGTCGCCGACCGATCAGCAGCAGGTGTTCGAGCGCGACTCAAGCGGCACGCTCCAGTACTTCGACTGGACGGTGCAGGGCATCACCAACCCGCCCAGCATCTACTACCCGGGCTACGGCGCGATCCCCTACTGCTTCTTCAACCCGACCGTCGACTGCGAGAGCGTCGACATCCGCATCCGCACCTCCGTGATGCGCGTCGATGAGCACGACGCGTACGACTACGAGCCGCTGCCGTACAACGACAAGCTGATGGTGAAGTTCGGGTACTTCCGCCAGGAGGCGTACAGCTACTCGAAGGACTACTACTACACGTACTCCGGCCAGCAGTTCTTCGCGATGCGCCACAACATCTGGGCGCAGTCGAAGAACGCCGATGGCTCGCCGATTCCCGTGACCAAGCGCCCGGTGAAGCCGATTGTCTATTACATGACGGAGAACACGCCGATCGAGCTCCAGGCGGCGGCGTCGAAGCACATCGCGGTGAACCAGGGCTACGACCCGACGGCCACCATCGAGAACTCGTGGGACCACGCCTTCCGCCGGGCCGTCGCGGTGCCGCGCGGCATCGAGGTCGATGAGGTGCCGCAGATGTTCTACGTCTGCGAGTCGCCGGTGCCCGAAGGCGCGCCCGAGGCGTGCGGCAAGCCCGGCACCTACGTGCGCCGTGGCGACATCCGCTACAACACCGTGCCCTACGTTGATCAGATCGTCGGCGGTCTCCTCGGCATGGGCCCGTCGGCGATGGACCCGGAGACGGGCCGCGTGGTCTCCGCCGCCGCCAACATGTACGGCGCGACCCTCGACTCGTGGACCGCGAGCTCGCAGCAGGTCATCGACGTCATCAACGGCGAGATCACCCTGAGCCAGTTGGTCAACGGTGACGACGTGCGCAGCTTCGTGCAGGACAACCTGCACGCGACCGACCCGCGCCGCCCGCTCAACGGGCCGTGGAACTCGCAGAGCGGCCTCGTGTCTGACCCGACGCGCCCGGCCAGCAGCTGGGACAGCGCGGGCGACCGCCTGTACGGCACCATCCGCCGGTGGGCGGCTGACGGCTCGCCGCCGCGCCGCACGGTCGATCGCCGCGCGGTCGTCGAGGAGCTGCTCAAGCAGAACCCGTCGCTCGAGGCCGAGCTGCTCAACCAGCCCGAGATGCGCCTCGCGGTCGAGAACGTAACGCCTGACCAGGGCTTCCGCGCCAAGCTGAAGAGCGACCAGGAGTTCTACAAGTCGGTCGCGCGCGGCATCATCTTCGGTCACGAGCCCTTCGAGGAGACGCGCCAGCAGCTCCAGAAGACCGTCGACCCGAAGGTCGGCTGCCTCTACGACTACAGCTACAGCGACGACGACTACGAAGGTCTCGCGCGCCGCATGAAGGCGTTCCAGCAGCAGAAGTTCGACGCGTACAAGGCCGGCGGCAAGAGCGACGCTGACTCGCTCAAGCTGGCGAAGGCCGACGTCTTCACCCAGCTGCGCCGCGAGGCGTACCGCCAGGTGGCGGAGCACGAGATCGGCCACACGCTGGGCCTGCGCCACAACTTCATCGGCTCCGCCGACGCGCTCAACTTCAAGGACGGCTACTGGGATCTCCGCAAGGAGACGGTGGGCGTGACGGCCGGTGGCCAGCGCGTGTTGCCGGTGATGCCGCAGAACCTCCTCGACGCGAGCAAGCCCAACCAGAACCAGATCGACCAGGGCCTGTACGAGAAGGCCTACTCGTCGATCATGGACTACGGCGCCCGCCCGAACTCCACCAACCACGGCATCGGCAAGTACGACGAGGCGGCGATCCTCTTCGCGTACGCGGGCGGCTACGAGCCGGGCTGGGTCGAGGTCTTCAACGAGCTGCGCAGCGACTACAGCACGCCCTCCGTCACGCTGCCGCTCGACAACCAGGCGAAGACCTTCCCCGTGCGCGGCGCGCACGTGGAGATCCCCCTCGCGCACGTCGAGCACTACACCCCGAACCACCCGTTCTATTCAGACCGCTTCCACTACACGACGCTGCCGTTCGGCTTCGCTGATCAGAACGCCAGCTTCGAGGCGATGCTCGACCAGGGCATCACGCGCATGAACAACCGCTCGTTCCGCAAGTGGAGCGAGATGGAGCCGGTCTACGAGCGCATCGCGAACGAGCTGAAGAACTACTCGCTCTCGCGGCTCGATCTCGACCCGGCGTACGCGTACCACGGTGACGAAGATCGGGCGCGCATCATCGTGAACCTCGCGGGCGGCAAGGACGTGCCGGTCGAGGTGCCGTACATGTACTGCTCCGACGGCGAAGTCGGCTCGAACATGATGTGCAACCTGCACGACCAGGGCGTCGACCCGTTCGAGCTCACCTCGAAGTGGATCGAGCGCTACGAGGAGGCGTACGTCTTCGAGAACTTCCGCCGCGACCGCTTCCTCTTCTCGCCGTCGTCGCTGCTGAACCGCAAGTTCGACCGCTACCTGGGCAACATTCCCAACGTGTACCAGCAGTGGCTGATCTACCTGTACCAGTACGTGAAGTACTACCACCTGTCGCCGGAGGAGCTCTTCCGGTACGGCCTGGCGGGCGACCCGATCTACCAGAACTACTGGACCATGTCGGTGATGGACTCCACCAACCTGTTGATGGCGCAGCTGTCGACGCCGCAGGCCGGCTACCACGGCAAGAACGCCAACGGCGTCTGGGAGTACGTCGGCAACGGCGACAACCAGAACCGCCGTCTGGGTGACACCGAGGAGGCGGCGCTGCGCGCCAGCTACGCCACCAAGGGGTACTCCGACATCGTGTACGTGCCGCGTGGCCCGGGCCGCAGCTTGTTCAGCGTCTACGACACGTTCGGCTACGACTCGTTCAACCGCGTCAACGAGGTCGGCCACTTCTGGGACTCGCTGGCCGCCATCGAGGCGCTGATCAGCTCCGACTCGCAGTTCATCGGCGTCGACCGCGCGGGTGACTCGCAGCGCTACGTGCTGCCGTACTACGACACCTTCAACGAGGAGCTGGCGCGGCTGTTCGGCATCTACACGACGCGCGCCGAAGAGGTGCCGTACTACTCGCCGCAGCTGGCGAAGCTCGATGACGGCACGGCGGTCATCCAGAAGCCGGTGCTGGTGCACGGCGAGAACTTCGTGCCCGGCTTCGTGTACCCGCCGGCGCCGGTCTCGCCGGTCGACGGCTCGGGCAACCCGATGGCGCTCTCGCCGGTGGTGCCGCTGTCGTCGTTCACCTCGCGCTTCTACGCGGAGTTCCTCTCCATCGCGTACTTCCGCCAGTCGTGGGACCTCCAGTACGCGAACCTGAACCAGGTGTTCATCCTCGGGTCGTCGGGCAACGTGAATCCCGCGGCTGGCTTCGAGGTGGTGTCGTTCAACGACCCGTACGGCGGGCAGGTGTACGCGGCGCTGCAGCCCATCGGCACCACGACGCCTCCGGGCGGCGCCGCGGCCGTGGCCCGCGCGAACGTGCTGATGACCAAGCTGACCAACGCGCAGAATGACCCGAGCGGCAAGTTCGAGGGCAAGACCGTGGCGGAGTGGGAAGCCGCGGTGCGCGACGCGGTGCGCACGCTCGAGCTGATGCGTTCGTTCTACGACATCTTCGGCACGCTCTGAGCGGCGCGCCGACCTCGCTGTGAAGACCGGGCGCCTGCCTCTCACTTCGGGAGGCAGGCGCTGTTTTTTTCGCTACAACAAAGTCTGTGCAGCTCGCGCCGCGCCAGATGGACCTCTTCGCCCGCACCGTCGCGCGGCCCGCGCCCGCCCGGGTGGAGCAGCCCTCGGCGGCCCCGTCAGCGCCGGTCACGCCCGCGCCGAGTGCGCCGGTGCTGGTGCCGAGCCGGCAGGAGACGCTGGAGCGCGCACGGAAGCTGGCCTCGGAGATCGCCGCGTGCCTCGGGCCCGGCTTCAAGGTGCTGCTGACGGTGCACGACAACCGCTCGACGATGGTGAGCTTCCGCCGGCAGCCGCCGATGCTGAAGATCCGCGCGCACCACATGTTCCTCGACGCGCCGCCCGAGGTGGTGCGCGCCATCGCCGACTACGCGGGGCACGGGCGCACGGCGGCGGGGCGGGTGTTGGACGACTACATCGCGGCGCGCAACGGCACCATCGCGGTGCTGCCGCGCAAGCCGTCACCGCTCGAGTCACGGGGGAAGTGCTTCGACCTGCAGGAGCTCTTCAACGCGGTGAACGCCGCGCACTTCGAGAACTCCATCACCGCGCGCATCGGCTGGGGCCGTGACACCACCGGGCGGCGGCGGAGGTCCATCCGCCTCGGGGTGTACGATCACAAGTCGCGCGAGATCCGCCTGCACCCCGCGTTGGACCGGCCCGACGTGCCGCGCTACTTCGTGGAGTTCATCATCTTCCACGAGATGCTCCACCAGGTGTTCCCGAGCGCGCGAGACAGCGGGCGGCACGTGCATCACCCCAAGGCGTTCCGCGACCGCGAGCGCACCTTCCCCCGGTTCGAGCTCGCGATGGCGTGGGAGAAGCAGAACCTCAAGTCGCTGCTGAGCCGCTGACGCTCACCGAGACTTCTTCGAGAGCTCGACGAAGCGCCGACCGCGGGGCGAGAGCTCGTAGCCGACCTCGAAGCTCTGGGTGAGGCCGAGCTTCTTGAGCTTCACCACGTTCGCCTTGAAGGGCGCGGTGTCGAGCTTGAGGTGGGGCGCGAGCTTCGACGCAGCGACCCGCGGCTGCGCGGCGATGAGCGCGAGCACCTTCCGGGTCCACCTCGACTTTGCGTCGAGCTTCGCGAGCCGGGCCTCGATGTCGCGCACGTCGGCTGGAGTCAGCTGATCTTCGAGCGCGAGGCTGACGCGATCTCCGTCGCCGACGTGGCGCAGCTCGACGCGGAACACCGGCGTCGTGGCCGTGAGCTTCGTCTTTGCCACCGGCGTCATGAAGTCGATCAGCTCGGCGCGCGACGAGAAGCCGGCGAGCTGCGCCTCGGCGTCGGTGATGCGCCCGAGCGCGACGGGGGCGATGGCGTCGACCTCCACCACGCCGATGGGGTGCACGCGGTAGCGGCCTCCGGGCTTCACCAGGGGCTTGTTCCACAGGCGGAAGGTGAGACGCACCGCGCCAGAAACCAGCCCCGCGTGAAAGCGCTTCTGGAAGAGCAACATCGTGGGCCGTATATCGCCCGGCATGAGACGCGCGAAGATTGTCTGCACGCTGGGCCCGGCCACCAACTCACAGGAGATGCTGGAGAAGTTGATCCACGCGGGGATGGACATCGCCCGCCTGAACTTCAGCCACGGCACGCACGCCGATCACCTCGCCACCGTCGAGCGCCTGCGCGCGGCGCAGCTCAAGGTGCGCAAGGCGGTGGGCATCCTGGGTGACCTGCAGGGCCCGAAGATCCGCACCGGGAAGCTCGAGAAGGGCGCGGTGGAGCTGATCGAGGGCAAGGAACTCTCCATCACCACCGACGAGACGGTGCTGGGCACGCAGGAGCTGGTGTCGACGACGTACCCGCACCTCGCGTCGGACGTGAACGTGGGCGACCGCATCCTCGTCGATGACGGTCTGCTCGAGCTCAAGGTCATCGCGACCGACAAGAAGCAGTTGATCCGCACGGAGATCATCCACGGCGGCACGCTGAAGAACAACAAGGGCATCAACCTCCCGGGCGTGGCGCTGCGCGCCGAGGCGCTCACCGCGAAGGACCGCGAAGACCTGATCTTCGGGCTCAAGGCGGGCGTCGACATGGTGGCGCTCTCGTTCGTGCGCACGCCGGAAGACATCGAGATCTGCCGCGAGGCGATGCGCGAGGCGGGCAAGGTGGTGCCCATCATCGCGAAGCTCGAGAAGCCCGAGGCCATCGCGCGGCTCGACGCGATCCTCGACAAGACCGACGGCGTGATGGTGGCGCGCGGCGACCTCGGCGTGGAGATCCCTCCTGAAGAAGTGCCCGCGATCCAGAAGGACATCATCCGCCGGGCGAACCAGCGCGGCCTGCCGGTGATCGTCGCGACGCAGATGCTCAACTCGATGATCGAGCACCCGCGCCCGACGCGCGCCGAGGCGAGCGACGTGGCGAACGCCATCTTCGACAACACCGACGCGGTGATGCTCTCGGGCGAGTCGGCCTCGGGCCGCTACCCCATCGAGTCGGTGGAGATGATGAACCGCATCGTGGAGGCGGCGGAGTCGGCGATGCGCCAGAGCTTCCCGCGGATGGGCAGCGGTGAGCCGGCGAAGCACCCGGCCGATTTCCCCGACGTGACGTGTGGCGTGGCGTGCCGCGCGGCGCGTGAAGCGGGCGCGGCGTTGATCGTCGCCTTCACGCTCACCGGCACGACCGCGCGCCTCATCTCGCGCTACCGCCCGCAGGTGCCGATCATCGCGTTCTCTCCGAACCAGGAGGTGCGCCGCCGCCTCGCGCTGTTGTGGGGGGTCATGCCGCGCGTGCTGGAGCCCGTGCAGGAGACCGAAGAGATGGTGCGCCGCGTGGAAGAGGAGCTCCTCGCGCGTGGGCTGGCGAAGCGCGGCGATCGCATCGTGATCGTGTTCGGCGCGCCCGTCGGTCAGGCCGGCCGCATCAACTCGCTGCGCCTGCACACCATCGAGATGTGAGGGCTCGGCGGCCGCGAGTCACTTCAGCTTGAGCGCCTTCCGCGGCACGTCGGCCTCCACGAAGACGCGGAAGAGCTCCTTGTCGAGCTGCCCGCCCTCAGACTCCTTCTTCAAGATGTCGAGCGCGAACTCGTGCGGCACGGCCTTCTTGTAGGGGCGGTCGCTCGCGGTGAGCGCGTCGTAGATGTCGGAGATGGCCATCATCTTCGACTGCACGGGGATCTGCTCCGCCGGCACCGCGCGCGGGTAGCCCTTGCCGTCGAGCTTCTCGTGGTGCGCGTAGGCGATCTCCGGCACGCGGCGCAGTGTCCGCGTCCACGGGATCTGCGAGAGGAACCGGAAGGTGTGGGTGACGTGCGATTCGATCTCGCGGCGCTCGGTAGCCGACAGCGAGCCACGCGGAATCGACAGCACCTGCACCTCCGCGGGCGTCAGCAGCATCTGCGGGCGATCGCGCGAGTCGTTGAACGAGAGCGCCGACAACCCGGTGAGCTTCTCGAAGCCGCCCTGCGCCAGCACCGTGGGGCGGTTGCTCTGCAGCACGAACTCCAGCGCGCCGTCGAGCTCGGCCAGCTCGCGTGTGAGGCGCTCGTTCTCTTCGTGTTCGATGTTCTCGAGCTCGCGCTCCCCGCGGATGCGCACCGCGTCGATGCGCCGCGTGAGCGACGCCAGCTGCCGGTCTTTGCGCGCGAGCTCGAAGCGCTGCTTCAGCACCTCCAGCTCGTGGGGGTAGAGCTTCTCGGCCTTCACCAGCACCGGCTCGCGCACGCCGATCTTCCCGAAGTCGTGCAGCAGCGACGCGTAGCGGATCTCCTGGATCTGCTCGGGGGTGAAGACCAGCCCCTTGTGCTGCCCGCCGCCGCCTTGCTCGGTAGCCTGCGCGAGCTCCACGGTGAGGGCGGCGACGCGGCTGGAGTGACCGGCCGTCGTCGGGTCGCGAGACTCGATGGCCATCACCGAGGCCTGCACGAAGCCCTCGAAGAGCCGGTTGATCTCCTCGTGCAGCATCGCGTTCTCGATGGCCTGCGCGGCCTGGCCGCCGAGCGCGAGCAGCAGCTCCGCGTCTTCGTCATCGAACACGCCGTCAGCGGCGTTGAGCGCCTGCAGCACGCCGGTGATGTCACCGCGCGTGTCGCGCATCGGCACGCAGAGCACCGACCGGGTGCGGTAGTTGGTCTTCGCGTCCCAATCGCGTTGGAAGCGCGGGTCGTCGTACGCGTCTTCGAGGTTCACCACCTCGCCCGACTGCGCGACGGAGCCGGCGATGCCTTGCCCCAGCGGCACGCGGATCTCCTGCTTCGCGCCTTGCGCCACGCGGCTCCAGAGCTCGTTGCGTGCGCGATCGACGATGAACAGCGAGCAGCGGTCGGCCTCGACCACGCGCGCGGCTTCACGGAGGATCAACGGGAGCAGATCATCGAGGTTGTGCGCGGCGGACATCGCCTTCGCGACATCGAGGATGGACTGCAGCTTGTCGGCGCGACGGCGGACCTGCTCCACGTTGGTGTGGCTCACGGCGGCGCAGCTTACTGTGTGCTAGCAGCCCCGCCATGGCGAACCCGGTTCGGATTGCTCCGTCGATTCTCTCGGCCGACTTCGGCCGGCTGGCGCAAGAGGTGAAGGCCATCACCGACGCCGGCGCCGACTACGTGCACGTCGACGTGATGGACGGCCGCTTCGTGCCCAACCTCACCATCGGGCCGCTGGTGGTGGAGGCGGTGAAGCGCGCGACCTCGCTGCCGCTCGACGTGCACCTGATGATCGTCGAGCCCGAGAAGTACATCGACGCGTTCGCGAAGGCCGGCGCCAACCTCATCACCGTGCACCAGGAGACCTGCCCGCATCTGCACCGCACGCTGCAGCAGATCCGCTCCGCGGGCGCGAAGCCGTCGGTGGTGCTCAACCCGTCGACGCCGCTGTGCACGATTGAAGAGGTGCTCACCGAGGTCGATCAGGTGCTGCTGATGTCGGTGAACCCCGGGTTCGGCGGGCAGGCCTTCATCGAGGCCACCGTCGACAAGGTGCGCCGGCTGCGCGCGATGCTCGACGCGCGCGGGTTGCAGAAGGTGGAGATCGAAGTCGACGGCGGCATCAACCCCGACACCGCGAAGCAGGTCATCGCGGCCGGGGCGAACGTGCTGGTCGCCGGCAACGCCGTCTTCAAGGCGAAGGACTACCGCGCCGCCATCGCCGCGCTGCGCTGACTCAGGTGGCGGGCGGCGCTTCGCGCAAGAGCGTGAGGGCGAAGCCGGCGATGGTCAGCGCGCCCACCAGCAGCACCGCCCACAGCACGTACTTCTTCCACGGGGTCTCTGGCGGCGGCTCGCGGTACGCCTCTTCACCCGCGCGCTGCTCCGGGGCGCCGAGTTCGGCGAGCGGCGGCTCCCAGTCGTCGCCGAGGCTGGCGCGCATGGTGGCGAGCGCGGTCTCGATGGGCCACACCGCGGTGCGCGCGTGGAGGTGGCCGACGGCCAGCGCCCACGGCTGCTTGCCCTCCGCGAGGAAGACGAAGCGCGCGGGCACGTAGCCGATGCTCACGTGCGGCGCGTCGCTCACCGGCGTGCGCGCCTCGAGGCGGAACTCGCGGAACCGGCCGCGCGGCGTCAGGTGCTGTTCGTCGTTGGTCACCACCTCGCCAGCGGGCCGCAGGCGGAAGGCGGTGACGGTGCCCAGCGGCGTCCACGGGTGCTGCGCGTCCCACCGGCCGGACAACTCAAAGGTGGCGAGCGCGTTGTCTTGCGTGAACTCGACCCGCATCGCGTCGACCGGCACGGCGGCGTTCAACGCGTACTCGAAGCGCGTGACACCCGCGGGCGCGGCCTCTGCGGTGCGCTCCACGCCCTCGAGCCACGTGCGCTGCGGGAACTCGTAGCCGGTCTCGCTGCCGTGGGCGGTCGCCGAGAGCTCGTTCACCGGGGCGCCATCGTCGAGCCGCCGCACGCGCAGGTATGTCGCGCGCGCCGCGCGGAGCGACAGGTCGCGCCGCTCGATGCGGGTGCCCGCGCGCTCGAGGGAGAGCACCGTGCCGCTGCCGATGAACGACCACGACTGGAGGTCGTTGCTGCTCTCCACCGAGACGCGCATCACCACGTTGTCGGTGCCCGGCCATTCGAGCGTGAGCCGGTCGAGATCGTGGGTGAAGGCCGAGGCGTCGATGAGCCACTCGCGCGGCGGCGTGGTGTGGTGCCAGCGCTCGTCGATGCGGCGGAGCCGGCCGGCGTCATCGCGCACCACCACGAGGTTGAGATCTCCGCGCAGCGACTCGTCGGGCGGCACGTCGAACACCGGCAGCGCCGCGTGATGGTTCGTCTCTGCGCTGACGCCGCGCGCCGCGACGCGCGCCATCGGCACCGGCTTGCCGGCGTGGTTGAAGATCTCCACGTCGCCCAGCTCTTCGTCGTGCGACCACTGGTACACCTCCGGCGTCGCGTCGACGCGCCACGCCGACTCCGCGCCCGAAGCGAAGATGGGGAAGACGTAGGCGTAGTCGTCGGGCGTCGCCGCGCGCGCGAGCGTGGCGAGGAGCAGCAGGGGAAGTGCGGGTTTCATGCGTTCTCTCCGGTCTTCTCAGGGGCGCGCGGCGGCGCGGGCGCGAAGTAGCCGACGGCGGTGCACAGCAGGCCGTAGGCGATGAACGAGACGATGCCGAACACGCTGCCGAGGTGGCTGCGGTCGACCAGCAACAGCTTGAGCAGCACCACGCCCATCAGCAGCGCGCCGGTGAGCCACACCGCGCGATTGCCGCGCTTCGAGCCCAGCACCCAGCCGGCGACCCCGAGGATGCTCCACACCACCGAGAGCGAGGTCTGCGCCTCCTTGGTGGAGATGAGGTCGTCGTCCCACGGGACGTCGAGGAGGTGATGCACCGCGCGCAGCGTCGCCATGCTGATGAAGGCGAACGACACCACGGTCAGCACCGTGAGGCGGCGCTCGCCCAGCCACTTCGGCGCACCCTGCGTCAGCCAGCGCAGCAGCACCACCATCATGCCCAGCTGCAGCAGCTCCACCGGGTTGAGCAGCGGCAGCCACTGCACCGGCCGGCTCTCTCCGGGGTGGAAGAGGGTGATGCAGAACATCAGCGCCGTCACCGCACCCTGGGTGAGGGAGAGCGGGCCGCGCCACTCGTCGACGCGCGCCCGCAGCGGCGCGGAGATCAGCGCCGGCCGCTGCACCGTCAGGCCCCACAGCACCACCAGCGGCAGGGCGGTCAGCGCGATGCGCCAGCCGTTGCCGAGGTGGCCCTGGCGCGCGAGCTGTTCGAGCGTGAGGCCGAGCGCGAAGGTCCACGTCCACAGCCAGCCGGCGTGCGAGAGCCCCAGCGGCACCCGCGGCGCGTCGCGCGTGGCGAAGAGGCTGCCGAAGGCCAGCGCCGCCCACGTCAGCAACCCGGCGAGCGGCCACGTGTGCCACGTGCGGAGGTGATCGTCGGCGTACGCGAAGAGCATCATCGCGCTGAGCGCCAGCATGGCGGCGATGGTCCACGGCAACGCCTGCCGCTTCACCCACTGCCACGCGAGGCCGCACAGCGCGGCGGTGAGCCCGAAGAAGACCAGCGTCGCGGGCGCGGAGTGCTCGCTGGGCACGAAGCGCTCGATCTCCCGGAGGCCGGCGCCGAACCACCACGAGAAGCCCCACAGGTAGAGCGGCACCGAGAGCCACGTGGCCTTCGACTTCTCCGCGTAGAGCCACGCGGTGATGAACGCCGCCGCCGCGATGAACACCGCGCTGATGAAGCCGGCGTTGGCGAAGACGTGCGCGTCGAGGGGCTGCGGGTGCTTCGCGAGCGAGCTGAAGAACGCGATGGCCGCTGAGAACTGCAGGCCGAGGCCGCTCCAGCGCGGGAGGCGGCGGTCTTGCCGGAGGCCCAGCCACACCAGCGCGGTGCCCTCGAAGGCGAAGGTGCACGCGGTGGCGCGCGCCGACAGCGCGAGCGGTACGGCGAGGGTCGCAAAGCCCACGCACAGCACGGCGAACGACTCGCCCAGCACGCGCGCGGTGCCCGGCTTGCGCAGCAGCCACGCCGCGAGGAGCACGTAGAGCGCCGCCATGCCCAGCGCGCTGTACGCCAGCGGCAGCTCGTCGCCGCGCAGCAGCCCCGCCTGCAGCGACATGGTGATGAGCGGGTTGCCGAAGACCAGCGTGCCGTCGACGAAGCCGCGCTTCTCGTCGGGCCGGCGCACCGCGGTGATGATCGGCACCAGCAGGTAGATGGCGAAGAACCCGAGGAGGAATGGCTCGACGCTCGCGAAGTTCTCCGGCTGGTACTTGAGGACGCCCCACGCCGTGCCGATGACGAAGGTGAAGGTGAAGCCCAGCAGGTTGAGGATGCGCCACGACTTCGCCCACGCGATGCCGAAGATCGCGAGGTTCAGCACCATGTAGAACGAGAAGAGCGCGACGTAGTTCCCCGAGCCGGTGGAGACGAGGAGCGGCGTGAGGAAGCCGGCGGTGATGCCCAGCACCGCGAGCGCGATCGAGTCTTGCAGCACCGCGAGCAATCCCGCACCGGCGACGAGCACCAGCATCAGCGCGAACGCCGCCTCCGAAGGAATCAGGTCGTAGAGCCGGAACGCGGCGAACACCGTCATCAGCAAGATGCCGATGGAGCCGCCCTGCAGCGAGAGGCCGAAGGAGCGCCGGCCGACGCGTTCACGCCAGCCGAAGACCACGCCGCCGATCGCCGCCAGCGCGATGCCTGCCAGCCGCAGCTCGATGGGCACCGTGAGCCAGCCTTGATCGGCCGCGTACTTGAGCAGCGCGGCGACGCCGGCGAACAACACCAGCATGCCGATCTTCACCGGCACGTTGCCCTCGGTGAACCAGCGCTTGATGGCGGCGATGGCCTGGTCGAACACGTCGGGCTGCGGAGGCGTGCGCGGCGCGGGTGGCGGGCGCGGAGGCGGCGCTTCGACGCGGAGGCTCGGTGGCGGTGCGGCCGTCGACGCGGGCTCCACGGGAGTCGCGCTCGGCTCGCTGGTGACTCCGGGAGCGGCCGGCTCCACAGGCGCGATGGGCTCGGCCGCGGCGACAGGCGTGGGCGGCGGTTCCGCCTCCGCGGGTGCTGAGACCACGCGCGGCGCGAGGGCGCCAGCGGCGGCACGGCGAGCGGCTTCGAGCGCTTCGGTCTGCCGGTGCGCCCGCTCGAGACGCAGCTGCGCCTCGACAGCCTTGAGCCGCGACGAGAGATCGCTCAGCCGCCACCAGACCCACAACAACGCGAAGAAACCGAACGTGAAACCGGTGACGACCAGGCACTCCATGCGCACCTCGTTTCAGGAGCCCAACAACCCCCCGCGGCTTCCTGAATTCCCTTTCAGCCGATGAGTGGAGTCGGCGTGCCCGGCGAGAGCAACCACAATTGATGTGACGCGCGGGTGACCGCGACGTGCAGCTTGCGCCGGCCTTCGTCGGTGCCGGGCCAGTTGACGGCGCTGGCGTCGGGCACCACCACGTAGTCCCACTCCAGGCCCTTCACGGAGTCGACGTCGGTGACATCGACGCCGGGCTCGAAGGTGAAGTCGCCGCGATCGACGAGGCGCGTGTGGTGCAACCCGGAGATGAGCGGGAAGAAGCGCTTCGCGGTCGCCATGCTGGCGCAGATGACGGCCACCGACGCGTGGGGCTCTGCGTCCAGCAGCTCCTTGAGCGCGCTGGCGAGGAAGAGGTGCGTGGGCGCCTCTCCGGGGAAGTTGAAGCGGCCGACGGGCACGCCATCGCGCGCCGACTTGAGCGGCGTGTCGGGCGCCAGCGGGCCCAGCACCTGCCGCGCCACCTCCGCGATGGGCTGCGGGCAGCGGTAGCTGGTGGTGAGGCGGATCGTCGCCGCGTCGCGCGCGCCCGCCACGTCGAGCGACTTCTGCCAACCCGCGAACGAGGTGTGCGTCTGCTGCGCTTCGTCGCCGGCCAGGGTGAGGCCCTTGAACTCGCGCGTGGTGGCCCGCAGCGTCTCGAAGTCGAAGAGCGAGAAGTCTTCGGCCTCGTCGAGCACCACGTGCGAGGCCTGCGGCAGCGACAGCGCGCGCCGCCACGAGAGCATCGTCAACAGAATCGGCAGGTCCTCCACGTCGATGGAGCCCGCGAGCTCCTCCGGCGTGCCCGAGTCGAGCTCGCGCCCGTCGATGGCGGTGCGCATCGACTCGTCGGTGATGTCCTTCGCGTTGAAGCGCGTCTGGAGCTGCAGCGAGGTGTGCTCCACGCACTCGGCGATGGCGGTGGAGGGCAGGGTGCCGTTCGCCGCCGCCACCACGCGCTTGAGGAACTCGGTGTCTGACAGCAACACCGCCAGCTGACGCCACAACGGCTTCAGCTCCGTCTTCACCGGCGTGGCCTTCGCGAGCTCCTCTTTGAGCGCGTCGTAGAGCGCGGGGTGCCGCTTGAGCGAGGTCACCAGCGCCGGCGGCTCGAGGTTCACCCGCGGCAGCACGCCGAACGCGCGGCGCGCGAGCCGCAGGAGGAAGTCGTCGAGCGTGTGCACCACCTCGGGGCCAGCGTCGTCGTCGCTCTCGGGAGAAGGGAGCAACGGCGCCAACAAGCGCTGCGCCAGCCGCGCGAGGCCGGGCTCGGGCACCACCACCCGTGCGCGCGTCAGCGGGATCTTCTCGGGGTTGGAGGTGGTGATGCGCGCCAGCCGGTGCAGCGCGACGGTGGTCTTGCCGGAGCCCGCGCTCCCCAGCACCAGCAGCGGCTCATCGGGCGGCGCGGAGATGGCGGCGAACTGCTCTGCGTCGAGCAGTGCGGTGACGTCGACGCGCGTACCTTTCTCCTGCGTGCCGACCGAGGTGCCGAGGTGCCCGTCACGGGCCGCGGTGCCGGAGCCGCCCG
This sequence comes from uncultured Archangium sp., assembly GCA_946479335.1. Next base: position 15,947 of record CAMLFP010000038.1, read on the forward strand.
ACGCCAACGACGCCAGCGCGCGCGACTTCCACTCGCCGTCGGTGTCGCGGAAGAGCGACAGCCCGTCGCTCAACACCTGCATCAGCTTGCCCTGGTGCACCACCACCACGCGGCGCAACACCACGGTGCCCGTCGCCAGCCGCCCGGGGAACTGCTCTTCGAAGAGGTCGCCCTCGCGGTACCGGTAGAAGAGCTGCGCCACCGGCGCCACGCGCCAGTCGACGACGCGCAGGTTCTGCCGGGTGTCGATGTACGTGCCGTGCCCGAGGAAGTAGTCGCGCAGCTCCCCGCTCTCCTCGAGGCGCAGGTGCGCGAGGTACGGGCTGCGCGGGTCGGGCAACACCGACTGGGTGCGCGCCGCGAGCTGTTGGCGGAGCGCCAGCTCGTGCAGCAGGTTCCCGGCGTCGTCTTCATCTTCGGCCGCGGCCTCGTCGCGCAGCTCGCTCAGCTCATGGCTGCTGACCGACACGCGCCGCGCCTGACGCGCCTGCGCCAGCGCCGCCTGCACCTTGTTCAGCAGGGCCTCTTCTTCTTCCAGCGCCGCGCGCTCGGCTTCGGTGAGCATCGGGCGTGGAGTGCCATCGGCACACGCGCTTCGTCAACCCGTTGGATTTTTCGCGCGAATCAGTACGTTGGTTGCAGCTCAGCCCGCGAGCTCCGCCAGCTCGGCCTCGTTCGGCGCATGCGGGTCGACGGGGTCGGAATCCAGCGGCGAGGCGTCTTCCCCGGGCACCTTCACGCGCTTCTTCGGCTTCGCCTGCACCTGCGAGATCTCCAGCAGCTCCTTGAGCGGCGCGAGCGCGGCCTCGGCCAGCAGCCGCGCCTGCTTGCACGGCAGCTCCAGCCGGTGCGCGGTGGCGTCGAGCTCGTCGCGCAGCTTGCGCGCGGTGTCCTCCTCCAGCGGCTCGGTGGAGAAGACGCTGCGCCAGGTGGCGAACGCGGCGCGCATGGTGTCGAGCACCGGCACCACCACCTGGTACGACTCCTCGGCGAACATGCGCTTCGCGTAGCCGGTGTTGAGGCGCTTCTCGAAGTCGGTGCAGAACTTCTCGAAGTCTTCACGGTCGACCCGGCGGAGCACCGGGAGCTTGAGCTTGCCGTACAGCGCCTCGAGCAACGGCGCGCGGCTGCCGGCGGCGAAGGTGATGCCCGCGTGCAGCTTCTCCACCGCGTCGACGGCGGCGTTCTGCAGCGTGCGCGCCTCGCTCTCGCGGATGCCGTCCATCTCCGGGAGCCGCAGCGCGCGCGTCGTCAGGTCGCCCACGCCTTCACGCGCCTGCGTCAACCGCGCGTGCGCTTGATCGAGCCAGGCCTTCTCGTCTTTGAGGCCCTGCTTCTTCGAGAGCTCGGCCTGCGCCGCGGCGAGGCGGGCCAGCAGGCGCTCGGAGTGGGTGATGAGATCGAACGCGTCGAGCAACAGGGGGTTGGTGACGGAGGCGTCGGACGTCATGGCGCGCGCATACCACGCAGGGCTGCGAGCGCGGCCTCCATGTCGCGCGGCAACGACGAGACGAACTCGCGGCCATCGATGCGCAGCTTCCACGCGTGGAGCGGGATGCGCCCGATGGATTCTCCGGCGGCGCGCGCCTCCGCGGTGCCGTACAGCCAGTCGCCCAGCAGCGGGTACCCGAGGTCGGAGAGCTGCGCGCGGATCTGGTGCGTGCGCCCGGTGTCGAGGTCGATCTCCAGCAGCGCGGCGGTGGCGAACTGCTCGCGCTTCACCCACGAGAGGCGCGCGCGCCGCGGCGACGAGACGCGCGAGGTGTAGCGGCGCGGGTCGTCGGGGTTGCGGCCGTACGGCGTGTCGAGCTTCCCGGTCTCCGGCGGCGCGCCCCACACCAACGCGAGGTACGTCTTCTTGATGCGCTTCTCCTCGAAGGCCCGCTGCAGCGCGACCATCGCGTCGTTGGTCTTCGCCAGCACCAGGCAGCCGGTGGTGTCCTTGTCGAGGCGCTGCACGATGAGCCCTCCGGGGACGGCGCCCGGCTCGATCACCAGCCCCGACGGCTTGTCGATGACGAACATCGCCGCGTCGTCGTGCAGCACGCGCCAGCGCCCGCGGTCGAGGGGCGCCGACGCAGCGTCGGGGCGACCGTCATCGACCTCCACCTGCTCGCCGCCCACGATCCGCCGGAGCGGCTTCGCCACCTTCCCATTCACCCGCACCTTGCCCGCGGCGAGCAGCTTGAGCAGCTGCGCCTTCGGCACCGCAGGCAACGCGCGCGTGAGGAACGCGTCGAGGCGCGGCGACGCGTCAGGCGGAACGGTGAGTCGGTGCACGGCCATGCGACGCCTTTAGCTGCTATTGCGGCCCGCATGTCTGAGTACGTGTTCCGCGAAGCGACCGCGGCCGACGACAGCGCCATCGGTGAGCTGCTGGTCGCGGCGTTCGTCGAGCAATACGCGCGCAAGCTGCCCGAGGTGGAGGTCACGGAGCAGCGCAAGGCCGACCTGCGCGCGGTGGCCGCCAAGCGCGCGGCGGCGAAGGTGTGGGTCGTGGAGCACGCGGGCGAGGTGGTCGGCACCGTGGCGATGTGGGCTCCGGGCGCGAAGGGCAGCGAGGCTTGGTTGCCGCGCGCCGCTGATCTCCGGCACCTCGCCGTCGCCCAGGCGCACCGCGGCGGCCTCGTCTCCCGGTTGCTGCTCGATGGCGCGGAGGCGTGGGCGCGCGCGCAGGGCTGCGAGGCGGTGTGTCTCCACGTGCGGCGCGGAGCGCTGGGCGTCGCGCGCGTGTACCAGCGGCGCGGTTACGTGCGCAGGCCCGAGGGCGATCTCGACAAGCTGCCGGACGTCTTCCTCGAAGCGTTCGTGCTGCGGCTCGTGCCCTGAAGCCCGCGTCGTCGTCGCACGGTCGTCAGCGCGACGGGGAGAACAGCGCCTCGCGCACGCCCGCATCGGCGAGCGTGTCGAAGGCCCAGGTGGCGCCCGCGTCGAGCAGCTCGCGCGCGGAGTGCCGGCCGGTGCCGACGCCGAGGCTCTGCGCGCCGATGGCCCGCGCCGCGTCGACGTCTCTGGGCGTGTCGCCGATGATCACCACGCGCGCCGACGCCAACTCGATGCCCAGCCACTCAGCCCCACGCTGCGCCCCGGCACGGATCAGCTCCGGCCGCAGCTCATGGTCATCGCCGTAGCCGCCGAAGGCGAAGGCCGAGAAGAGCTGCACGCGCTCCAGCTTCGCGCGCGCCCCTTCGCGGATGTTCCCGGTGCCGAGCCCGACGGCGTGGCCCTGCGCGTTCGCTTCAGCCACCAGCGTGCGCGCGCCGGGGTGCACCACGTAGTCGGCGTCGCTCGTCGCGCGGACCTCCTCGTGCAGCACCTCGACGTAGCGCGCCAGCACTGCGTCGATGCGCGCGTCGGTCGGCTCCACGTCGATGGCCCGGAGCCCGCCCCGCACGATTGCGCGGTCGGTCATGCCGTCGAAGCTGATGGCCGCGCACGCATCGGGCCGGCCATGCAGCGCATCGAACGCGCGCTCAATCGACCTCCGCCCGGCGCCGCCCGTGGAGACGAGCGTGCCGTCGATGTCGAAGAGGAAGATGGTCTTCACTTCGCGCGGCGCCGGCGCACGAGGCCCAGCAACCCCAGCAGCGGCCACGCGAAGTCGACCGGCGAGGAGCAGCCGCAGCCCTTCCACCCGGCCTGGTCGATCGTGCTGTCGTCGCCCACGCTGGGGAGGTTCTTCGTGGTGTCGCCGGTGCCCGCGTCGACGTCGGTGCCCGCGTCGGGCGCGCCCGCGTCAGGCTCGCCGCAGCTCGGCTGCGCATCGAAGGTGACGTTGAGCGACCCCAGCGTCGCGCCGCCGCCGGGCGCGGTGATGGCCACGTACACGTCGGAGCCACAGGGCGCGTCGACCGGCACGTCGGCGGTGAGGGTGCTGTTGCCGGCGGCCGTCACGTCCTTCGTCGCGTCCATCGTGAAGCCGCTGGCGGTGCGCGTCACCACGATGGGCGCGCCCACCTTGGTGCGCACGTGCACCGCAGGGCCCTGCTGGCCGAAGCCGCCGCCCTGCGACTGCGCCGTGAAGTGCACCGTCGCCACGCCCGCGCCACCCGGCACGCGGAACTGGAGGGGCCCCGGCACCTGCGACGAGGTCTGCACCTGCACGACGCCGAAGTACTCGCGCGGGAGGTTGGCGGAGCCCACGTCGAGCACCTTCGTGCAGCCGATGACGCCGCGGTTGGTGAAGATGTCGCTCATCTGCTGCGACGCATCGCTGATGGAGGGGAACGCCTCGGCCACGCGCGCCGACATCGCCGCCGCCATCTGCGCGAAGTCGGCGTCGGGCGTGATGGAGACCAGCATCGCGTAGAACGCGGTGTCGAAGGTGTGGCCGTTGTCGGTGCCCGCGAAGGGCCCGGTGCGCGCGGCCCACAGCGCCTCCGCGACGTGCATGCTGTCTTGATGCACCTCACCCCAGAGCACGCTGGGGCAGCGGTCCTGGTTGGTGAGGTTGCGGAGCGCTCCGTTGGCAGACTGGCCAGCGCCCGCTGCGACGCGCGGGCCGAAGTACGGGCCGACCTCCGGGTTGTCGTTGAAGGCCGCCGCGATGTAGTCGGCGAAGCCCTCGTGCAGCGCGCCGCCTTCGTTGTTCGCGCCGTAGCTGTCAGAGGCCACGCTGCTGATCGACAGGTTGGCCGTCGCGTAGACGACGCCGTGGCCGAACTCGTGCTGGATGACGGTCGCGTCGTACGCCGCGTCGGCGGAGTTGCCCTGGAAGATCATCAGCGTGTCGGCGCCGGTGTCGAACCCGCTGATGGGGATCTGCGAGAACTGCTCGCGCGGCATGAAGGCCGCGTTGTCGATGCGCACCAGCGTGTTGGCCACGCAGACGCCGCCCTGGCCGATGGGCGGCGGCAGGCACTGGAAGTTCGACATCAGCTCGTTGAAGTTGGGGAACATCGCGTTCGACCAGACGACCGGCTTCACCGGCGGGCTCAACTTCTCGTCGCGCATCTTGAAGGTGCCGCCCGACAGCCCGCGCACCCAGTCGTAGACCCGGTTCACGTGGAAGAACGAGTGCACCTCCGCGAACTCGTCGGAGTTGGCCGCGTCGCCCGGCACCACGTCGGTCTGGTTCGCCGGCGGGTCGACCGGCGCGTACACGAAGTCACCCGAGGGGTTGGTGAGGTTCGACGCGCGGCGCATGCGGTCGCACACCGCGACGTCGTAGTTCACCGTGCCGGAGAGGGGGATGCCGAGCGTCGCGAGGTCGACCGTGCCCTGCGAACGCACCGCGCCCGCGTCGGGGTCGCAGCCCTTCGTGGGGCAGCAGTTGTACATCATGAGCTGCGTGCCACAGAGGTGGCCGCCGTCGTTCGGCACGCGGTTGACGCCGCCGTCGGGGAGGAGGAGCGAGCCCGCGTCGGTGAGGTCTTCGCACTCGTCGGCGATCATCGAGCGCCCGTCGCCGTGCTGCAGCTGCACCGTCACCAGCGGCGCGAGGCCCACGCCCGCGTCGAGGCCGCCGGGGCTGATGGGGTACACCTTCGCGTCGAGCGCGGCGTGGTGCACGCGGTCCTGGCGGAAGAGCGTCTCGCCGGTGACCGCGTCGATCGCCACGTACCAGTTGCGGCGCAGGTCGAGCGTCTGCACGTTGGCGACGAAGCCGCGGTGCAGCTCGCCGTCGACCGCGAAGTAGAAGGCCTTCGCGCCGCCGAAGGGCACGCCGTCAGGCCGCAGCCCCACGAGGGGGATGTTCTTCGCCGCCAGCTTCATCGCGTCGTCGCGCGTGAGCGGCTTGCCATCCATCACCTTGCTGAACGGCGCGAGGTTCGACGCGACCTGCGTCACGCGGCGCTGCGCGTCGACCGTCACCACCAGCTTCGCCTCGTAGACGTCGAGGTCCTTCACCGTCTCCTTGAGGTGCACGCTGGCGCCGAAGCGCGTGGGGAAGACCTCCAGCACCTGCAGCGTCGCGGCCGCGGGCAGCCCGTAGCGCGCGCGATTGGTCAGCGCCCACTTCAGCACCTCCGCGCCGAGGTCTGACCCGAGCGGCGCAGACAGCACGCCGGTCTCGAACTTGGGCGTGGCGCCATCGGCGGCGGTGATGACGTGGGTGGGTGCCGTCGGCGTGGTGACCGAGGCGGCGAGGATGAGAGCGGTGAGGGCGTGCACGGGTGTCTCCTGGGAGAGCCTCTGGCCATGAGGCTCCTTGAAAGCCGGCGGACACTAGCCCATATGAGCGCCCCATGAAGAAGCTGCGCGTTGCACTCATCGGAGCCACCGGTCTCGCCGGTCAGCAGTTCATCTCGGCGCTTGTGAATCACCCCTGGTTCGAGCTCACGGGTCTGGCTGCCTCGCCGCGCAACGCCGGCAAGAAGTACGTCGACGCGCTCCGCAGCGCGAACGGCATGATCGGCTGGTTCCTCACCGAGCCGCTCCCCGCGCACATCGCGAACATGACGGTGCTGGCCGGCGACGCGCTCGACGTCACGCAGTTCGACCTCATCTTCTCGGCCGTGGAGTCTGACGTCGCGAAGGAGCTGGAGCCCCGGTATGCGAAGACCACCCCGGTCGTCTCCGCGGCGAGCGCGTTCCGCTACGAGAACGACGTGCCGCTGCTCATTCCGCCCGTGAACCCGGAGCACGTGGAGCTCCTCCGCGAGCAGCAGAAGAACCGCGGGTGGAAGGGCTTCATCGCGCCCATGCCCAACTGCACCACCACCGGCCTCGCGGTGACGCTGGCGCCGCTGGAGGCCGCGTTCGGCGTGAAGGCGGTGATGATGACCTCGCTGCAGGCGGTGTCGGGCGCGGGCCGCAGCCCCGGCGTCATCGGCCTCGACATCATCGACAACGTGGTGCCCCACATCTCGAAGGAGGAGGGCAAGGTCGAGGTGGAGACCAAGAAGATCCTCGGCACGGTGAGCACGCCGCACGGCATGAAGGTGTCGTGCACCTGCACCCGCGTCGCGGTGCTCGAGGGCCACACCGAGGCGGCCTACGTCGCGCTCGGCAAGAAGGCGTCGATCGACGAAGTGCAGCGCGCGCTGCGCGAGTGGAAGGGCCACGAGTGGACGAAGGGCCTCCCCTCCGCGCCGGAGCAGTGGATCGTGCTGCACGAAGACCCCTTCCGCCCGCAGCCGCGCCTCGATCGCGACGCGCACGGCGGCATGGCCACCTCGGTGGGCCGCGTGCGTGAAGACGGCGTGCTGGAGAACGGCGTGAAGTACGTGCTCGTGTCTCACAACACCAAGATGGGCGCCGCGAAGGGCGCGGTGCTGGCCGCCGAGTTGTTGAAGACGCGCGGCTTCCTCCCGGAGTGAGCCGCCCCGCTGGTCGGCAGAAGCGGCGCTCATGGCGCTCCCTGCCCGCGTTTGCTTGCCGAGGCACGCCGCGAGGCACTATGCACGCGCCATGGCTTACGTCGTCGCTGACCCCTGCGTGAAGTGCAAGTACACCGACTGCGTCGAGGTGTGCCCGGTGAATTGTTTCTACGAGGGCGCCAACTTCCTCGTGATTCACCCCGACGAGTGCATCGACTGCGGCGCCTGCGAGCCGGTGTGCCCGACCAAGGCGATCTTCGCGGAGAGCGATCTCCCGGAGAAGTGGAACGAGTACAAGAAGCTCAACGCCGAGTTCTCGGTGAAGTGGCCGAACATCAACGAGAAGAAGGCCGGGCTCCCCGAAGCCGAGGAGTTCAAGGACAAGGCCGACAAGCGCTCGCTGTTCGACCCCACGCCGGCGAAGTAACCGCTACCCGGCGGCATCGATCCACAGCGCGGCGCACGGAGCGGTCACCGTCACGGTCAGCTGCCCCGGCCCCACGTCGAGGCCATCGCCCGCCGAGAGCGCCACCCCCGCGTGGACGGCGCCGTCGAGCGCCAGCAGGTACCCCAGCCGATTCTCCGCGACCTCGAGCTGCGTCTCGCGCCCGGGTTCGAGATCGAGCCACCACACCCGCGCGTCGCAGCGCAGCGGGAACTCCGCGTCACCCGCGATGGGCTGGCGTGGCGACTTCTTCGACAGGTCTCGCTGGAAGTAGGCCGGCGCGCCGCCGTGGCTCGTCGGCTGAAACCAGATCTGCAGCATGCGCGTCGGCGTGTCGGTGTCGTTGCCTTCGGCGTGCACGATGCCGTCGCGCGACGAGATGAGCTGCGCGGTGCGCGCCGGCATCACCGCGCCGTGCGCCTGATCGCCGTGGTGGCTCAGCGTGCCGGTCAGCACCACGCTCAAGATCTCCATGTCGCGGTGCGGGTGCAGCGGGAAACGCGAGCGCGGCGCGAACGTGGCGTCGGCCAGCACCAGCAACGGGCCGCGCGGTGAACCGGTGCCCGCCGAGGGGCCGACCGTCGCGACGAAGTGATCGCGCAGTGAGAGCCACGGCAGCGTGGTGGTGGGGAGCGAGGCGAGCGGGCGGTGCCGAAGGGCAGGCAAGGGTTTCTCCGGGGAGGTGCGGCGGCACGCCGTCAACGCGACCAGACCGACGAGGGCGCTGCGGCGTTCGAGCTTCATGGCCTCATTCATGCCGGGCGCCGGCCTGATTGACGAGCC
>CAMLFP010000039.1 GCA_946479335.1 uncultured Archangium sp.
ACTCACGCTTCTCGCCGAAGCTCTTCTTCTCTCCGAACGACCGCTCGCCGCCGAATTCGCGCTTCTCGCCGAACGACTTCTTCGCGCCGAACTCACGCTTCTCGCCGAAGCTCTTCTTCTCTCCGAACGACCGCTCACCGCCGAACTCGCGCTTCTCGCCGAACGACTTCTTCGCGCCGAACGAACGCTCGCCGCCGGCGCTCCGCGCGCCACGCGAAGCCTCGCCCTCGCCCGCGTCGTCTCCGCCCTCCACCTCGACCGCGGGGGCACGCGCGTGCTCGCGCTCCAGCGCCGCCGACGGGGTCTCCTCGTGGGTGCGCTCGCGCGGCGTGAACGACTTCGGAGGCCGGCCGCCGAAGTCCTTCGCGGGAGCGCCGGCACGCTCCGCGCGCAGCTTGCGCCCGCGGATGCGGGTGTTCAGGAGCGCCGCGATGACCTTGTCGGCCACGGCGGCGGGCACCTCGACGCGGGTGTCCATCTCGCTGATGCGCACACCGGAGATGTCCCGCGAGGGGATGTCGGCCTCGTTCGCGATGGCACCGACGATGTCTTGCGGGCGCACGCCGGCCTTCTCACCAATCGACAGCCACAGCTGCACCAGGTCACCGCGCGGCCGCGCGTCGCGCGACTCACGCCCTTCACGCGGCTCACGGCGCGGGCCACGCTCGCGGTCACCGCCGCGCATCGGCGCGCCCGAGAGGTCAGCCTCGTCGCCCTTGTGCGTGGGGAACATCTTCTGCTGCAGCAACATCATCGCCGCGGCGGCGACCTGCTCCGCGGGCAGACCAATCTCAGCGACCAGCGCGTTGAACGCCTCGATGGCCGGAGTCTCCGCCGCGGCCTTCACCTGCTCCGCCACCGTCTTCGAGCGCTTCTCGTCGAGCTGCTGGCGCGTCGGCACCTGCTGCAGCGACACCTTCTTCTTCACCAGGCGCTCGACGTTGCCCAGCAGGCGCTGCTCGCGGGGGTCGACGAACGAGAGCGCGACGCCGTCTTTGCCCGCGCGGCCGGTGCGGCCGATGCGGTGCACGTAGACCTCCGGCGAGGTCGGGAGGTCGAAGTTGATGACGTGGCTCAGGTTCTCGACGTGGAGCCCGCGCGCGGCGACGTCGGTGGCCACCAGCACGCGCAGCTCGCCGTCCTTGAACTTGCGCAGCACCGCGTCGCGCTGCTCCTGCGTGAGGCCGCCGTGGAGCGCCGCCGGCTCATACCCGCCGCGCATCAGCACGTGCGTGAGCTCTTCGACCTCGTTGCGGGTGCGGCAGAAGATGATGGCGGAGCCGGGGGTCTCCCACTCGAGCACGCGCATCAGCGCCGCTTCCTTCATGCCGCGCTTCACGATGTACGCCGCCTGGCGGATGTTGGGCGCCGTGCCCGCCTCCACCGAGCGCGCCGCGATGGCCACGCGCACCGGGTTCTTCAGGTGCTTCTCGGCGATCTTCGCGATGCGCGGCGCCAGCGTGGCCGAGAAGAGCGCGGTCTGACGCGTCTTCGGCAGCTCGTTGAGGATCGACTGGAGGTCTTCTTCGAAGCCCATGTCGAGCATCTCGTCGGCCTCGTCGAGCACCACCATCTTCACGTTGCCGAGCAGCAGCGACTTGCGCTTGATGTGATCCAACGCGCGGCCGGGCGTGGCGATGACCACGTCGGCTCCCCGTTTCAGCGGCTTGATCTGGTTGAAGATCTCCTGCCCGCCGTAGACCGGCACCACGATGACGCCGAGGCCCGCGCCGTACTTCTGGAGCGCTTCGGCGACCTGCATCGCCAGCTCGCGCGTGGGCACCAGCACCAGCGCCTGCGCCTCGAAGGGCCGGCGGTCTTCGCGCGCAATCTTCTCGAGGATCGGCAGCGCGAACGCGGCGGTCTTGCCGGTGCCGGTGGCGGCCTGGCCCAGCACGTCGCGCCCTGAAATCAACGCGGGGATGGTCTCGCGCTGAATGGGGGTCGGCTCTTCGTAGCCGAGCCCCTTGAGCGCGGAGAGCACCTCGCTGCGGAGCCCGAAGGACTCAAAGGTGACGGCAGGGGCATCAGGAGACGAAACGGTTTCAGACATAGGCGCGGCTCCGGTAGCACGTTCGCCGCGCTTCTCCTAACCGCGGGCTACGCTGAGGTGATGAACCAGCCGCCACCCCCGCCGCGCGAGTTCCCCTTCTCCGCCGCGCCGTTCGGTGTCCGCTTCCTCCTGCTGTTCGGGCTCATCTGGGCGGCGGTGGGCATCATCGTGACCACCGTCTTCTCCGCGATCGGCGGCCCCCCGTGGGCTGATTGGGTGCTCGATTCGAGAGGGGTCACGGCTGACGCGACCTTCGTCGACGCCCGCGAGACCTCCACGCGCGTGAATGGGCGCACGCAGTACGAGCTCACCGTGCGCGCCGAAGAGACCGAGCTGCACGTGCGCACCACCGACTTCACGCTCGTCGACCGCGCGAAGGCCGGCCAACCGGTGCGCGTCACGTGGGACCGGCAAGACCCCGGGCTGGCGCGCCTCGATGGCGAGCGCGCTTCGCTCTTCGGGCCGTTCATCCTCATCCCCGGGTTCTTCGGCGTGTCGGGGGTGGTGATGGTGGTGCTCTCGCTCGTGCGGGTCACGCGGCTGCGCGCCATCTACCGCGATGGAGAGGTCGCCCAGGCCTCCATCGTGGCCGTCGAGAGCACGTCGATGCGGGTGAACGGGCAGCCGATGTTCCGCGTCCGGTACGAGTTCCGCGCGGGCGTGGACACCGTGAGCGGCAGCTCCCTGACCGCGAACCCACCGGCGGCCGGCGGGGCGCTGTGGGTGCTCTACGTGCCCGGCGCGCCCGCGAAGAACATGCCGTTCATGGCGTGAACCGGTGGTGCGTTCGCCCGGCCCGACGGCCAACTGACGGAGCGAACGCGGCCTGCCCGACAACCACTCTCTCGCCGGTGCGCGTGCGCCGACCGCGGCCCATGAAGCGCTCGAAGACACGCGACGCATGCGCGCATCGACGGTCCCACCCCCGCGCTCCTTCCGCGCCCGCCTGTGCGTATCGGCAGCTCAACACCGCGTCAGAGCACGCGCTCAAGACCGCGTGACGCAGGCGCGCATCGACGGTTCCACTGCCCCGCTCCCTGCGCGCCCGCATGCGCGTATCGACAGTTCAACACCGCGTCAGAGCACGCGCTCAAACCGCGCGACGCGGGCGCGCATCGAGGGTTCAGCAACCGCGTCAGGTGAGGCGCTCGAGCACCAGCGGCTTCTTCACCGGCGCCTGCGCACCCAGCGTGTACGCCGCGATGACGCGCTCGGTGACCTCCTTCACGCGCGACTCATCGTTGACGTGCATCGTGAGGAGCGGCTCACCGGCCTTCACCGCGTCGCCCACCTTCTTGTGCAGCACGAAGCCCACGGCGGGGTCGATGACGTCGCTCGACTTCGCGCGCCCGGCGCCGAGCGCCATCGCCGCGAGCCCGATGTTCTCTGAATGAATCGCCGTCACCACGCCGTCGCGCGGCGCGGCCACCGGCATGGTCTTCTTCGCGCGCGGGAGCTTGCTCAAGTCGGTGATGGCCGACGGGTCACCGCTCTGTGCGGCGACGATTTCACACAGCTTCTTCTCGGCGGCGCCGTTGCGCATCACCTCGTGCAGCTTCACGCGCGCGGCGGAGATGTCAGGCGCCTTCCCGCCGAGCACCAGCATCTCCGCGGTGAGCGCCAGCGTCAGTTCCGTGTAGTCGGCGGGCGCTTTGCCGCGGAGCATCTCCACGGCCTCGATGACCTCCAACGCATTGCCGACGGTGTTGCCCAACGGCTGGTCCATGTCGGTCAGCAGCGCGACGACCTTCTTTCCCATCTCGTTGCCGATGCCGATCATCGTCTTCGCCAGCACGCGCGCGTCGTCGAGGGTCTTCATGAACGCGCCGCTGCCGACCTTCACGTCGAGCACCAACGCGTCGATGCCCTCGGCCATCTTCTTGCTCATGATGGACGACGCGATGAGCGGGATGCAGTCGACCGTCGCCGTCACGTCGCGCAGCGCGTAGAGCTTCTTGTCGGCGGGCGCCAACGTCGCGGTCTGGCCGATGAGGCAACAGCCGAGGTCGCGCACCAGGCGCCGGTAGTCGGCCACCGAGAGGTCGACGCGAAACCCGGGGATGGACTCCAGCTTGTCGAGGGTGCCGCCGGTGTGCCCGAGGCCGCGGCCCGAAATCATCGGCACCGGCACGCCGCACGCGGCCGCCAACGGCGCCAGCGACAGCGACACCTTGTCACCCACGCCGCCAGTGGAGTGCTTGTCGACCTTGATGCCCTTCGTCTCGGAGAGGTCCAACACCTCGCCGCTCTCCAGCATCGCGCGCGTCCACGCGCCGAGCTCCACCGGGTCGAGGCCGCGGAAGAACACCGCCATGCACATCGCGCTCATCTGGTAGTCGGTGACGCCGCCGCTCGTGTACTCGGCGATGAAGGCGCGGATGTCGTCGGGCGCGAGCTTGCCGCCGTCGCGCTTGGCTTTGATGAGTTCGTAGGCACGCATGGGCGCGGCAAACTACTCTCTGCGCGATGCGCCGCTACTTCCTCGTGCTGTTGCTGGTCGCCGGCTGCAAGTCGACGAAGCAGGACACGCCCACGGGCCTCACGGTGGGGCTCGTCACCGACGTCGGCGGGCGCGGCGACCAGTCGTTCAACGACTCCGCGCTGCGCGGGCTCGAGGCGTGGGCGGCGGGGGTCGAGCAGGTCAACGGCCGCTACCAGCCGGTGCGCGACGCGCAGATTCCCCCGGAGCTCGCGGGCGTGGTGAAGCCGCTCGGCGTGCGCCCGCTGGTGGTGCAGAGCCGCGCGCAGGAGGACTACCAGCCCAACCTGCAACTGCTGGTCGACATGGCGGCCGACCTGACCATCGGCACCGGCTTCATGCTCGAGAACGCAGTGGAGACCACGGCGCGGCAGAACCCGGGCGTGAAGTTCCTCCTCATCGACTCGCCGCTGCTCGACGCGAAGGGCAACGTGCGGCACCTGCCCAACGTGCGCACCGTGGTCTTCAAGGAGGAAGAAGGCAGCTACCTCGCGGGCGCGCTCGCCGGGCTCGTCGCGAAGAAGAAGGTGGGCTTCGTGGGCGGCATGGAGATCCCCCTCATCAAGAAGTTCGAGGCGGGCTTCCGCGCGGGCGTGCGCGAGACCAACCCACAGGCACAGTTGCTGGTGCAGTACACCGGCAGCTTCGACAACGTGAGCCACGGCAAACAGGCCGCGCAAGACCTCCTCGCCAAGGGTTGTGAGGTCGTCTTCCACGCGGCGGGCAGCGACGGCAACGGCGTGATTCAGGCGGTGAAGGAGGCGCGCGCCGCGGGAGCTCAGGTGTTCGTCATCGGCGTCGACTCCGACCAGTCGCACCTCGCGCCCGACGCGGTGCTGACCTCGATGGTGAAGCGCGTCGACTACGCGGTGTGGCTCGCGGCGCGCGACCTGACGACGGGCCAGTTCTCGGCGGGCGACACGGTGCTGGGCCTGAAGGAAGGCGGCGTCGCGTTGGCGCCGGTGCGCGTGGAGTTCGCGGGCAAGGCCGACGCGCTGGCGCAGGTGGAGGCGCTGCGCGCGCGCATCATCGCGGGCGAGGTCGTGGTGCCCTCGCGGTGAAGGTCGTCGAAAAGCGCGGCGAAAATGCGTCAAAGAGGCGCATTTTTGCAGGCGAATGACGGGCGCCCCGGCTCAGGCCGCCAACCGAAGCAGTCGGCGCAGCTGCTCCACCAGCTCGTCGGGGTGTTCCATCAGCGCCTTCCAGGTCCACTGCAGCACCACGAAGCCGCGCACCCGAAGCGCGTTGAGCCGCGCGCGGTCGCGCTCGAACGCCTCCGGGCTCGAGTGGTACGCGTAGCCGTCAGCCTCGATGACGACATTCGAGTTCGCGAACTTGAAGTCGAGCCGCCGCAGCTTCCCGCCCGCGTATACGGGGTGTTGAGAAACCGGTCGTGAGAAGCCCTCCGCGTCGAGGAGTTCCAGCACACGCCCCTCGAGGTCGCTCTCGGTGGGTCCACCCGCGCCCTGCAGCTTCGTCACGAGTCTCCGCAGGAGCGGCACGCCCCGCCGCCCATCGTGGTCGCGCAACACCAGCTCGAAGTCCTCGAGCGACATCCATTTTCGGCGGAGCGCTTCGTCGAGACACGCGCTGACATCGCCCTCCGACTCGGTGGCCGCGAGGTCGACCAGGGTTCTCATCACGGAGGTCACGACGAGCCCGTCTACCCTCGCCACCTCCGTACTCGTGAGCCTGGGTGTCGCCGAGACCTTCACGCGCCGCGGCGGGCGCTTGTCATGCGGGCTGACGAGGTGAACGCCGCTCTCGCGGAAACGCGAAAACCCGTGCAGCGCCGCCGCCGTTCGATGCGACAGCGCGGCTCCGGGCCCCGCCCAGAGCAGGGCAGCGTGAAGCTGCTGTCTCCAGTCTTCGGGAGCACCGGCGACCAGGTACACCGCCGGCAACACCCGCCGCCAGAGCCCCGTCGTCACACGGTCCTGAAGTTGGGTTCGAGAGACGCCCACTTGCAGCGCCTGCCACCGCGCGAAGACCCCGTGTTGTTTCGCCGCCAGCGCGTGCACACGCGCAATCGCTGCCATCTTCTTTCCGCCCATCGCCCGACCCCCAGGAAACTCACCGGCAAAAATGCGTCACCGCGACGCAAAATCACCGGTGAACTCTACTCCCTCATCGCCAGCACCGGCTCGACCTGCACGCCACACAGCGACATCGCGTCGAGCTTCCGCAGCGCAGGGTGAAACCAGCGCCCGCGCGTCGTGGTGAAGGTCCGCTCGCCGAAGCGCAGCTCGGCGCGCACGCCGTCGGGTAGCGCTGCCGCGAAGCCGACGACGTCGCCGCCTTCCTGGTCCATCGTCCACTCCGCGAAGTGCACGCGCTGGCCGCCGACGTCGACCTCCTGCGGCAAGACCCCGATGGCGACGGGCGCACAGACCTGGATGCGCACCGGCCGCACCTCCGCCTGCAAGCGCGGCGCAACAGCCACGGGTTGCAGCGTCAACGCACTCAACAGGAGCAGTCCGTTTCGCATGGCCCGATGAAGAGCACGCAGCGAGCCAACGCGAGGGCTCCGTCGATGCAGGCACTTGCAGCGGCGTCACGCGCAAAGTGGTGTGGCCGTGCACCAGCAGTGGTTCATCGATGTTCCATCCGACAGTGTCGGGTAGGGTCAGTGCGGGTGATTTCGCTCCGGAACATCAGCAAGCGCTTCGGAGGGGTCACCGCGCTCGAAGACGTCACGCTGGAGCTTCAACGCGGAGAACGCCTCGCGCTGGTTGGCGAAAACGGCGCGGGCAAGTCGTCGCTGATGAACGTGCTCTACGGGCTGTACCACCCTGACTCCGGCGAGGTGGCGTTCGAGGGCGCGGCGGTGAAGTTGAAGAGCCCGGCCGATGCGCTCGCGCGTGGCGTGGGCATGGTGCACCAGCACTTCACGCTCGTGCCCGCGCTGACCGTCACCGAGAACGTGGTGCTGGGCCACGAGCCGCGGCGCTTCGGCGTCATCGACTTCGAGCGCGCGCGCCGCGAGGTGGAGGCGACCTGCGCCAGGTTCGGCTTTCAGCTCGACGCGACCGCGCGCGTGCGCGACCTGAGCGTCGGCAGTCAGCAGAAGGTGGAGATCGTCAAGGCGCTGCATCGCGGCGTGTCGACGCTCATCCTCGACGAGCCCACGGCGGTGCTCACGCCCGCGGAGGCCGACGAGCTCTTCGCGGTGACGCGGCGCTTGAGCGACGAAGGCCTCACGGTGGTGCTCATCAGCCACAAGCTCAAGGAGGTGCTGCACTTCTCCACGCGCATCGCGGTGATGCGGCGCGGGAAGAAGGTCGCGGAGGCGTCACCGGCCGACACCACCGCCGAGCAGCTCGCGGAGCTGATGGTGGGCGCGCACCTCGAGCCGCCGAAGCCCGTCACCGCGCGCGCTCCCGGAGCACCCCTCGTGACGCTCGAACACCTCTCGGCCGAGGGCCTGCGCGACGTCTCGCTGTGCGCGCGCGCAGGAGAGATTGTCGGCATCGCCGGCGTCGACGGCAACGGGCAGCGCGAGCTCGCGGAGGTGCTGACGGGCCTGCGCGGCTGGAGCGCCGGGCGTCTTCTCTTCGCCGAGACGCCGGTGACGCGGTGGACGCCGCGGCTCGCGCGTGAACACGGCGTCGCGCACGTGCCGGAAGACCGCCTCAAGCGCGCCCTGGTCGCCGACCTGACCGTCGAGGAGAACGCAGCGCTCGGGCGTCACCACGCGCCGCCGTTCGCGCATGGCGCGCGCGTCGACTTCGCGGGCCGCCGCGCGCACACCGCCGCGTTGCTCGAAGCGAACGACGTGCGCCCACGGGAGCCGGCGCTGCGCGCGGGTGCGTTGTCGGGCGGCAACCAGCAGAAGCTCATCGTCGGCCGCGAGCTCTCAGGCGACCCGAAGGTGCTGGTGGTGGTGCAGCCCACGCGCGGGCTCGACCTCGCCGCGGTGGCCGCGGTGCGCGAGAAGCTGCGCGAACAACGCGCGCGCGGCTGCGCGGTGGTGCTGGTGTCGCTCGACCTCGATGAAGTGCTGGAGCTCAGTGACCGCGTGGTGGTGCTGTACGGCGGCCGCGTCACCGGTGCGTTCGACCGCGCCGCGTTCGACGAGCGCGTCATCGGGCAGCGCATGCTGGGAGTGATGGATGCGTAAGGCGCTCCCCAGTGTGCTCTCGGTGGTGAGCGCGATTCTGCTCTGCTTCGTCGCAGCCGGGCTCACGCGCGGCTTCGGCACGGCGTTCGAGGCGTTCGGCTCGATGCTGTGGGGCGCCATCGGTGACTGGCCGCGCTTCTTCGAGACCGGCAACGCGGCCACCGTGCTGCGCCCCCTCGGAGAGTCGGCCACCAAGGCCGCCATCCTCACCTTCACGGGCCTGTCGGTGACGGTCGCCTTCCGCGTGGGGCTCTTCAACATCGGCGCGCAGGGGCAGTTGATGGTGGGCGCGCTCGCGGCGGCGGTGGTGGGCGCGAAGCTCGCGGTGCCCGCGCCGCTGCACGTGACGCTGGCGTTGCTCGCGGCGGCGGCGATGGGCGCGCTGTGGGCGCTCGGGCCTGCGCTGCTCAAGCTCAAGCGCGGCGTGCACGAGGTCATCTCCACCATCATGTTGAACTGGGTCGCGGTCAGCCTCGTGGAGAACTGGCTGGTGGTCGGCCCGCTGCGCGCGCAGTCGAGCGGCGGCAACTCGGTGTCGGGCACCGATGAGATTCTGGAGTCGGCGATGCTCCCGCGCCTGCTGGGCGACGCCTCGCGCCTGCACCTCGGCTTCGTGCTGGCCGTCATCGCGGCGGTCGGCACCTGGTACTTCCTCACGCGCTTCGTGCGCGGCTTCGAGTGGCGCGTCATCGGGCTCTCGGCAGACGCAGCGCGCGCGTCGGGCATCGAGGTGGAGCGCGGGCTGTTGCGCGCGATGCTGCTCGCCGGCGCCTTCGCGGGCCTCGGCGGCGCGACGCTGATTCTCGGCACGGAGTTCAAGTACCCCGCGACGCTCGGCGCGCCGTGGGGCTTCGACGGCATCGCGATGGCGCTCATCGGGCAGGGCCACCCGCTCGGCGTGCTGGCGACCTCCACGCTGTTCGGCGGCCTGCGCGCGGGCGGCACGCGCATGCAGTTGTTCGGGTTGCACAAGAGCTTCCCCGAGTTGATGCAGGGCCTCGCGCTGCTGTTGGTCGCGGGCAAACACGCGTGGGAAAAACTGCTGGCGCGGAGGGCGCGATGAGCCGGGTTCGCCAGTCATGGCCGACACGCACCACCGCAAGTCCGCATCAGGCGCACGACGCACACCTCTCTCTGCGCCCCGCATCGAGCACCGTGCCCGCACGAAATCGCGGCAACGACGCGTTGAGCGCCGCTCACGTCTGCGAACAGGCTTCGTCCAGTCGCGTCGCGCGCCCGTCAGCCGACCTGTGTTCCGCGAAGCGTGCCACCGCCGAGCACTTCGCAAGGAGTCGCCGATGATCCTCGCCCTGCTCTCCTCGGTGCTCGACGCGGCGCCGCCGCTGGTCTTCGCGGCCGTGGGCGCGGTCCTCTCCGAGCGCGGCGGCGTGGTGAACGTGGGCGTGGAGGGGATGATGCGCGCGGGCGCGTTGGCCGCCGCCGCCGCCGCACTGGTGATGCCGACGCCGCTCGCGGTGCTGGTGGGCATGGCCGCCGGCGCGACCCTCGCCGCGCTGCACGCGTGGCTGTCGATTCGCTGGCGGGCGGATCAGGTCGTCTCCGGCATGGCCATCAACCTCGTGATGCTCGCGCTGGGCACCTTCGTGCTGGAAGCGGTCTTCAATTCGCCGTCGTCGACGCCGTCCATCGCGCAGCTGCCGCTGTGGCTGGGGCACTCGCCGTTGACGTGGCTGGCCTTCGTGCTGCCGCTCGTCGTGCACTTCGCCGTCACGCGCACCGCGTGGGGGCTCCGGCTCCGCGCCGCCGGTGACAAACCGCAAGCGGTCGCGGCGATGGGCGTCAACGTGAACGCGCTGCGCTTCGGCGGGGTGCTGCTCTCGGGCGCGCTCGCGGGCCTGGGCGGTGCGGCGTTGAGCTGCGCGACGCTCGACCGCTTCGAGCACCACATGCCCTCGGGGCTCGGCTTCATGGCGGTGGCGGCGATGGTCTTCGGGAGGTGGACGCCACTCGGCGCGGCGGGCGCGGCGGTGTTCTTCGCCTTCGGCAACGCGCTGCGCATCTCGCTCGCGTCGTCGGCGCCGCAGTTGCTCGAGTACGTGCCGCAGGGGGTGCTGCTCGCGATGCCGTACGCGCTGACGCTGGTGGTGCTCTCGATTCAGGGCGCAAAGAACGTGGCCCCGACCGCGCTCGGCCAGCCCTACGACGCCGAGCTGCGCTGACGCCCGAGCGCGGCGCCGTCAGCCCGGCGGCGGCATGAAGACCGAGTAGCGCAGCGCCTCCACGCGCTGGAACGCTTCGGCGACGCCCTCGCGCAACGGCGCCGCGCCATCCATCGCTTCGCGCGCGCGCCGCAGCACCAGGTGATCATCTCCGCCCAGCGCCTCACGCAGCGCGGCGAGGCGCGCCGACATCTCGCGCACCTGCGCCTTCGCGTCGTCGAGCGACACCTCGTGCTTCACCAGCTTCGTGCCCAGCGCGCAGACGAACGCGCGACAGCCGCCGGGCCGGGCCTCGTAGATGGTGCAGCACCTCCCGTTCAGCTTCCCGCAGGGGAGCGGCATCACGTCGCGCCCGCTCTTGCGCGCCACGCCGATGCCCAACGTCACGAGCGTGTCACGTTCGGCGGGCGTCACCGTCACCTGCCTGAACAAGGTGCCGTCGCAGCACAGCCCGCAGTCGAGACACAGCTCCGAGAGCGACATCGTCACGGTTCCTTCAAGACGCGATGCATTAGACAAGCTCAACTACGGGCCGCCATGAAAGCCTTTGGCTTTACACCTGCGCATCGAAGTGAGAGCAAGCCCGCATGGCAACCATCGAAACGAAGTTGACGTCAAACGCGCGTCTCCTCGGGTGGGTTCAGGAGATGGCGACCCTCTGTGAGCCGGATCAGGTCGTCTTCTGCGACGGCTCCGAAGCGGAGCGTCAGCGCCTGACGGAGTACGCGGTGAGCAAGGGCGTCTTGATGCCGCTCAACCAGGAGAAGCACCCGGGCTGCTACCTGCACCGCAGCAACCCCAACGACGTCGCGCGCGTCGAGCACCTCACCTTCATCTGCACGCCCAACAAGGAAGACGCGGGCCCGACCAACAACTGGAAGGCGCCTGATCAGGCGTTCGCGGAGCTCCGCGGCTGGTTCATGGGCAGCATGAAGGGCCGCACCCTGTACGTGGTGCCGTACTGCATGGGGCCGCTCAACTCCGAGCACTCGAAGATCGGCATCGAGCTGACCGACTCCGTGTACGTCGTGTTGAACATGCAGATCATGACCCGCATGGGCAAGCCGGCGCTCGACATGCTGGGCGACAGCAACGAGTTCAACCGCGGCCTGCACTGCACGGGCGACGTGAACCCGGAGCGCCGCTCCATCTGTCACTTCCCCCAGGACAACACCATCTGGTCCTTCGGCTCCGGCTACGGCGGCAACGCGCTGCTGGGCAAGAAGTGCCTCGCGCTGCGCATCGGCAGCTACCTCGGCAAGAACGAGGGCTGGCTCGCGGAGCACATGCTCATCCTCGGAGTGGAAGACCCCGACGGGAACAAGACCTACGTGGCGGCGGCGTTCCCGTCGGCGTGCGGCAAGACCAACTTCGCGATGATGATCCCCCCGCGGCGCTTCGACGGCTGGCGCGTGTACACGGTGGGCGACGACATCGCGTGGCTGCGCGTCGGTGACGACGGGCGGCTGTGGGCGGTCAACCCGGAGAACGGCTACTTCGGCGTGGCGCCGGGCACCAACCACAAGACCAACCCCAACGCGATGATGAGCATCGCGAAGAACACCATCTTCACCAACGTGGCCGTGACCAAGAACGGCGAGGTCTGGTGGGAGGGCCTCGACGGCGAGGTGCCCGAGGAGCTCACCGACTGGAAGGGCCAGCCCTGGAAGAAGGGCAGCACCGAGAAGGCGGCGCACCCCAACTCGCGCTTCACCGCGCCGGCGTCGAACAACCCGATGCTCTCGAGCCACGTGAACGACCCGCGGGGCGTGCCCATCTCCGCCATCATCTTCGGCGGCCGCCGCAGCAACACGGTGCCGCTGGTGATGCAGAGCTTCAACTGGGGCCACGGCGTGTACCTCGGCTCGACGATGGCCTCGGAGACCACGGCCGCCGCGACGGGCGCGCAGGGCGTGGTGCGCCGCGACCCGATGGCGATGCTGCCGTTCGCTGGCTACAACATGGCCGACTACTTCAAGCACTGGCTCACGATGCAGAAGCGGGTGCCGTACCCCCCGAAGATCTTCCTCGTGAACTGGTTCCGCAAAGGCAAGGACGGCAAGTTCCTCTGGCCGGGCTACGGCGACAACATGCGCGTGCTGAAGTGGATCCTCGACCGCGCGCACGGGAAGGTCGGCGCGCAGGAGACGCTCTTCGGGTGGGTGCCGAAGCAGGGGCACATCGACCTCTCGGGCCTCGACATCTCGGCCGACACGGTCGACGAAGCGACGCACATCGACGAGGGCGAGTGGAAGACCGAGCTCGAGAACCAGGCGGAGTTCTACAAGCAGTTCGGTGACCGCCTCCCGAAGACGCTCGACCTGATCCGCCAGCAGCTGCTCTCGCGCATCGGCTGAGCCCGCGAGCCTGAGCCGGCCCGCTGCGCAGTTGCAGCGGGCAAGCCGAAGCCGAAGCACCGCGGAGACTTCGGCCCAGGCGAAGGCGACCCAAGAAATACAGCATGGGGTACATTCGCGTTCCCCCATGCGCCGTCTTCTCTTTCTCACCGCATTGCTGGGCGCCGTTGCTCTCGCCGCGAACCCCAAGGCCTCGGCGCTCGCGAAGGAATCGCAGCGCCTCTACGACTCCGGCAAGTACCTCGAGGCCGCGGAGACGCTCCGGCAGGCGTACGACGCCGAGCCCGCCGCCCTGTACCTCTACAACATCGGCCGCGCGTACGATCAGGGTGGCGAGCTCGAGACCGCCATCGACTACTACCGCGAGTACGTCGGGCTCCCGTCTGACAGCACCGACCCCGACACGGTAAAGAAGGCCAACCTCCACATGGACCGCATCCGCACGTTGCTCGCCAGGAGCGCCGCGCAGAAGCAGGTGCAAGACGCCGAGAAGCAGAAGCTCCAGAGCGACGCCGAGCGCCTCGAGGCCGAGACCGAGCGCCTGCGTCAGGAGCGCCGCGAGGCCGAGGCCCGCGACAAGGCCGCGCGCGAGAAGGCCGCGGGCGAGACCAACGTGAAGAAGATCGCCGCGCTCGCGGTCGGCGGCGTGGGCGTCGCGGCGCTGGGCACCTCGCTGGGCACCGCCATCGCCGCCGCCGTCAACCGCGGCAAGTACGGGGCGGCCACCACGCTCGACGAGAAGCGCCGCCTGCAGGGCGAGACGCAGCGCACCGCCGCCGCGTGCGACATCTCGTTGCTGGTGGGCATCGCGGCCAGCGTGACCGCCGTCATCCTCTATCCGAAGGGCGACGCGCCGAAGCAGAGCGTCAACGTGGTGCTGGGGCCGACCGCCGGCGGCGCCTTCGCTGGCGTGGAGGGCCGCTTCTGATGCGCCGCGCCCTCTTCATCGCCGCCTCGTTCCTCGCGGCGTGCAGCTTCACCACCGCCGGCAACTTCAAGGAGTGCGACCACGACGCCGACTGCGGCAGCTCCGCGGTCTGCTCCTCCACGTACTGCCTGCCGTTGCCGGAGGGCTGCTCGCGCGCCACCGTCAGCAACTCTGACCACAGCCCCTACGAGCAGGCCAACCGGGTGCCGCTGGTGGCGCTCCTGCCGCTGCACGACGGCGACGTGGCCGACGACTCCGAGCAGGCGGGGCTCAACGCCATCGCGCTGGCCATCTCGCAGGTGAACAACCTCGACGGCATCGGGCTCCAGCGGCGCTTCGGCCTGTACGTCTGCGACACGCAGCGCAGCGACGCCGTGCTGCAGACCCAGCTGGAGTGGATGGTGCACAACCTCGAGGCCCCCGCGGTGTTCACCTCGGGCAGCGGCCAGACCAAGAAGGCGGCGTACGACCCGGCGCGCGTCGACGCGGGCACGCTCATCATGTCGGCCACCTCCACCGCCGCCGAGCTCAACTCGGCGTTCATCACCACCGGCAACGTGTGGCGCGTCGCGCCTGATGACACGCAGCAGGCGCGGGTCATCTTCGAGCGCTACGTCAAGAGCGACTTCCCTTCGGCGCGGCTGCCCGACGGCGGGCTGGTCAGCGTGGCCATCGCCTACGAGTCGGGCTCCTACGGCGACGGCTTCGAGGCGCCCATCGAGCGGCTGCTGCGCGACGCGGGCTACGGCGCGCTGCCGCTGGGCTTCGAGGCCACCGACCCGAACCTCAACGGCGTACCCGGCAAGCTGCCGGTGCTGCTGCCGCAGGCCACGGTGGTCGTCGCGCTGCCCACCAACGTCTCGCGGCTGGTCACCACCACCGCCAGCTCGCTGGGCATCAGCGGGCCGGCGCTCGCCTGGTTCCCCACGCACAAGTGGTACCTCGCCGACGCCGCGAAGGACCCCGTCATCTCCCAGGGCTCCGTCGGCGCGCTGCTCAACGGGAGCCGCGGCACCGCGCCCTCGCAGGGCAAGGGCAACCAGCAGGCGTACACGCTCTTCGCCGCGAACTACGAGGCCGCGTGGGGTGAAGACCCCATCACCTATTCCTTCACCTCCCACAGCTACGACGCCGCGTGGTTGGTGATGCTGGCCGCGGCCTCCGCGTCGAACGGCGGGGGCGCCATCACCGGCCCGCGCATGGGCGAGGGCATGACCCGCATGCAGAGCGCCGTCATCGCCACGCCCGTCACCCCCACCAACTGGACCTCGCTCTCCGACGAACTGGCGCGCGGCGGCACCATCGACCTCGACGGCGTGTCCGGGCCGCTCACCTTCAACCTCGACGCCGGCAGCCCCGCCTCGCGGTACGAGCTGTGGCACGTGGTCGCCGACGGCGGCATCGTCACCGACACCGACGTCGACCCCTGAGAGATGTCTCCAGTGGAGACTTCCACGGGGCGCCGTTAGAGACCGGCGCATGAATTCGCTCGACACGCTGCTGACGGCCCGGCCCCTGGGCGGCGGCGCCTTCACCACCACCCTCCCCGACGGCTGGCACCAGGGGCGACCGCTGTACGGCGGCCTCGTCACCGGGTTGATGACCCGCGCCATGGAGACCACCGTGCCGGGCCGCCCGCTGCGCTCGCTGACGGCGGAGCTCTTCGCGCCCGCGCTCCCCGGCGAGGCGCAGCTGCAGGTGACGGTGCTGCGCGAGGGCAACGCGGTGACCACGGTGACGGCGCTGCTCTCGCAGGGCGGCGCGCCGGTGGCCCACGGCGTGGGCGTGCTGGGCAAGCCGCGCGTGGCCGACCGGGAGCTCACCCAGCTGACGCCGCCCTCGCCGCCGCCCTGGGCCGACGTCGAGCCGCTCCCCTGGGAGGGCGCGTTCTTCCCCGAGTTCGCGCAGCACTTCGAGTACCGCCTCACCGGGCCCGCGCCCTTCACCGGCGGCACGGAGGGCGTGGTCGACGCGTGGATTCGCCCGCGCGCGACCTCCACGCTGCGCGACGCGGCGTTCTTCGCGTGCGGCGTCGACGCGGCGTGGCCGACGCTCTTCTCTCGCGAGGAGGCGCCGCGGCCGATGGCCACCATCGCCTTCACGTTTCAACCGTTCCTCGCGAACCTCGCGGGCGTCGACCCCTCGGCGCCGTGGTTCCACCGGGCGCGCCTCGCCGCGGCCACCGACGGCTACGTCGTCGAGTTCCGCGAGCTGTGGAGCCACACCGGCAAGCTGCTGGCGCTCAACCAGCAGACCTTCGTCATCATCAAGTAGTCACCGGCGCGAGACCCACGCGGCGAAGGCCTCGCCGACGTCGCGCTCGTGGGTCCCCGCGCGGCCGCGGAAGCTCTCCAACGAATAGCGGAAGTGGCAGCCCTTCTCCGAGGGCTCGAAGGTCGCCGAACCCGACACGCCGTCGCGCACGCCCGCCGAGGGCACCCACCGCACGCGCAGCGCCACGTCGTCATACGCGTAGACCAGCGCGTAGCTGAGCGACTCGCCGAACTCGTAGCTGACCTCCAGCGGCCGGCCCTGGCCGTCGGAGCGCACCACCTGCGCCTTCTTCAGGCCCGGCAGCCACAGGCGCGCCACCTTGAGGTCATTGAACTCCGCGAAGCACGCGGCGGGAGAGAGGGGGAGCTCGGCTTCGAACATCGGTGAAGTCAGTGTTGCCCCAAACCGCGCGCGATGACTGTGACGGCTGTGTGACGTATGCGAGGCCGGGTGCGCCGGTTGGATCAGCTCCTCTCGTCACTCGGGTACTGCAGCCGCAAGGAGGCGCGCGCCTGGTGCGACGCCGGGCGCGTGAAGGTGGCGGGCGCGGTGTGCGACGACGCGGGCCGGCGGGTCGAGAGCCTCACCGTCACCGTCGATGACCTGCCGCTCGACTTCCCAGAAGGCCTGACGGTGCTCTTCCACAAGCCGGTGGGCCTCGTCTGCACGCACGACTCGCGCGAGGGGCCGCGCATCTACGACGCCCTGCCGCCGCGCTGGCAGCTGCGGGAGCCGAAGGTGACCTCGGTGGGCCGCCTCGACAAAGACACCTCGGGGCTGCTGGTCATCACCGACGACGGCGCGCTGGTGCAGCGCATGACCTCGCCGAAGCACCACGTGGCGAAGACCTACCAGGCGACGCTCGACGGCCCGGTGACGGCGCAGATGGTCGAGGCCTTCGCGCGGGGCGTGCCGCTCCGCGAGGGCGCCGAAGAGGTGCTGACGCGCCCGGCGACGCTGCGCGACCTCGGCCAGCACCGCGCGGAGGTGACGGTCGAAGAAGGCCGCTACCACCAGGTGCGGCGGATGTTCGCCGCGCACGGGCTCCACGTGACGGCGCTGCACCGCACGCGCTTCGGGCCGTGGTCGCTGGGCGCGCTGCAGCCCGGCGAGTGGGTGGCGGCCCCGCGCTGACTACGGGAGCGCCGCGAAGACCTTCGCCAGCTGACCGCGGTGGTACTCGATGATGTCGGCGGGGGTGCCCATGCCCGCGGCCTTCGCCGCCAGCTTCTCGACCGCGGCCATCAACGACGCGCGCGTCGGCGCCTCGAAGTCACCGCCCGAGGAGCGGAACGCCAAGCGCACCGCGCCCTCCACGAGCTTCTTCAACTCGTCGTCGCTCATCGGAGCGCGGAGGTTCCCCGCCGCGCGGGAGAACGTCTCCTGCTGGGCCTCGAAGAAGCAGCGCACCACGACGTCTCTGGCCGACACGAGGGTCAGGCCCGCGAGGTCACCGCTGTCGATTTCGATGCGGCGCACCACGTCACACCGCCATCGCCGTCTCGAGCTCCTGAATCTTGTAGCGGGCGAGCGCGAGGTTCGCGTTCGCGCGGCTCAGCGCCATGTAGATGAAGAGGTTCGGGTGGTCCGTGAGCGGGCGGATGATGTGGTACTGCGAGTTGAGGGTGATGAGCATGTCCTCGATGCGGTCCTTGAGGCCCAGCTGGCCCATCACCTTCAGCTTCGCGCGCATCACCTCCGAGTTGCCCGCCGCAGCGACCTCGATGTTCAACTGAGGCCCTCCGCCGACGGCGCCCAACGCGAGGCCGCTCTTGAAGTCGACCACGCACGCGCCGAGGGCGCCTTCGATCTTCATCAACTCGTCCAACGTCTGCTTGATGGTGTTGCTCACGATGTACTGCCTCTCGAGGTCTGCTGCGGGGGGATGACTGACTGCGCACTGCGACTGCACTTCAGAGGCCGCCCTGGCCCAGCATCCACGCGAAGCTGAGCGGCGTACGGCCTTCACTGACGACGAATGACGACTGCGTGCCGGAGACCGACCAGCACCGGGCTCCACGGCGGAAGCTCACGGTGCCCGCGCCGGTGTGCTCCATCACCGCCTGCGCCTCGGCGATGAGCGGCAGCAACGACGAGAGGCTCGGCGCGCGCTGGCCCAGCACCCGCACGGGGAAGGCGGCGCCCTCGACGACGCCGACCTCCACCGCCAGCATCTCGGGGTCGGGCAGCTCGCTGGCCTCCTGCTGCGAGGTCAACACGCGGCGCACCGACTCCGCGAGCAACGGCACCAGGGGGAAGGTCTCGGCCATCGCGAAGGTGCCGCCGCGGCGCTCCTGCACGGTGATGTGCCCGATGGGCTCCGAGGCCATCGCGCCGAGCGACACCACGGTGTGCTCGAACAGCACGTGCGCGAAGTCGCCGGGGCCCATCAACCCGCGCTGCACCACCAGCCGGCCCAGCGGCGTACGCGTGTCGCGCGCGGTGCGCACCAGCTCCGACATCTCACGCGCGTCGACGCCCGCGGCCACCAGCCCGTCGGAGAGGAAGCGCCGCGTGCCGGGCGCGGCGGCCCACGCGATGCGCCCCTGGTCGACGAACACGCCGCCGACGCCGCGCGCGCCGTGCACGCTCAACATCACGGTGTGCTGCTCGTTCTCGGCGAGCGCGAACATCACCTGACGGAAGGTGTGGCTCACCGGAGGGTGGGCGGCATCCATCAAGTGCGCGCGAACCTGTGCAGACACGGTGGCGCTCACGGAGCCGGGTTCCGCACCACGCCGTGCGCGAAGCCAAGCGCGAGCCCGAGGTTGGTGCCGCGCGCGAGGTTCAACACCACCGCGCCCCGCGCATCGGCCACCACCACCTGGGTGCTCTGGGTGTTGGTCATCACCGCCTCGACCTCTTCCGTCGAGCCATCGAGCTCATCGAACAGCGGCGCCTCGCCCGCGCGGAGCACCCGCAGCGCCCACTGCACATCGAGCTCACCCATCGTCGACAGCGTCTCCCAGCCGCCCTCGCTGCTCACGAGCTGCGCGGCGCCGAGAATGTCCGGGAGGATTTCGGTGATTCGGTCCACGAGGGGGCCAACAGCAATGACCGTACCGGCGGAAGATCGACCGATCATCAACACCTTACGCGGGGCCGGAGGTCGCCTGCTTCAACGCTGAAATGAAACGCGTGGCAAAGCACGACAAACCTGAACGACTAACGACCTCTTCCGAGCAGAAAACCCATCGCTCCGGGCAGGCGTGAGGCCCACGCCGCTTCGGTGTGCGTGGCGCCCGCCTGAACGGTGTAGCGGAACACGCCAGCGTCGGCGTACCCGAGCGACGCATAGACCTGCGCCAGGTCGCGCGTGTTGTCGACGTCGTCGCTCGAAGGCCCGCTGTCTCCCGAGTCGACGTAGACGCGCAGCGGCCGCACCGGCCCGGTCCCCGACACGAGGGAGAGGATGACGCGCCCATCCCACCAGGTGCTGGGCGACATGACGCCGATGGCGCCGAAGGTGTCGGCGTGGGTCACGCCCGCGTAGCTCGTGATGAGGCCGCCGAGCGACGAGCCGACCATCACCGTGTCGGCGGCGCCGGTGCGCGTGCGGAAGGTGGCGTCGACGGTGGGCTTGAGCTCCTCGACGACGAAGCGGAGATACAGACCGCCATCTCCGCCGCCGTAGGTCGGGTCGGCGGTGGGCGTGTACTCATCGATGCGCGCGGCGCCCGCGTTCTCGGGGCCGATGACGATGGCCTCGCGGATGCTGCCGTCATCGGCGCCGGCGTTCATCGTCTCCGCCACGCCCCACGTCACGCCGCCGAACGCCGCGTTGGGGTCGAAGAGGTTCTGGCCGTCGTGCATGTAGACGACCGGGAAGCGCGCCGCGGTGTTCTCCGCGTACGTCGGCGGGAGGTACACGTACACCCCGCGCGTGTTGCCCAGCAGCGTGGAGCTGAACGAGGGCCAGTAGCGGCTCCACGTACCGGCGGCGGTGAAGAAGCGCGGCGCGACCTCGGTGGTGCCGCCCGCGTGCGCGTTCCAGTTGGGGCCGAGGCTCCACGTCGCGTCGTCGAGGAGCGGCTTCCACTCCAGGTCGCCCTCCAGCGTGGTGACGGTGAGGGTCCACGTGTCGCCATCGAGCTGCTGCATCGGCACGCCGCTGTTCCAGTTGAAGGGCGCGCGATTCCCGCGCACCGAGAGCGTGTGCGTGCCCGCCGGGTACTTCACGATGAGCGTGCTGGTGATGACGCCTGCGTCGAAGGGCACGCCGCTGTCGACGATGACGCCCGCATCTTCAGCGCCGCCGTCATGCGCGTTCGTCGGCGCGACGCACGCGCAGAGAAAGAGGACGATGCTGGCGACGACGCAGCGCACGCGGCGAACTCATGGCAGGCCGCCCCGCGCGACGCCAGCCCACGCACGCGACAGCCTTGAGGGCGTGTGGTCGCGAATTTCTCCTGTCGAGACGACTCCGACGGGCTCTCGACGTCGGGCACAGGTGAGCAAGCTGACTCGCCTGGGATGCAAGTTGCGCTGGCCGCAACTTTTCCCCCAACGGAGAGTCAGGCTCACGCGTGTGACCGGGGTTGAGGGCACGCTCCGCAACGACTGCAGCGCCACGACTCGTTGCACCACCGCACCCCATGACGAGCCGCCGCTTCTCTGCACGCGCGGGACGCCGACGTGCCCCGACGAAATTTTTGCGCGCACGGAGCCGGTGACGACGCGCGCTGAAGCTGGCAGGTAGTTGCGCATGGGACCCATCGCCGAAAAGTTCGTCACTCACGAAGTTACGAATCAATCGAACGTGCTCGTCTACGACGCGTGGACCACCGACCTCCCCCTGCGGGAAGCGGTCGCGCGCGAGGGCGGCGGCTGGCACGAAGCGGAGCTCCAGAAGTACGGCGTGCGCGCCGGCGGCGAGCTGATGGCCGCAGGCGTGCTGGCGAACGAGAACAAGCCGAAGCTCCGCGCGTTCGACCGCTTCGGCAACCGGCTCGACGAGGTGGAGTTCCACCCGAGCTACCACCAGCTGATGGGCGCCGCGATTGAGGCCGGCGTCACGCACCTCGGTTGGAGCCGCGCCTCGACGAAGGGCGCGCACGTGGCGCGCATGGCGCTCTCGTACCTCCACAACCAGGCCGACCAGGGCACGAGCTGCCCGCTGACCATGACCTACGCGGCGGTGCCGGCGCTGGAGCACGGCGCGGAGCTCGCGAAGACCTGGCTGCCGCGCGTGACGTCGAACGTCTACGACGCGCGCTTCGTGCCCGCCGACCAGAAGCGCGGCGTCACCTTCGGCATGGGCATGACGGAGAAGCAGGGCGGCTCCGACGTGCGCACCAACACCACGAAGGCGTACCGCAACGGCGACACGTACGAACTCGTCGGGCACAAGTTCTTCTTCTCCGCGCCGATGTGCGACGCGTTCCTCGTGCTGGCGCAGGCCGAGGGCGGCATCACCTGCTTCCTGTTGCCGCGCTGGAGCGCCGACGGCACCCGCAACGCGATTCGCATCCAGCGGCTGAAGGACAAGCTGGGCGACTGGTCGAACGCCAGCAGCGAGGTCGAGTTCCAGGGCGCGGAGGCGTACCGCGTCGGTGAGGAAGGCCGCGGCGTCGCCAACATCCTCGAGATGGTGGCGCTCACCCGGCAGGACTGCATGATCGGCAGCTCGTCGCTGATGCGGCAGGCGCTGGTGCAGGCCATCCACCACACGCGGTACCGCGTGGCGTTCGGCAAGAAGCTCATCGACCAGCCGCTGATGAAGAACGTGCTCGCCGACCTCGCGCTCGAGTCGGAAGCGCACACCGCGCTGACGGCGCGCATCGCGCGCGCGGTCGATGGCTCCATGCGCGGTGACGAAGCGGAGGCCGCCTTCGCGCGCATGGGCACGGCCATCGGCAAGTACTGGGTGTGCAAGCGCGGCGCGGTGTTCGTCAACGAGGCGCAGGAGTGCCTGGGCGGCGCGGGCTACGTCGAAGAGGCGAGCCTCGCGCGGCTGTACCGGCAGGCGCCGCTCAACTCCATCTGGGAGGGCAGCGGCAACATCCAGTGCCTCGACGTGCTGCGCGCGGCGATGAAGGAGCCCGCGAGCCTGCAGGCGGTGTTCAGCGAGGTGAAGTCGGCGGAGGGCCAGAACAAGCACCTCGACGCCGAGATGGCGAAGCTGGCGAACGAGTTCACCGACAAGTCGACGGTGGAGGTGCGCGCGCGTGGCCTCGTGGAGCGCCTCGCGCTGTGTCTGCAGGCGTCGCTGCTCATCCGCGCCGGCAACGCCGTGGTGAGCGACGCGTTCTGTGAGTCGCGCCTCGGCGGGCAGCACGGCGCGGCGTTCGGCACGCTGAACGCGAAGACCAACTTCGACGCGCTCATCACCCGCGCCTTCCCCGGCTGACAGTCGGGAAACGAAACCGCGGAGATTCGAGACGCGCGCGATTACGTGGAGCCGATGCGCGTCTTCATCACCGGCTCAGCTGACGGTCTCGGGAAACTCGCGGCGCAGACGCTGCTCCGCGCAGGCCACGAAGTCGTGGTGCACGTGCGCGCGAAGTCGCGCCTCGACGCGGTGAGCGACCTGCACGCGAAGGTCGTCATCGGAGACCTCGCCGACTCGCAGCAGACGCGCGACCTCGCCGCGCAGGTCAACGCGCTCGGCACGATGGACGCCGTCATCCACAACGCGGGCGTGTACCAGGGCGGCTCGGTGCTCCACGTGAACGTCACCGCGCCCTACCTGCTGACCGCGCTGATGCACCGGCCGAAGCGGCTGGTGTACCTGAGCAGCGGCCTGCACCGCGGCGGGCGCACGCAGCTCGACGGGCTCGACTGGAGTGGCCGCACCGCGACCGGTTCGTATTCCGACAGCAAGCTCTTCATCAGCACCTTCGCGGCGGCGCTCGCGCGGCGCTGGCCCGAGGTCTTGAGCAACTCCGTCGACCCCGGCTGGGTGCCGACCAAGATGGGCGGCCGCGGCGCACCCGGTGACCTCACGCTCGGCCACCGCACGCAGGAGTGGCTCGCCACCAGCGACGACGCGAAGGCCCGCACGTCGGGCGGCTACTGGCACCACCAACAACGCGTCGAGGCGCACCCCGCGGTGAGTGACGTGAAGTTCCAGGAGCGCCTGCTCGAGGCGCTCGCGCGCGCGACCGGCACCGCGTTGAGCTGACCTCGCGTCACGCGGCGCGACGTTGCGCGGCGGCGGCGGGCGCGTACTCCCACTCGTAGCCGCTCACGCCATCACCGGCGCGCAGCATCGCGTCTCCGCGGAGGATGAAGCCGAACACGTCGAGCGCGTGCGGCACCGGCGCGGTGCGCGATGGCGTCGCGCCACAGGTGCGCAGCTTCCACGGGCCGCCGCGTTGCACATGCCAGGCGAAGGCGAAGTCGGCGGGCACGTCGGGGAAGCGCGCGGCCAACGCGGGGTGCGGCGCGTTGTCGTACGCCACGAGGATGGCGCTCTCCCCCAGCGTCAGCGCTTCAATCAACCCGGCCTCCAGCGTGAACAGCCCGTTGGCGATGGCCACCACGTTCGCCGTCTCACCGCGCAGCACCGAGTACTGCCCGCCGATGGCGTTGTGCACCGAGAGCGCGAAGGCCATGGGCGAGAGCGGCGTCTCGCGAGCGATCTCCAGCTGCGTGTCGAAGGCGCGCGTCGCGTCACCGTGGCGGGAGGCGAAGACCAGCGGCTCCCCGCGTGACTCGCCCTGCAGCGACAACGCCACGTGCG
>CAMLFP010000040.1 GCA_946479335.1 uncultured Archangium sp.
GCCGTACACCGTGAAGAAGGTCTTCGTGATCGCCATGGAGAACCAGGGCACCTCCGCGGTCTACAACCCGTCGAACGCCCCGTACCTGAACAACACGCTGATGGTGCAGGGCGCGTACGCGACGGCCTACGGCGACGTGCTCGGCTCGTCGATCGTGAGCGAGCCGCACTACGTCTGGCTGGAGGCCGGCACCAACGTCTTCAGCGATCACACCTTCTCGAACGACGCCGACGTGTCCGCCAGCAACAGCACCTCGTCGACCGCGCACCTCGTCACGCAGCTTGCGGCGCTGCCGTCACCGAAGACGTGGCGCGCGTATCAGGAAGGGCTCAACGCCACGACCGGCGCGTGCCCCATCGCTTCGAACGGTTTCTACGCGCCCAAGCACGACCCGTTCGTCTTCTTCCAGGACGTCTCCGGGAGCCCGCCGTCGAAGACCAACGCCGACTGCGCCGCGCACCACCGCGCCTTCGTGCTCGCCGACTTCCAGAACGATCTGCAGGCCGACGACGTCGCCGACTACACCTTCATCACGCCCGACCTCTGCAACGACATGCACGGCGCGCTGACGTGCTCCAACGGCTGCTTCGGGAGCTTCACCATCGGCACCTGCGTCAGCGCCGGCGACGCGTGGCTGCAGACGGTGGTGCCCTCCATCCTCACGTACCTCGAGACGCACGACGGCGTGCTGATGGTGGTGTGGGACGAGCCCGAGTCGACCGGCACGCAGCCCTTCGTGATCATCGGGCCCCACGTGAAGGCTGGCCACCCGAGCAGCGTGGCGCTCAGCCACAGCAGCTACCTCAAGTCGCTGCAGCTCATCTTCGGCGTCGACGTCTTCTCCAACGTGTCGACCGCCAACGACTTCGCCGACTTCTTCGACGGCGGCGCGTTCCACTGAGGGCATGAAAAAGCCCCCGCCGTTTCCGGCGGAGGCTCGCTTTCAACGCGCACTGCGCGTGAGTTACTTCGTGGGCTGCGGAGGCGGCACGCCGAGGTTCGGCGCCTGCGGAGGCATCGCCGCCGGGGCCTTCACGGAGAGCAGCTCGACCTCGAAGACCAGCGTCGACCCACCGGGGATGTTCGGCGGCGCGCCGCGGTCGCCGTAGGCGATGTCAGACGGGCAGACCAGCTTGGCCTTGCCGCCCGGCTTCATCATCGCGACGCCCTCGGTCCAGCACTTGATGACGCCGTTGAGGGGGAACTCGGCCGGCGTGCCGCGCTTGTAGCTGCTGTCGAACTCCTTGCCGTCGATCAGCGTGCCCTTGTAGTTCACGCTGACGGTGTCGGTCGGCTTCGGGGCCTCACCCTTGCCGGCGGTCTCCTCGATGAAGACGAGGCCGGTGGCGGTCTTCTTCGCGCCTTTCTCCTTGGCCATCTTGGCGGCGAACTCCTCGCCGGCCTTCTTCTCGACGGCCAGCTTGGCCTGCTGACGCTCCTTGAGGAGCTGATCGACCTTGGGGCCGACCTCTTCCATCTTCACCTCAAGCTCCTTGCCCGCGGCGGCGTCCTTGAGGCCGCGCAGCACCTCGTTGAACTCCTCCTGCGAGAGGCCCGCCTGGCCGACCGGCGTGCGCTGCGCGATGAGCGCGCCGAACACGTAGAGGGCCTTCTTCTTCTCTTCGGGCGTCAGGGGGATCGCCGGGGGAGGCGCGGGCGGCATGGTCGGGTTGACCTGGGGCGCCGCTGCGGCCGCCGCGTCAGGCTTCGACTCGGACGGGCACGCGGTCATCACCAGCGCCGCGCCCAACAACATCGTACGAATGGAGGTCTTCATTTCGCTCACTTGCCCTTGATCTCGATGAGTTCGACTTCGAAGTTCAGCACCGAGTTACCGGGGATGTTCGGCGGCGCGCCGCGCTCGCCGTAGGCGATGTCAGACGGGCACACCAACTTCGCCTTGCCGCCCACCTTCATCTTCTGGAGACCCTCGGTCCAGCACTTGATGACGCCACCCAGCGGGAACTCCGCCGGCGTGCCGCGCTTGAAGCTGCTGTCGAACTCCGTGCCGTTGGTCAGCGTGCCGCGGTAGTGCACCTTCACCGTGTCGGTGGGCACCGGCGACGCGCCGGAGCCGGCCTGCGTCTCGATGTAGATGAGGCCCGACGGCGTCTTCTGCGCGCCGGCGACCTTCGCCTGCTCCTCGAGGTACTTGGCGCCCTTGACCTTCTCGGCCTCGGCGCGCTCCTTCTGGCGCTCGCGCAAGAACTGGTCGACCTTCGGCATCACCTCGGGGACCTTCTCGCGCAGCTCCTTGCCCATCGCCGCGTCGGAGAAGCCGGCCAGCACCTCGGTCAGCTCCTCTTCGGTCAGCGCCGACGACGCCAGCGGCGTGCGCTGCGCCACCATCGCGCCGAGCGCGTAGAGGGCCTTCTTCTTGTCTTCGGCCGACAGCTCCGCCTTGGGGATGTCGGTCTTCAGCGCGTCAGCCTTCGGCGCGTCCTTCTTCGGCGGAGCGGCCTTCTTGGGGCCGATGTCGGCCCACGCCAGCGCGCTCACGCAGCACAGCAGTGGAATCAGCTTCTTCACGGTCTCTCTTCTTTCTTCCTGCGGGGAAAAGCTTCAGTTCTTGAACGCGGCCATCACGTCTTTGAGGAGCTGCAGCGCCTCGGGCTTCGGCCGCTGGAACGCGTTGCGGCCCATGATGCTTCCGAAGCCGCCGCCGGCGGCGATCTCCTTCACCTCGGCCAGCACCGCGGGCGTGTCTTTCGCCTCGCCGCCCGAGAAGATCACGATGCGCTTGCCGTTGAAGGCGCTCTGCACCACGTGCTTCACGCGGTCGGTCAGCGTCCTGGTGGGGATGGAGTACTTCTCGAACACCTTCTTGGCCTCGCCCTGCTCGATGAAGTCCTTCGGGGGCTTGACCTTGATGATGTGCGCGCCGAGCTGCGCGGAGATCTGCGCCGCGTACGCGACCACGTCGACCGCGGTCTCGCCGTCTTTGCTCATGTTGCCGCGCGGGTAGGCCCACAGCACCGTGGGCAGGCCGTACGACTTGGCCTCGGCGATCAGATCGCGGAGGTCCTGGTACTGCTGGTTGCGCGCCGAGGAGCCCGGGTAGATGGTGTAGCCGATCGCCGTGCAGCCGAGCCGCACCGCGTCTTTCACCGACGAGGTCAGCGCCGAGCAGGGCTCCACCTTGGCGAGCGAGTCGGAGTTGTTCACCTTGAGGATGAGCGGGATCTCGCCGGCCAGCTTGCCGGCCACGGCCTCGAGGAAGCCCAGCGGCGCGGCGTACGCGTTGCAGCCCGAGTCGATGGCCAACTGCGCGTGGTAGTCGGGGTCGTAGCCCGCGGGGTTCGGCTGGAAGCTGCGCGCCGGGCCGTGTTCGAAGCCCTGGTCGACGGGGAGGATCACCAGCTTGCCGGTGCCCGCCAGCGTGCCGTGGTTCATCAGGCGTGCGAGGTTGGTCAGCACACCGGGCGAGTCAGAGGGGTACCAGGAGAGGATCTGTTTGACGCGATCGCTGTAGGCCATGGCGCGGGCAGATACCGCACCCGCGATTCGCTTCAACGCTATTTCGCGGCGGCGGAGACGACCTTGAGGGGCGTTGTGCCGAGCGGGTTTCCTCCGACGCGCACCAGCACCTGGAACTCGCCCGGCCCGCGCGCGCTCGAGGGGTCCCAGTCCACCTGCCACTCCGCTTCATCGCTGGTGCCGAAGCGCAGCTCGCCCGAGGCGTCCATCACCGTGTCGGTGCGCGTGTCGAGGATCACCACCTCGATGCGCGTGGTGCGCTTGCCCGGCGACTTGACGCGGATGATCGAGCTGAACTTCTCGAGCGTCAGGGTCTGGGGGTCCCACGTGACGGCGGGGAAGGGAGCGGTGGGCTTCGCGCCGTCGGCGCTGCGCGTGAAGCTCTTGCCGTGCACCACGCGCACCAGCGTGTAGCCCTCGTCGGCGCGCTTGCCCGACGCGCCCACCGGGTCGTCGGGCTTCGGCTGCGCGGCCTCGAGCTTCTGGTCCTTGGGGATCGCGTTGAACGACGGCAGACCGAGGTCGAGCTTGGGCGCGTTCTCCTTCCGGGTGCCCTTCAGCTTCGGAGGCGGCTCGCCGGCACTGGCAACCAACGACATCGTGAGCAGCGTCGTGACGGCGATCTGGCGGGTCATGGGTACACCATACGCACGCCTACAAAGTCCCTTCAATTTGCCTGTACCTTGCGGCAAGGTGCGCGCCGTTTTGCGCCTGATTTCATTCCTCTTTCTGCTCACGTCGGCCGTCGTGAGCGCCGCGCCGCTCGGCTTGCCCGAGCTGATCGAGCGGGCGCGCGCGAGTGACTACCGGGTGAAGGAGGCGCAGGCGGAGCTGCGCTACTACCAGGCCAAGTACCAGGAGGCGAAGTGGGCGTGGTTCCCCCGCATCGACTCGTACTTCCTCGTCGCGGGCCCGACGCCGGAGGCGCGCAACAACGGGCTGGGTGGCCCGCCGACCTCGCAGGCCTCGCTGCTGTACGACACGAACTTCGGGCAGCCGGGCGTGATGATGCGCGCGGGCGCCGAGGGCATGTTGCCGGTGTACACCTTCGGCAAGCTCGACGCGCTCGAGGAGGCCGGCCGCAACGGCGTGAAGGCCTACGAAGCGCTGGCGCTGTCGGCGCGCGACGAAGCGCAGTACCAGGTGACGCAGGCGTACTACGGCTACTGCCTGGCGAAGGGCGCGGCCACGGTGATGACCGAGATGAGCAAGCGCCTCGACGACGCGGAGGCGACCCTCAAGCGGCTCCGTGACGAGGGCAGCGAGCAGGTCACCCAGATGGACGTCTACAAGCTCGGGTACTACCGCCAGCAGGCCGAGGCGCAGCGCGCGGCGGCCGACAACGGGGTGCTGTACGCGATGGCGGCCATCCGGCTCCTGATCGCCGCGAAGGAGAACGAGCCCATCGAGATCGTCACGGTCGATCTCGCGACGCCCGAGGGCGAGCTCGCGCCGTCGGACACCTACGTGATCGAAGCGGCTGACTACCGCCCGGAGCTGCGCGCGGTCGCCGCGGGGCTGCTGGCGCGCGAGCAGGAGGTCAAGATCCGCGAGGCGATGTACTTCCCCGACTTCGGCATCATCGGCTTCTTCCGCTGGGCGTGGACCACCAACGCCACCCGGCAGAAGAGCCCCTTCGCGTACGACCCGTACAACGAGCTGACCGCCGGCGTGGGCCTCGGCATGCGCTACGTGTGGGACTTCCCGCAGAAGTCGATCCAGCTCGAGCAGGCGCGCGCCGAGTACGAGAAGATGGAGCACCAGAAGGAGCTGGC
This sequence comes from uncultured Archangium sp., assembly GCA_946479335.1. Next base: position 5,253 of record CAMLFP010000040.1, read on the forward strand.
CGGCGCCGGCGTGAAGCTGCAGATCGAGAAGGCCTGGGGCGAGGTGTCGTTGGCCCTGGCGAAGGCGCAGAAGCAGGGCGACGCCGCGACCAACGCGCGCCGCTGGGCCAACGCCGCGTCGACCGCGTTCGATCTCGGCACCGGCGACACCCGCGACCTGATGGATTCGTTCATGGCCTACGCGCAGTCGAGCTACGCGCGCATGCAGGCTGCGCACGACGCGCACGTGGCGCTGGCCGCGCTGACCCGCGCCGTCGGCAAAGACGTGAAGCTCGAGCCGAAGGCGGCGCCGCTGAACGCGCCGAAGAAGCTCAAGCAGTAGTCACGCGAGGCCCTTGGTTGCGCGCGCGGCGCGCGGCGATCCACCCGGAAAAATCATGAATGCGGTGCGCGGCGTGCTCCACGAAGCGCGCAATGAACGCACTCGTGTTGACGCTGTTGCTGTCAGGCGCGCCCGGGCCGAAGGCGGCTCCGCCGTGGGAGATCTTCGTCGGCGCGCAGGCAGGCGTACGACCCGAGTCGCGCGGCTTCGGGGGCGTGGCGCTGTTCGGAGTGAGCCGCGTCTTCTTCGGCTTCCTGCGGCCGGAGCTGTCGCTCGGCGCCGGCGCGTACGCCAACTCCACCGACGTGCTGACCCTGTTCCGCGGCGGGGTGCGCCTCGAGTGGCCCGGCCTCACGCGCTGGAGGCCCTTCATCAGCGTCGACTACGCGCACCAGCAGGAGGCGGGCTGGGAGCACGTGAAGGCGGCGCCCGCGCAGGTGCTGCTGGGGCTGGGCGGGGTGAGCCACACCGGCCACGCGTCGTCGGTGCGGCACCGCAACGGCGTGGAGACGGGGCTGGGCGCGGCCTTCGATTTCCCCGTGGGGCGCTTCGCGTTGCGCCTCACCGTCAAGGCGTCGTGGACGCACTTCTTCGAGGCGGGGCCGCCCAACTACGTGGCGCTGACCTCGCTGCTGGGCTTCTGCTTCTGAGCCTCGGCGGGCGCGTGGCGGGCGAAGAAGGTGGTGCCGCAGGCCGCGCACCAGATGGTGACCGGCCAGCCGGTGGTGCCCGCCTCGATGGGCGTGACCTGCGCGCACTTCGGGCAGGCGATCTTCGGGCTGCACACCTCCACCGTCGCGCGGAAGGCCAGCGCTGCGAGCACGAAGCCGGCGATGAAGAAACCCGGCACCAGCACGAAGTGCATCAGCGGCACCAGCACCGAGACGCCGGCCAGCGCCCAGCACGCGATCAGCCGCAGGGCCGCGCGGCGCGCACGCACGCCGACGTTGAGGTGCTTCAGCTCCAGCGTGGCCTTCACCGGCTCGCGCGCGGAGTCGCGGATCTGCAGCATGACATCGACGGTCTCATTCATGGCGTGACTCCCTGGCGCGGGCGGCGGTGCGACGTCGCCCCTCGAAGAACATGGCGGGCTCGCCGTGCTGGAGCGCCATGGAGGTGGTGATGGTGTCGAGTGCGCGCGAGAGCGCCGCCCGCTGCGCGGAGGGCAGGGCCTCGATGGCGTCGATCAACGCGTGCTGGGCCGCCTCCGGTGCGCGCGCGAGGAGCGCCGTGCCCCGGGTGGTGAGCGCCAGCTCCGCGCGGCGCCCGTCGTTGGTGGAGCGCGTGCGCGTGAGGTAGCCGGCCTTCACCAGCCGGGCCACCACCACGGAGACGCTGCTCTGATGCGTGTACGTGCGCTCCGCCAGCTCGCTGAGCGACAGCCCCGGAGACTGCCCGACGGTCTGCAGCACGAAGAGCTGCGCGCCGCTGATCTTGAGCCTGGTCTCTGCCTCTCTCGCGGTCTCGCGGAGCGCCTGGAGCAACCGGCGGAGCCTGTCGAGGATCTGCGCTGCCTCGGAATTCATGGGTTCCCCATAACCATCAAATACATGGGAGCCAATGCATTTCGAAGGAAGCGCTGGGTTTCGGCGCGGCACCGGTTAGCGTCGGTGGGGTGATTGGTCACAAGTTTGGAGGCAGCAGCGTCGCGAACGCCGAGCGGATTTCACGGGTCGTCGACATTCTCTCGAGCCGCGACGAAGCGCAGGTCGTCGTCATCTCCGCGATGTCGGGCGTCACCGATGCGCTGATCTCGTTGGTGCGGCAGGCCGCGGCGCGTGAGGCGAAGTGGCCCGAGGCGCTGGCCGCGCTGCAGGCGAAGCACGAAGAGGCGGCGAAGACGTTGCTCGGCGCGGCGGCGGCGCCGGTGCTCGAGAAGTTCTCGGCCGAGTTCACCTCGTTGCGCGATCTGTTGAACGCGCAGGCGCTGATCGGCGCGGTGTCGGTCGATCTGCTGGAGCTGGTTTCCGGCCTGGGCGAGGTGTGGTCGTCGACGCTGGTCGACGCGACGCTGCGTGCGCGCGGCAAGCCCTCGCAGTGGCTCGACGCGCGCGAGGTGCTGGTGGTCGAGAAGAGCGAGCTGGGCGCGATGGTGCAGTGGGAAGAATCGCGCCGGAAGCTGGCGGCGTTCGAGCGTGGGCCGCGCACCATCGTCACCGGCTTCGTGGCGCGCACGCGCGACGGCCGCGTCACCACGCTGGGCCGCAACGGCAGCGACTACTCGGGGGCGATCTTCGCGGCGTTGTTCGGGGCGAAGGAGGTGCACATCTGGAGCGACGTGGACGGCGTGTTGTCGGCTGATCCACGGTTGGTGCCCGAGGCGGTGCTGATCAACAAGCTCTCGTACGACGAGGCGTGCGAGCTGGCGTACTTCGGGGCGAAGGTGATCCACCCGCAGACGATGGCGCCGGCGATCGAGAACCACATCCCCATCATCGCGCGGTCGACCTTCAACCCGGCGCACCCGGGCACGCGCATCTCCGCGGAGCAGGATCTCTCGACGCCGGTGAAGGGCGTCACCACGTTCACCGGCCTCGCCATCCTCAACATCGAGGGCGCGGGGATGATCGGCGTGCCCGGCACCGCGGAGCGCGCGTTCGAAGCGCTCAAGCAGTCGGGCGTGTCGGTGGTGATGATCTCGCAGGGCAGCTCGGAGCACTCGATCTGCTGCGTGATCCGCGAGAGTGACGCGGAGCGCGCGCGCAAGGCGGTGCTGGACGCGTTCAACCGGGAGATCTCGGCGAAGCTGCTCAACGACGTGACGGTGACGCCCGGCGTGGCGGCGCTGGCGGTGGTCGGCGATGGCATGGCGGGGCTCCCCGGCGTCGCGGCGCGGCTCTTCGCGGCGCTGGCGCGCGCGAACGTGAACGTGCGGGTGATCGCGCAGGGCAGCTCGGAGCGGAACATCTCGGTGGTGATCGACGCGGCCGACGCGCGGCGCGCGCTGCGGGCGGTGCACGCCGGGTTCTATTTGTCGGCGCAGACCATCTCGGTCGGCGTGATCGGCCCGGGCAACGTCGGCGCCGCGTTCTTGAAGCAGCTCGCGTCGACGCGTGAGCGGCTGTTGAAGACTTCGAATGTCGATCTGCGCGTTCGCGCGATCGCCGGGAGCAAGAAGATGGCGCTCGGTGAGTCACTCGCGCCCGACGCCACGAAAGATCGCGACACAGATCTCGACGCGTTCACCGCCCACGTGTTGGCGGAGCACCTGCCGCACGCGGTGATCGTCGACTGCAGTTCGTCGAACGCGGTGGCTGATCGCTACGCCGGCTGGCTCGAGAAGGGCATCCACGTCATCACGCCCAACAAGAGCGCGGGCTCCGGGCCGCTCACGCGCTACGAGGCGATCAAGTCGCAGGGCGCGCGCTTCCGCTACGAGTCGACAGTCGGCGCCGGGCTGCCGGTGATCACCACGCTGCGCGATCTCATCGACACCGGCGACGAGGTGTTGGCGGTCGAGGGCATCTTCTCCGGCACGCTGGCGTACCTCTTCAACAAGTTCGACGGCACGACGCCGTTCAGCGAACTGGTGCAGCAGGCGAAGGCGCTCGGCTACACCGAGCCCGACCCGCGCGACGATCTCTCCGGGCTCGATGTCGCGCGGAAGCTGGTGATCCTCGCGCGCGAGAACGGCTGGAAGATGTCGCTCGATCAGATCGCGCTCGAGTCGCTGGTGCCGGAGGCGTTGCGCACCGTCAGCGTCGACGAGTTCATGGCGCGCCTGGGCGAGCTCGATGCGCCGATGAAGGCGAAGCTGCAGCCGGGCAAGGTGCTCCGGTACGTCGCGAAGCTCGATGCCAGCGGCAAGGCCAGCGTCGGGCTCGTCGCGCTGCCGATGGAGCACGCGTTCGCGCACATCAGGCTCACTGACAACGTCGTGCAGTTTACGACGAAGCGGTACGCGCAGAACCCGCTGGTGGTGCAGGGCCCGGGCGCGGGGCCCGAGGTGACGGCCGCCGGTGTGTTCGCGGATCTGCTGCGCGTCGCGTCGGCGCTGGGGGCGAAGCTATGAAAACCAGCATGCCCCCTCTCCCGCTCGCGGGAGAGGGTTGGGGTGAGGGCCGCACGCCATGAGCCGCGCGACGGCATTTTCTCCCGCGTCGATCGGCAACGTCGCCGTGGGGTTCGACATCCTCGGGCAGGCGCTGGAGGGCGCGGGCGATCGCGTCACGGTGACGCGCACCAACTCCGGCGAAGTGCGCATCGTGGCGATCCGCGGCGCGGCGATCCCGTTGCCGACCGTCGCCGCTGACAACACCGCCGGGCGCGCGCTGCTGCATTTGAAGAAGACCCTCGCGCCTGCTCTCGGCTTCGACGTGGAGATCGACAAGGGCATCGCGATGGGCTCGGGCATGGGCGGCTCCGCAGCGTCGGCGGTGGCGGCGGTGGTCGCGGCGAACGCGGTGCTCGACGCGCCGTTGCCGATGGACGCGCTCTACCAGGCGGCGATGCAGGGCGAAGCGGCGGCGACCGGGAGCGCGCACGGCGACAACGTCGGGCCGATGCTGCTGGGCGGCCTCGTGATCGCGCCCGAACACGGCGCGCCGGTGAAGGTGCCGGTGCCCGATTCGCTGTACGTGGCGCTGGTGCACCCGCACTTCGTGCTCGAGACGCGCACCGCGCGCGAGGCGCTGAAGGGCGCGTATGCGTTGCCGGAGTTCGTGCATCAGAGCGAGGCGTTGGCGCTCTTCCTCTCGGGCTGCTTCACGAACGATCTCTCGTTGCTCAAGCGCGGCCTGCGCGACGTGCTGGTCGAGCCGCGCCGGGCGTCGCTCATCCCCGGGTTCGCGCAGGTGAAGCAGGCCGCGTTGGATTCAGGCGCCCTCGGCGCGAGCATCTCCGGCGCGGGCCCCAGCGTGTTCGGGTGGTTCGAGTCGCGCGAAGCCGCCGAGCGCGCGTCGGTCGCCATGTCGGCCGCGTTCAAGGGCGCCGGGCTCGAGAGTGATCGCTTCATCAGCCGGGCGAACGCTCCCGGCGCGCACGTGGAGAAGCCATGAACGTCAGCAGCACGCGCGGTGGTTCGACGGTCTCACTCAGCGAGGCGATCGCGGCCGGCCTCGCGCCTGATGGCGGGCTGTACATGCCGCCGCTCCTCGCCGCGCACGTGGGCGAGTGGGGGCACGACTACCGGACGCGCGCGCTGACGCTGTTGCGGCCGTTCTTCGAGGGCGAGCTGCTCGACGCACAGCTCGAGGCGATCCTCTCCGAGGCGTTCACCTTCGATGCGCCGACGAAGTGGCTCGACGAGCGCACCGGGTTGCTCGAGCTGTTCCACGGGCCCACCGCGGCGTTCAAGGACTTTGGCGCCCGCTTCCTCGCGGCGTGTCTGTCGCGGCTGCGAACGAAGGAGACGACGGTGCTGGTGGCGACGAGCGGCGACACCGGCGCGGCGGTCGCGTCGGCGTTTCATCGCCGGCCCGGGTTCCGCGTCGTGATCCTCTACCCCGATGGGCGCGTGTCTCCGCGGCAGGCGCATCAGCTCGGCGCGTTCGGCGACAACGTCACCGCCTTCCGCGTGCAGGGCGCGTTCGATGATTGCCAGCGCATGGTGAAGGAGGCGTTCGCCGACCGCGCGCTCACCGAGAAGCACCAGCTCACCAGCGCGAACAGCATCTCGCTGGGCCGACTCTTGCCGCAGATGACCTACTACGCGCACGCGTCGCTCTCCGCGGCGGAGCAGGGCAGCGTCTCCTTCATCATCCCCACCGGGAACCTCGGCAACGCGTTCGCCTGCCTGCTGGCGCGCGAGCGCGGCCTGCCCATCGAAGACATCGTGTTGGCGACCAACGCGAACCGCGTGCTGGCCGACTACGTGACGAGCGGCGTGTACGAGCCGAAGCCCAGCCTCACCACGTTGGCCAACGCGATGGACGTCGGCAACCCCAGCAACGTGGAGCGCCTGCGGCACCGCTTCCCCGACGTGGCGAGCGCGGTGAGCGCCGACTGGGTCGACGACGAGACGATCCGTCAGACGATCCGTGAAGCGCCCGAACCGATCTGCCCGCACACCGCGTGCGGCCTCGCGGTGCTCAAGCGCCTGCGCGCGCGCGGAGATCAGCGTCGCTACATCGTTGCGGCCACCGCGCACCCGGCGAAGTTCGACTCCATCGTCGAGCCGTTGATCGGCCGCAGCGTGCCGGTACCGCCCGCGCTCGCGGAGCTGCTGGCGCGCCCAGCACACGCCGCACCGCTCGAGCCGTCGCTGATCGCCCTGGCGGCTGCGCTGGGTTGAGCGTCAGCCTTCGTCGCGGATGTCGAACTGCACCGAGACGTGCGCGCTGACCGGCAGCTCCAGCTTGCCCAGCTTCACCACGCCCTCTGACATCGTCACCGCGAAGCTGACCGAGGGCGGCGCGCTCACGCTCTCAGACACGGTGCGCGGCAAGCCCAGCTTTCCTCCGAGCGCTTCGACCATCAGCGTGGCGCGCTCGCGGGCGTTCTTCGCCGCGGTGAGGCTGGCCTTCTGCGCCGCCGTGACGGGGTCGCTCGCGAGGAGCTGCCCCGATGCACCCGTTGCGCCCAGCAACCGCAGCACGGTGCCGAGGTCGTCTTCCACGTGCGCGAGCTCATTGAAGGTGACGAAGACGGTGCGAGAGAGCGTCTGCGCGATCACCTCCGAGCCGCGCACCTCAGGCGAGAGGCCGCCTTCGTAGACCAGCACCTCCACCGACGCCGGCAGCGCCTTCTTCATCGCCGCGAGCTTCGCGTCAGCGGTGCGCCGCGCGGTCGCCGCGTCTTTCTCTCGCACCGCGATGGGCACGTGCAGCGTCACCTTCGACGCGGGGACGGTGAGCGACACGTCTGCGTTGACGGTGATCAACCGTGGAGAGACGGGCGTGAGCGGAGGGGAGACGGCGAGGGCGATCGCGAGGAGCGGTGCGAGCATGGCCCACACAAACGAGCGACCTGCCGATTCGATCTGCTGCCGTGCACATCCGCTCTGACACACGGTGTCACCGTGATCTACGCTCCCCGGCGCGGCGCGTCATTGCCGCGACAGGAGCACGCGTTGAGCCAGGGTCTGTACGAGCCATCGACGGAGAAGGACAGCTGCGGCATCGGTTTCGTCGCGAACATCAAGGGCGAGAAGTCGCGCGCCATCGTGGAGCAGGCGCTGGAGGTGCTGCAGCGGATGGCACACCGCGCGGCGACGGGCGCAGACCCGCTGACCGGCGACGGCGCGGGGATCATGCTGCAGATCCCCCACCGGTTCTTCAAACGCGAAGGCTTGAAGCTGGGCTTCGAGATGCCGCGGCGACGCTGCTACGGCGTGGGGCAGGTGTTCTTGCCCACCGACCCGTTCGCGCGCGCCGAGGTCGAGCGCATGTTCGCGGAGGTCGTGCACCAGGAAGATCAACGCCTGCTGGGCTGGCGCGACGTGCCGATCGACCCGACGAAGCTGGGCCCGCTGGCGCGCAGCGTGTTGCCGGTGATGCGGCAGGTCTACATCGCGCGCCGCCGCTGCGTGCCCTCGGCCTTCGAGCGGAAGCTCTTCATCATCCGCAAGCTGGTGGAGAACCGCGTGCGCACGTCGGGCGTCGACCCCGAGGGGCGCTTCCACGTGGCGTCGCTGTCGGCGGAGACCATCGTCTACAAGGGCCTGCTGCTGCCCTCGCAGTTGCCTGATTTCTACGGCGATCTCCGCGACCCCGACTTCGTCAGCGCGATCGCGGTGGTGCACTCGCGCTTCTCCACCAACACCTTCCCCACGTGGGAGCTGGCGCAGCCGTTCCGCTTCATCGCGCACAACGGCGAGATCAATACGGTGCAGGGCAACCGCAACTGGATGAACTCGCGCCGCAGCCTGCTGCAGTCGGCGAAGTTCGGCGGCCCGCTCGATCGGCTCCACCCGATCATCGTGCCGGGGAAGTCCGACTCCGCGCAGTTCGACAACATGCTCGAGCTGCTCACGCTGGGCGGGCGCTCGCTGCCGCACTCGATGATGCTGATGATCCCCGAGGCGTGGGACGGCTACCCCGAGATGGAGGACGCGCGCCGCGCCTTCTACGAGTACTCGTCGTCGCTGATGGAGCCGTGGGACGGCCCGGCGGCGATCACCTTCTGCGACGGGCACCTCGTCGGCGCGACGCTCGATCGCAACGGCCTGCGGCCCGCGCGCTACGTGGTGACGAAAGATGATCGCGTGATCCTCGCGTCGGAGGCGGGGGTGATCGACGTGCCGCCTGATCGCGTGCTGCGCAAGGGGCGCCTGCAGCCGGGGCGCATGTTCCTCGTCGACACCGTCGAGGGCCGCATCGTCGAAGACGCCGAGGTGAAGAAGGAGATCGTCAACCGCTGGCCGTACCGGAAGTGGCTGCAGGGCAACGTCTTCACCTTCGACGAACTCCCCGCGGCCGAGGCGCCGCCCATCGCGCCGCCCGAGGAACTGGCACGGCTTCAGCGCGCCTTCGGGTACTCCGATGAAGATCTGCGGCTGATCATCACCCCCATGGCGCAAGACGGGAAGGAGCCCACCGGCTCCATGGGCCAGGACGCGCCGCTCGCCGTGTTGAGCGCGCGCGCGCCGTCGCTCTTCGACTACTTCCATCAATTGTTCGCGCAGGTGACGAACCCGGCGATCGACCCGATCCGCGAGGCGATGGTGATGTCGCTGGCCACCAGCATCGGGCCCGACGGCAACACCTTCGACGAGACGCCGGAGCACTGTTACCGGCTGTCGCTGCCCGGGCCGATCCTCACCAATGAGCACGTCGCGCGCTTGAAGGCGATGCGCACGCTGGGCGTGTTCGAGCCCCGGACGTTGTCGCTGACGTACACCGGCGAGCTGGGTGAGGCGGTCGACCGGCTCTGCGACGCGGCGGTGGCGGCCGTGGAGTCGGGCGCCGACGTGGTGATCTTGAGCGATCGCGGCGTCGACGCGGTGCGCATGGCGATCCCCGCGTTGTTGGCGGTGAGCGCCGTGCACCAGCGGTTGGTGAAAGACGGCATCCGCCGGCACACCGGGTTGCTGATCGAGACCGCGGAGGCGCGCGAGGTGCATCACTTCGCGTTGCTGATCGGCTTCGGCGCGGCGGCGATCAACCCCTGGCTCGCGTTGGATTCGATCTCTCCGGAGCTGCGCGAGAAGGGCCTGAAGAACTACGTGAAGGCGGTGAACGACGGGTTGCTCAAGGTGATGTCGAAGATGGGCATCTCCACCGTGCAGTCGTACCGCGGCGCGCAGATCTTCGAGGCGGTGGGGCTCGACAAGGCGCTCATCGAGCGGCACTTCGCGGGCACGCCCTCGCGCATCGGCGGCATCGGCTTGAGCGAGCTGGGCGACGAGGTTCGCGCGCGTCATGCGCGTGGCTTCGGCGGCGGAGACCCCACGGTGCCGTTCACCGGAGGGCAGTACCAGTGGCGTCGCGAGGGCGAGCGCCACAAGTGGAACCCCGAGACCATCGCCGCGCTGCAGAAGGCGACGCGCGCCAACGACCCGAAGCTGTTCGAAGACTACGAACGGCTGGCCGACGAGGAAGATCGAGATCCGGCGTTGATCCGCGGGTTGCTGGAGTTCGACCACGCACGCGCGACGCCGGTGAAGCTGGAAGACGTCGAGCCCGCGCGGGAGATCGTGAAGCGCTTCGTCACGGGCGCGATGTCGTTCGGCTCCATCTCGGCGGAGGCGCACGAGACGCTGGCCATCGCCATGAATCGCCTCGGCGCGAAGTCGAACAGCGGCGAGGGTGGCGAAGAGTCGCGGCGGTACCTGAAGGATTCCACGGGCGACTCGCGGCGCAGCGCGATCAAGCAGGTCGCGTCGGCGCGCTTCGGGGTGACGACCGAGTACCTGGTCAACGCCGACGAGCTGCAGATCAAGGTGGCGCAGGGCGCGAAGCCGGGCGAGGGCGGGCAGCTCCCCGGGCACAAGGTCGATGAGCGCATCGCGAAGGTGCGGTGGTCGACACCGGGCGTGACGTTGATCTCTCCGCCGCCGCACCACGACATCTATTCCATCGAAGACCTCGCGCAGCTCATCTACGACCTGCAGTGCGTGAACCCCGCGGCGCGCGTCAGCGTGAAGCTGGTGAGCGAGGTCGGCGTGGGCACCATCGCGGCGGGCGTCGCGAAGGCGGGCGCGGGCGGCGTCACCATCGCGGGCTACGAGGGCGGTACGGGCGCGTCTCCGGTGTCGTCGGTGAAGCACGCCGGCTTGCCCTGGGAGCTCGGTCTCGCTGAAGCGCAGCAGGTGCTGGTGATGAACGGTCTGCGCGATCGCGTGCGCGTGCAGGTCGACGGCGGGCTGCGCACCTCACGCGATCTGATGATCGCCGCGCTGTTGGGCGCCGAGGAGTTCGGCGTCGCCACCGCCGCGCTGATCGTCGAGGGCTGCGTGATGTTGAGGAAGTGTCACCTCAACACCTGCAGCGTCGGCATCGCCACGCAAGACGCGAAGCTGCGGCAGCACTTCCACGGGCGCGCCGACGACGTCGTGAACTTCTTCTTGATGCTGGCGGAGGGCCTGCGGAAGCGCATGGCGGCGCTCGGCTTCAAGACGCTGGACGAGGCGGTGGGGCAGGTCGAGTTCTTGCGGCAACGCCCGCTGGACGGCGTGAAGACCGCGCGGCTCGATCTCTCGCAGTTGCTGACGCCGCCGCAGCCGGGCCCGCGTCACTGCAAGACGCCGCAGAAGAAGGACATCTCCGGCCACCTCGACGAGCAGTTGCTGATGCCTGCGCGTGACGTGAGCGCGGTGGTGCCGATCGCCAACTCGCACCGCGCGGTGGGCGCGATGCTCTCGGGCGAGCTGACGCGACGTCACGGCGCCGATGGGCTCCCCGATGACTCGATGCGCGTGAAGCTGCGCGGCAGCGCGGGCCAGAGCTTCGGCGCTTTTCTCTCGCGCGGAGTGACGCTGGAGCTCGAGGGCGAGGCCAACGACTACGTCGCGAAGGGCCTGTCGGGCGGGCGCGTGGTGGTGGCGCCTCCGCAGGGCAGCACCTTCGTGCCCGAGGAGAACGTCATCGTCGGCAACACCGTGCTGTACGGCGCGACGTCGGGCGAGGCGTACTTCAGCGGGCTCGCCGGTGAGCGCTTCGCGGTGCGCAACTCCGGTGCGCGCGCGGTCGTCGAGGGCATCGGCGATCACGGCTGCGAGTACATGACGGGCGGTGTCGTCGTCGTGCTGGGGCCCACCGGCCGCAACTTCGCGGCGGGCATGAGCGGCGGCACCGCGTACGTGCTCGATCGCGGGCACACCTTCAGGCAGCGCTGCAACCTCGAGATGGTCGAGCTCGAGTCGCTCGTCGATGAATCGGAGATCTGGCTGGTGTTCGGTCTCATCGAGAGCCACTTGAAGTGGACACGCAGCCCCCTCGCGCAGCGCGTGCTGGACAACTGGGAGCACCTCGTCGGCTCGTTCGTGAAGGTGATGCCCACCGATTACCGCAAGGTGCTGCAGGCGCGCCGCGCGCAGCGGTTGCGTCCTCCGACAGAGCCGCGCTTGCGCGTCGTCGGCGGGAGGGAGGGCTGACCATGGCCAACCCGACCGGCTTCATGCAGTGGGAACGAGAGCACGCCCACAAGCGCGCCATCGAAGAGCGCCTCAGGGACTCGAAGGAGTTCACGCTGCCGCTCGCGCCTGAAGAAGCGAAGCACCAGGCCGGCCGCTGCATGGATTGCGGCGTGCCGTTCTGCCACCAGGGCTGTCCGCTGGGGAACGTGATCCCCGACTTCAATGGCCACGTGTACGACGGCCGCTGGCGCGAGGCGTGGCAGGTGCTCTCGACGACCAACGATTTCCCGGAGTTCACCGGGCGGCTCTGTCCCGCTCCGTGCGAGGGCGCGTGCGTGCTGGCCATCGATCAGGGCGCGGTCACCATCGAGCAGATGGAGAAGGAGATCATCGAGCGCGCGTTCGCCGAAGGTTGGGTGAAGCCGCGGTTGCCGATGGTGCGCAGCGGGAAGCGCGTCGCGGTGGTGGGCTCCGGGCCTGCGGGGCTCGCGGCGGCGTCGCGGCTCAATCAGCGCGGGCACTCCGTCACCGTGCTGGAGCGCGCAGACAAGATCGGCGGGCTCCTGCGCTACGGAATCCCCGACTTCAAGCTGGAGAAGTCGATCATCGACCGCCGCCTCGCGTTGCTCGAAGCCGAGGGCATCGTCTTCAAGACCGGCGTCGACGTGGGCGTCTCGCCGACGTGGGCCGAGGTGAAGGCCGGCTACGACGCGGTGGTGATCGCCATCGGCGCGCAGAAGCCGCGCGTGCTCGAGGTGCCCGGCGTGGAGCTCAGCGGCGTGGTGCTGGCGATGGACTACCTCGAGCGCGCCAACCGCGGCGACGTCAGCGAGGCGAAGGGCAAGCAGGTCGTCATCCTCGGAGGCGGCGACACCGGCTCTGACTGTCTGGGCACCGCGCTGCGGCAGGGCGCCAAGTCGGTGCGGCAGGTCGAGCTGATGGCGGCGCCGCCCGACAAGCGCGCGGCCACGAACCCCTGGCCTGAATGGCCGCTCATCTTCCGCACCTCGTCGTCGCAGGAAGAAGGCGGCGAGCGCGTCTTCTCGCGCCGCACCACGCGGTTGGAAGGCGAGGGCGGCACGCTGCGCGCGCTGCATTGGGTCGACGCGTCGAACCCGGCGAAGACCGAGCGCGTGGAGGTCGATCTGCTGATCCAGGCGATGGGCTTCGTGAGCCCGCTCGCGCAGCAGGTGAAGGCACAGCTCGGCGTGGAGCTCGACGCGCGCGGCAACGTGAAGACCAACGCGCGCTTCGAGACCAACGTGCCCGGGGTGTACGCGGCCGGCGACGCGAAGCGCGGCGCCTCGCTCATCGTGTGGGCCATCGCTGAAGGGCGCGATCTCGCCGAGGCGTTGTCGAAGACGCTCACTCCGCCCTGAAACGGAACACGGCGCCGCGCGGCTCCTCGATGACGTCTCCGTCGAGCAGCCGCGTCTGAAACGCGGGTCGCCCGTTGAGCAGCACGTCTTCGACGGGGAACAGCGAGAGCTGATCTCTGACGCGCTCGATGAGGAAGCTCTCGATCACGCCGCCGCGGTGCACGCCCTGCGACAGCAGTCGCAGTTGGCCTGGCTCCGAACTCCCGGCCCACGCGCCGTGGGTGAGCGCCAGTCGCCCACCGCGCGCGCCGGGGGCGTGAAAGTCGAGCCCGTCGGGCACACGAACGATCTCCAGCGACGGCGACGGCGCGGGCCGCAGCAAGCGCGTCGGGTCGTCGTCCAGCGAGGGGAAGCGCGCCGCCAGACGCTCCGTCAGCCGGGCGAGCAGCTCCGTCGTGGCGAAGGGCTCGGTATTCACCCCGAACTTCAAGCGGCGCAGCGCCGGCAGCGGCGGGCCCGCGAGCAGCGCGCGCAACACCAGACCGGTCGACTCCTGCACGCCGTCGATGGAGGTGTTCCACGCCGCGCAGTCGATCGTCAGCGCGCGGACCCAGCGGAACACGCGCGTCGCCTGCAGCCGGAGCAGGAGCTGCGCGGGCGAACGCGAGGTCGGCGTGGAGCGCAGGGTCGCCGCGGTGATGAGCCCGTGGTGCCAGGTGAGCTCGAGCGCGCGACTGTCGAGCCCCTCGAGCACCCACGGCTGTGGCGTCGCGCCCAGGAGGTGCTCCCCGAGCGGATCTCCGTGCTCCAGCAGCCAGTCGCTCCACACCTTGATCGCGGTGTCATCGCCGGGGCCTGCGTCGATGTTGGCGATCAGCGCCGCGTTCTCATGCGAGGGCCGCGTCACGAACACGTAGAGCCCTGCGCCCTCGATGAAGTCGTCACCGTGCTGGAGCGCCCGCGGCGGCGCGCCACGCACGTGCAATACGCCATCGACCGTGAGGCGCGCGCCGCGGGGAAACTCGCGCGTGGTGACCAGCGGGCTCACGCTGACGCGGAACGTGTCGAGGTCGAGCTTCTTGAGCCACGCGCTCACGGCACCAGCTCCACACGGAAGCGCGCCGCACCCTGCACGTCGATGAGATCTCCGGGAAGCAGCTCGTACATCGCGTCGATGCGGTGGTTGACGCGCACCTCGCCGCGCATCCGCCCCGACACCAGCTGCATGCCACCGGCCACGACGCTGAAGTGGCACGGGTTGCCCTCGGCCATCAGGGGGATCCCCGGTGTCGCCTCGACGTACAGCACGCCTTTCTCTCCACGGCGGAGGCGCGTGCCCCGCGTCAGCACGCGGCTCCCCTCGATGCCGCTCAGCCGCACGCCTTTCTCCACCGACATCACCCGAAGCAGCATGCCGCTCGCGCGATGGAACACCGGCGTCTCGCGCAGCTTCGGCAGCAGCACCGCGAGGCTTGGCGCGACCGCCACGTCTCCCTGGCCCGCGTCGGTCAGCTCGTACCCGAGGTTCAGCCGCTCCAGCGTCGCGGGGAGCGCGGGCGCGCTGGCGAGGAAGCGCTGTGCTTCCTGGAGTCGCTCGGCCAACGGCATCACCGCCTCGCCCGGCGCGCTGCTGGCCAGGCGCGGCAGATCGAGCGTGAGGCCGTGGAGGAACCGGCCCACGCGCAGGTTGAAGAGCTCGTTGAGGGTGTGCCGCCACTGCGCGGGGAGCCGGCCCGCCACCGTGCGCAGCACCGCGCGGTGGATGAACCCGTACTTCCATTCGAGCTCAAGCTCGCCCGAGACGAAGGCGTCCCACAGGCCGCGCAGCCACGGCATGTGATCGACGCGCTGGCCCACCAGCGATCTCGCGACGCGCTCGCCGAGCGGGTCGCTGCGCTCCTGGAGCTGGTCTGCGTAGACGCGCCAGTGCATCTCGTTCGACGGGTCGCGCAGCAGCGCCTCGAAGGTGGCGGGCTCGCCTTGCTCCTCGGTGCAGAAGCGCAGGCGCACCGCGCCGAAGGTGATCACATCGCCGGTGAAGAGCGCGCGCCGCTCGGCGATCTGCTCGCCGTTGACGAACGTGCCGCCGTTCGAGCCGAGGTCGCGCACGCGCCAGAACCCCTCCGCCCACATCAGCTCGACGTGCTGCCGCGACACGCGGACGTCGTCGAAGATGATCGTCGAGCCCGCACCGCGGCCGAAGATCAGCCGGCCCGAGCGCTCGGGGAGCGCGATCGGCTCACCGCCGGGGTCGACTCTCTCCAGCCACGTACGCACGGACGCGAAGCTACTCGACGCGCGCGCCGCGGCGGCGGAGTGCAGAAATGAAAACGTCGCCGCCAGCGAGAGCGCTGGGGCGACGTGGGCGGGGCCGCCAAAGCGAACTCAGTCGGCCTCTTCCTTCTCGCGCTTGCGATCGCGCTCGCTGCGGTAGCGATCGTTGAAGGCGAGGGTGCGCTTGCGGAGGCGGATGGTCTTCGGCGTCACCTCGACCAGCTCGTCCTCGGCGATCCACTCCAGCGCCTTCTCGAGCGTCATGTCGAAGGGCGGCACGAGGATCACGTTCTCGTCGCGACCCGCGGCGCGGATGTTGGTCAGCTTCTTCGCGCGGCTCGCGTTCACGTCGAGATCCGACGGGTGCGCGTTCTCGCCGATGATCATGCCCTCGTAGAGCGCGTCGCCCGGCTTCACGAAGAGCTTGCCGCGCTCCTGGATGCTGAAGAGCGCGTACGGCACCGCGTCGCCCAGACGGTCGGCGATGATCGCGCCGTTCGAGCGCCGGGGGATGTAGCCCATGTACGGCTCCCACCCGTCGAACTGCGAAGACATGATGCCTTCGCCCTTGGTGATGGTGAGGAACTCCGAACGGAAGCCGACCAGCCCGCGCGCGGGGATGCGGTACTGCACGCGCGTACGCGCGCCGCCCAGCTGCTGCATGTCGACCATGCGGCCCTTGCGGGGCCCGAGGCGCTCGGTCACCACGCCGACCGACATCTCCGGCACGTCGCAGAACACCAGCTCCATCGGCTCGTGACGAACGCCGTCGATCTCCTTGATCACCGGCTCCGGGTTCGACGCGGTGAGCTCGAAGCCCTCGCGGCGCATGGTCTCGATGATCACCGCGAGCTGGAGTTCGCCGCGGCCGACCACCTTGAAGGCGTCGGGCGAGTCGGTCGGCTCCACGCGGATCGACACGTTCTTGTACGCCTCGATCATCAGGCGATCGCGGATGTTGCGCGAGGTGACGTACTTGCCTTCGCGCCCGGCGTACGGCCCGTTGTTGACGCGGAAGATCATCATCATGGTCGGCTCGTCGACCTTGATGCGCGGCAGCGGCTTGGGGTTCTCCGCGTCGCAGATGGTGTCGCCGATCGAGATGTCTTCGATGCCGGCGATGCACACGATCTCACCGGGGCCCGCCTCGGCGATCTCCACGCGCTTGAGGCCGGAGAAGCCGAAGAGCTTCACGATCTTGCCCTGCTCGAACTTGCCGCCGTCGCGGGCGACCGTCACGGGCATGTTCGGCGCCAGCTTGCCGGCCGAGACGCGGCCGATGCCGATGCGGCCGACGAAGGTGTCGTAGTCGAGGTTGGCCAGCAGCAGCTGCGTGTTGGCGTCGGGCGCCGGCGCGGGCGGCGGCGAGATGTGGCTGACGATCGCGTCGAGCAACGGCTCCAGCGAGTTGCCGATGTTCTCGAGGTCGTACCCGGCCTTGCCTTCACGCGCGATGGCGTAGACGACCGGCATCTCGAGGTCTTTCTCGTCGGCGCCGAGGTCGATGTAGAGCGAGTAGACGAGGTCGAGCACTTCCTTCGCGCGCGCGTCCTTGCGGTCGATCTTGTTGATGCAGAGCACCGTCTTGAGCCCGAGGCCGAGCGCCTTGCCGAGCACGAAGCGCGTCTGGGGCAACGGGCCTTCGGCCGCGTCGACCAGGAGGATCACGCCGTCGACCATGCGCAGACCGCGCTCGACTTCACCGCCGAAGTCGGCGTGGCCAGGCGTGTCGACGATGTTGATGAAGTGGTCCTTCCAACCGATGGCCGTGTTCTTGGCCATGATGGTGATGCCTTTTTCACGCTCGAGGTCGTTCGAGTCCATGACTCGTTCAGCGACCTGCTCATTGGAGCGGAAAGCGCCGCCCTGGCGCAGCATGTGATCGACGAGGGTGGTCTTGCCGTGGTCGACGTGGGCGACGATGGCGACGTTGCGGATTTTTTCTCGGGGAAACATCGGGCGCGGCCTTTGACACGTTCCGTCAGCGACTACAACCGGCTAGACGGCGCCCCGCTTGCTGCTCCCCATCTCCTCTGTCCCAGTCCTGAAACAGGTCGACACCCGCATCTTCCAGCTCCGCTACTTCGGGCACTGCATGCAGTGCACGTTCTGTCACGACAGCTGCTGCCAGTACGGCTGCGACGTGAACCTCGCCGAGCGCGAGCGCATCCTCGCGCACAAAGACGAGCTGGCCGCCTTCATCGGCGTGCCGCCCGAGCAGTGGTTCACCACCGAAGAGAAAGAAGACCCGGAGTACGAGTCGGGGCGCTTCGTGCGCAGCAAGACGCGCAACGGCGCGTGCGTGTTCCTGAACCCGAAGGGGCGGGGCTGCGGCATCCACGCGTTCGCGCTGTCGAAGGGCCTCGACTACCACCGCATCAAGCCGTCGGTGTGCTGGCTGTTCCCCGTCACGTGGGACAAGGGCGTGCTGCGACCGAGCCACGACGTCACCGACGATCTCGCGTGCGTCAGCACCGGCCCAACGCTGTACGAAATGTCGCGCGATGAGCTGAAGGTCTTCTTCGGCGACGCGCTGGTGAACGAGCTCGACGCGCTGGTTCCGACGCTCAGCGGTGCCGCTTCGGCCGAGCGCCGGGCGGCAACCTGAGGTCGCGATCTGGCCTGCTGCGAAAGTAGACGGTGAAGTCGCGCCGATCGACGGAGGCAATGGGCAACGCCGGATTCAGATCGCTCAGGCGGACGATGCACGCGTCGGCGAAGTCGACCCAACGATCCTGGTAGCGGGTGAACTCCGCAGCCACTCCACGGGTCTCTTCTGGCAGGAGGTGTTGACTCATCAGCCGACCCTGTTCGAGAGACTTGAACAGGTTGACGACTCCATTGCGCCCGCTGGCCGCTCCCTCGAACAAGAACATCGCTTCAGAGATGCATGA
>CAMLFP010000041.1 GCA_946479335.1 uncultured Archangium sp.
GCCACCGCCCGTGGTGCCGGAGCCGCCTCCGGTCGTCGCCGTGCCGCCGCCGGTCGACGCAGTTCCTCCGCCGGTCGTCGCAGTGCCACCGCCGGCCGTCGCAGCGCCGCCGCCGGTCGCGCCATCACCGCCGCCGGTCGCGCCGTCACCGCCACCGGAGGTCGCGCTGCCGCCACCCGCACCACCGACCGTCACGGTTCCCCCTCCACAGCCCAGGACCGCGACGACAACGAGCGACAACGTCAGCAGGCGAATCATGCGTACTCCACGGGTGAGGAAGACTTCGGTGCTGCGTTCAGATCAACACGCCGCCGCGTGCGTCGTAGCGCGCGGTCTCGGGCAACTGCGTCGACTCACCAGCGCCCTTGAGCGGCTCGATCATCTTCTGCGGGCTCCGCTTTTCATCACGCTTCTCGGTGCGCACGCGCTCCTCGGCGCGCAGCGGCTTCTCGACGTGGGTCGAGCCGAGGAACAATGCACCAACGGTGAGCGAGGCCATCAGCATGGGCGCCGCGAGTAACCAAAACTTGTGGCCTTGCCAAGACACGCACTGCAAATTGGCTCTCACCTCGTGAGACGACTCAGCGTTGAACAACTCGTGTGGCTCGGCGCGCTGGTGTGCGGCGTCGTCCCCTTGTGGATGAGCCAGGCCCTGCCGCTGGTCGATCTGCCCCAACACCTCCACCTCATCTCGGTGCTGCACCGGCTCAACGACGCGTCGACGCTGTACCCCGAGGTCTTCGCGCGCCGCCCGGAGCTGACGCCGTACCTCGGCTACTACTACGCGGTGGCGACGCTGAACTGGGTGATGCCGCTGGAGCTGGCCAACCGCGTCTTCCTCACGGCGTACGTGGTGGGGCTGCCGCTGTCGCTCGCGTTCCTGCTGCGCACCTTCAAGCGGCCGACGTGGCCCGCGTTGCTCGCGCTGCCGTTCGCGTACGGCGACTCCTTCGCGTGGGGTTTCATCAACTACTGCGCGTCGCTGCCGCTCGCGTTGCTGACCTGCGGCCTCTTCGTGCGCGCCATCGAAGACAACGCGCGGCGACGGTACTGGGCGATCTGGCTCGCGGTGATGTTGACGCTGGTGCTGCTCTTCCACGTGCAGTCGTTCGCGTGGTTGGGCGTGGCGCTGCCGTTCCTCCTGGTGACGACGCCGGCGCCCGAAGGCAAGACGTGGAAGGCGCGCGTCCCCGCGCTGCTCGGCGTGATGCCCGGCGTGGTGACCTTCATCTTGTGGGTCGGCCTGCGCGTGGGGCAGCCCGCGGAGATCGCGCCCGGCCAGCCGTGGAGGTCGTGGGGCCCGATGCTGTCGAAGGAGAACCTGGCGTTCAAATCGTTCGATCAGAACGTGGGCGAGTTCGTCACCCTGCGGAACGGCGAGTTCAGCTTCCCGATTCTCGGCGGCATGGCGCCCGACGATCAGCGCGTGATCAAGCTGGTGTTCCTGATCGCGCTCGCGGCGTTGGGCGTGGGGCTGCTGCGCTTCTTCTCGAAGGAGAAGCAGCGCCAGGAAGAGGGGCCCGTCGCGCGGTGGCGCATCGTCGGTCTCGCGGTGCTCGCGGCGGTGCTCTACGTCTCGCTGCCCTTCGATATCCGCGGGTACATGTATTACCTGAACACGCGCTACGCCCATCTGCTCGCGGCGTTGCTGGTGTGCAGCGTGCCGGTGTTGGCGGAGGTCTGGCAGCGGCGCTTCCTCTATGTCGCGGCCGCGTCGTCGCTGGTGTTGATGATGCCGTTGGGCTCCGCGTTCCGCGCGTTCGACGAAGAATCAAAGGCGCTGACCGAGCTCGCGCGCTTCGCCGGCGACAAGCCGCGTGTGATGGGCCTCATCTACGACACGAGATCTCACGCGGTGACGCACCCGGTGTACCTCCACGCGTCGACGGTGGTGGCGCGCGAGCGCGGAGGCCTCACGAACTTCTCGTTCGCGCTGACGCCGCACAGCCCGGTGATGTACCGCGGTGAGCCGCCGCCGACCTTCCCCAGCGAGTGGCGCCCCGATCAGATGCGCTGGGAAGAACAGGGGAAGTACTACGACCACTTCGTGGTGCGCGGCCCGCGGCCCGAGCAGATCTTCGGTCAACTCATGCAGGACCAGCTCTACGTCGCGGGGCAGGCGGGCAACTTCTTCCTCGTGCGGCGCCGGTGACGTTGAGGCACATTCGCGGGCATGGATTTCCTGCAGATGACCGCGGCGCAGGTCGAAGCACTCCCCGAGAAAGACGCGCAGGCGGTGTTGGAAGCGTGGGTGAAGGCGAAGAAGCCGGAGCTCCCGCTCACGCTGCGTGAATCGGCGTCGAAGGCGCACGCGCGGCTGGCGAAAAAGGCGCTGTACCAGCTGCAGTCGAGCGGCGTGACGGTCGAGGCGCCGAAGCGAGAAGCGCCGCCCGCCGCCGAGGAGACCGGCAACCCGTTTCAGGCGGTGCTGTCGTCACAACTGGGCACCGGCGAGCGCGTGATGTTCTTCGCCACGCCGAATCGCACCGGAGGCGCCATCGTGTACCAGGCGATCGTGCACGACGAATTGGGGCTCGCGCAGTTCGGCAGCGAGGAGACCACGCGGCAGAAGTTCCGCCGGCGGCTCGCGGAGATCCAGAACAGCGAGGCACAGCCGGTGATGCTGGTGTCGTTCGAACGCGCCCGGCAGGAGCTGGCGCGCGCGCTGTGGCTCTCGGAGAAGAACCATACGGAGATCACCACCGAGATCTCCCAGGCGCTGCAGCGGCTGAAGATCACCCCGGAAGACGCGAACTTCGAGATCCCCGCGCTGGAGGCCGGTGACGCCGCCGCGCGCGAAGACGGCGCGAAGCTGCACGACGAGAAGGAGATCGCCGAGTGGTACCCGTCGGAGAGCGACCTCATCGCGCTGTCGGCGAAGTCACTCACCGCCGAGTTGGGCGCCGGCGACGCGGCGGAGAAGAAGGCGAAGAAGGAGTCGCTGGCGCGCGCGATGGCCGACGAGAAGTTCACCGCCGAGGTGCGCGCGCTGTACGCGCGGCGGCTCTGGTACCAGGGCGAGTACTTCGAGGCGCGAGGGAGAGCCGAGGCCGCGGCCCGCGCGCGCGGTGAGGCGCGGCGGTTGATGCACTCCACGGAGCCGAGCCGGTTCGCGCAGCAGCTCTACGTGAAGGCCATCGGCACGAGGGCGTTGTCGACCCTCGCGCCGCCGGTGCGCTGAGGCCTACTCCGCGTTCCAGTCAGACGCGGGGAGGATCTTCCACCCCGTGTCGACCTTGTCGGACTTGAAGCGCACCACGCGCAGCGGCCACTCACGGGGCGTCTTGGCGGCGCCCTCGACGCTGGTCACCGTCCACCGGTGGACCTCGATGGTGTACTTGCCCTTGGTGCCCGACTTCGCCAGCACGGCGCGCATCGGGTTCTTCGGGTGCCAGTAGACCTCCTTGCCGACGCGCAAGATGTACGCGAGCACCGGGTGGTGCTTGGCGAACTCGGCGGCGTGCTGCTTGGTGGGCGCGAGCAGCTTGGTGGCCTCTTCGGGGCCGACCTCGGTCATCTTGAGATCGTCGCCGACGGCCTCGACGCCCATCAGCTTGGTGAGCGCCGCGCGGCCCGACTTGTCCAACGTGTTCATCATCTGCACCGCGTGCGCGAGGTCGCCCTCCTCGCGGCGCACGGGGTCCTTGTCCTTGAACTTCCAGTTCTCGAGGCTGAAGAGCTGGGCGGTCATGGTGACGCCGCCGAGGAGCAGATCCTTCCCGGCTTCGTCGCCGGTGCCGGTCAGCGCGTTGAGGTAGGTCTCGGCGACCTTTTTCGCCTCGGCGTCATCTTGCGCGAAGGAGGTCAGCGAACCGCAGACGACCAGGGCCATCAGCATTCGTGTCATAGGGCCGGGCAGCCTAGCGGAAGCAGAACGCGGTGTTACATGCATCGTCATGGTGCTCCCGCTGATCGGCCTCTCGCTGTCGTTATTCACCGGTGACCTCGCCTCGCGCCGCAGCCCCGTGGTGCAGGTGGTCGAGAAGGTGTCTCCCGCGGTCGTGTACGTGGGCACCGTCTCGATGGTGGAGACCCGCCGCAACCGGGCGTCAGACTTCTTCTTCTTCGGCCCGCAGGAAGAGCGGCGCGCGGTGGAGGGCCTGGGCTCGGGCGTGATCATCGACCCCGCGGGCGTCATCGTGACGAATGATCACGTGATCCGCGGGGCCTCGCAGATCCACGTGGTGCTGGCCGACGGCCGGCAGCTCGACGCGGAGGTGATCGGCTCCGATTCGGAGGCGGACATCGCAGTGCTCAAGGTGAAGGCGAACGGGCCGCTGCCCTCGGCAAAGCTGGGCACCTCGGCTGATCTGATGATCGGTGAGACGGCGATCGCCATCGGGAGCCCGCTGGGCCTCAAGAAGACGGTGACCGCGGGCGTGATCTCCGCGCTGGGGCGCACCATCCGCGACGGAGATCGCGTGTTGAACGACTTCATCCAGACCGACGCGTCGATCAACCCCGGCAACTCCGGTGGGCCGCTGCTGAACATCGACGGCGAGGTGATCGGCATCAACTCGGCGATCATCGCGTCGGCGCAGAACATCGGCTTCGCCATCCCCGCGGACAAGGTGAAGCGCATCGTCGCGGAGCTCACGCAGTTCGGCAAAGTGCGCCCGGCGTGGGTGGGGCTCGACGTGGAGCCGCTCTCGCTGGAGCTCTCGCGGCGCCTCGGCTGGGAGCGCACGTACGGCGCGCTGATCTCCAACGTCGAGGAGGGCAGCCCCGCGCAGGCCGCCGGCATCCAACGGGGTGACATCGTCACGCAGGTGGGCACCACGCAGGTGGAGAACGCCGACGATCTCAACAGCCGGCTCCACGGCGTCACCGCGAAGGCGCCGGTGCACATCGGGCTGTTCCGCGCGGGGCAGGAGCTGCAGGTGGAGCTCACGCCGCACGAGTTCCCCCAGAGGCTGGTCGACAGCACGGTGTGGGAGCGTCTCGGGCTGCGGCTCAAGGCGAGCGCCGGCGGCATGCAGGTGACGTCAGTTCGCCCCAACAGCAACTCGGCGTCGGTGGGCCTCGCGCCGGGCGACATCGTGCTGCGCATCAACCAGCAGCCGGTGACCAACGCCGAGACGTACCGGGAGGCCGTCATCCAGGCGCGGGGGAAGCGCAGCGTGCTGCTGCTCGTGAAGCGCGGCTCGCGCGGCTACTACCTGACGATGCCGTTTTGATTGCGCGTTCGCCGCAACAGCGCAGTGAACCGGCTCCACCGCCGACTGCTACAGCGCCGTAGCGAATTCCAAGAAGAGTTGACGCCCGGAGTTCGCAACGTACCTTTCGAGCCATGAGCGCGTACCGCTATCAGGCGCTGGGTCCGTTGCAGGCTGGTGAGGGCTCGCGAGCCTTTCTGGGCCTCGCCATCAGTGCCGACAACAAGGCGCGCCCGGTGGTGATCATCTGGGTGCCCGAAGCCGCCGAGAAGGACCCCGCGCTGCTCGACAAGATCCGCCGCGAGACGGAGCACGCGGCACAGCTCGATCACCCCAACATCGTCACGGTGATGGGCTTCGCGAAGCTCGAGCAGGGGCACGCGCGCGTCGTGGAGTTCGCCGACGGCGAGTCGCTCCGGAAGATCATCGAGGTCAGCAAGAAGCTGCCGGTGCGCGTCGCCACCCGCATCATCATCGACGCGTGCACGGGCGTGCACTACGCGCACATCGCGGGCAACGACGACGGCAACCCGCTGGTGCACGGCGACCTCCGCCCGGAGACGATGCTCATCTCGTTCCGCGGCGTGACGAAGGTGACCGGCTACGGGGCGCTGGCCTTCGCGCCGCGGGAGATCGGCGGGCAGCGCGTGAAGGGGCGGCGCGTGCACTCCGCCCCCGAGCAGATCATCGGCGGCCGCGACGCCATCAGCATCCCCACCGACGTGTACCTGCTGGGCGTGGCGCTCTTCGAGTGCCTCACCGGCGATGTCCCGTGGATCGATCAGGCCGAGCAGTTCGACCACGCGGTGCTGACGCTGCCGCTGCCGGCGTCTGAAGACATCCCCGAGAAGTTCCGGCCGATCCTCGAGAAGGCGACGGCGAAGAAGGCGGCCGATCGCTACCCCACGCCGCTGGCGATGCGCGAGGCGTTGGAGGCCGTCGCGGGCGACGAGATCGCGACGACGGAGGAGCTCGAGAAGTTCTTCGACTCGCTCTTCCCCCAGTCGAGCCAGCTGCGCGCCGATCGCACCCGCATCATCGACGCGGGCATCGCCGACTTCGTGCGCAAGCAGTGGGCGAACCCGCAACCGCCGCCGCCGGAGCCTCCGAAGCCCGCTCCGGTCGCCGCGCCGCCGAAGCCGGTCGACGCGCCGAAGCCTCCGCCCGCGCCTCCGAAGCCGCCCCAACCGCCCGCCCCTGCGAAGCCGGCGTGGACTCCGCCCCCCGAGCCGGAACGCCCGCAGAAGTCGAACGTGGTGCCGGTGGCGATCGCCATCGTCGTCGCGTTGCTCCTGGCCGGAGGCCTCTTCATCGCGACGCAACCGCCTCCGCCGCCGAAGGTGCCGGAGGTGACGCCGGTGCCGGTACCGGTGGCGGTGATCGACGCCGGCGCGAGTGAGCCGGTCGACGCGGGCGAGCTCGACGCCGGGGAGCCGATGGACGCGGGTGAAGCAGAGACCGACGCGGGCGCGACCACGCTCGCCGATGCCGGCGCGACCGCCGCGGTGATCACCACCGTCCCCGAAGCGGTGCGCGTGAGCATCGACTCCTCGCCGGTCGTGGAGCTCATGCTCGACGGCAAGGCGCTGGGCAAGACGCCGTGGAGCGGGATGGTGAGCCAGGGCCGCAAGGTCTTCACGCTCGAGAACAAGGCGCTGGGCATCAAGGCCACGCGCGCCATCACCGTGAAGGGCGACTCGGTCGACGAGAACTTCACCTTCCAGCAGGGCTTCGTGGCGGTGAAGGCGCCCGAGGGCGCGACGGTGTTCATCGATGGCGTGAAGAAGGGGCTGGCGCCCATCCGCGGGGAGATCCCCGTGTACGAAGGCAACCACCGCATCGAGGTACGCTTCGGTCAGTCGAAGTGGAGCGAGCCCTTCTCGATCTACGGGAGCCAGCGCGTCTCGTTCAACGTCGAGCTCCAGTAGGCGTCAGTTCGCGCGCGCGGCCTGGCGCTGCCTGATCAGCGCCTCATAGCTGCGCGTCACGCTCTGGCTCACGATCAGCAGCTCGCCGACGTCGGGCGGGGTGATCTGCTTCGGCCCCTGATCGACGTAGAGGATGTGCACGATTTTGCCGCGCACCAGCAGCGGCAGCGCGACGGCCGTCTGCGGGTAATCACCGCCGAGCAGCCGATAGAAGATGTCCATGTTGGGGGTGCGCTTCATCGGCCCGACGAAGTGCGCCTTGAGCTTCGCGACCAGCTGGAAGGTGTTCGCCTCGCGCAACGTCACGCCCATGCGGCGCACCGCGCGCTCCTTCACGCGGAGCCCCATGCCGTGCCAGCCGGTGACCAGCTCGCCCTGCACGTTCAGCAACAGCGCCCGGCGGAACTTGCTGCGCGCGAACCGCAGCACGGTGATCGCGATGTCTTCGCGGTTGGCGTCGCGCTGCAGCTGCGCCTGCGCCTCCGCGAAGTTGAGCGACGGGAGATCGAGGTCCTTCTCCACGCGCGGCGCGGAGGGCACCGGCGCCGGGAGCGCCTCCTCTTCGATGACCGCGCCCTCGATGACCTCTTCTTCTTCGGCCGCCGCGCCGCCCAGCGCCGCCTGCGCGTAGATCTGCGCGAACTCGTCTTCGTTGATGAGGTCGGCGACGTCGCCCGCCGAGGGCTCGCGCGCGTCCTTCTTCTTGCTGGGCCGCAGCGCGTTCATGTCGATGGGCCGCATCGGGCGGAACGCCTTGCAGTGCGCGCGCAGCAACTGGTTCATGCGGAACTCGGGGATCAACACCGGCACCACGCGCTTGCCCGCCTTGAAGCCCAGCGCGTCGATGGCCTTGAGCTGATTCGGGCCCAGCACCGCCACCGTCAGGCGCGTGGCGTCGATGCGCATCGGGAGCACGTCTTGATCGTCGTAGAACTGGCGATCGACCAACGCGAGGGCCTGCGGGTCGGGCACCATCTCCCCCGACGCGAAGGGCATGTTGTGCAGCCGGCCCAGCACGCGCGCGAGGTCGGCCTCCTTCAAGAAGCCGAGCTCGACGAGGTTGGTGCCCAGACGGCCGCCGTGCACGACCTGCGTCTCGAGCGCCTCCTCGAGCTGCGCGGGGGTCACCAGCTTTTCCTGCAGCAGCAGCTCTCCCAGTCGCGGCACGGAGACGCGTCTTACTTCACGGCGCGGGCTCTGGGTGATGCGAGAGGCCGACCAGATTCCCCTCCGGGTCGCGGACGTACACGGTCCACCCAGACTGTTTCTCGATCGCGACCCCGGCGCGGGTGAGCTCCTCGATGACGGCGGCGCGCGCCGAAGCGTCGATACGCAGGGCCACCATCGAGAACCCGAGGGCTCCAGCGGGCGTGTGCGCGGGGGCGTCTTCGATCGCGAAGAAAGCCTCGCCCTCCCCTGCGTTGACCCACACGCTGCGCAGCGAGCCGTCGTCGCGATGAAAGCGCTTCACCTCGGTGAGCCCGAGGACGCGCACGTAGAACGCCGTCACCTGCTCGACGTCGCGCACCTGGATGGCGACATGATGAAACCCGCGTGGCGTCATGGCTTCTGGAAGACCGAGTTCAACGGCGTGTACGTGCAGCTCGCGCCGGAGAAGCGCACCTTGCCCGGCACCCAGAACTCCTTGCTGGTGGAGAACACGCGCGTCTCGGTGCGCACCAGCATGCCGCCGCAATACACGCGCATGGTGGTCGTCACCGGGCTGGCCGCCGCGTACGAGTACATGTGCACGCCGATGAAGTAGTCATGCGTGGTGCTGGGCGCGTTGATGCGCGTGTTCTCCGGGCCGGTGCCGCTGATCACGTCGCGATCGAGTGAGGGGTCATCGGCGGTGCCCGTGTTGTCCCAGCTCGGGACCTTGTTCGAGAAGTAACAATCGTACGGCGTGGTGAGCCAACTCGACGCCGACGAGTACGCCCCGGCGCTCGGGTGCAGCAGGTGGAGATCCATGTCGTTGCTCTTGTCCCACGTGAGCTCGACCCAGAGATCTCCCGGCGGCACGACGTTCACCACGACGTCGCAGCTCGACGCGACGCCTGCGCTGTCGGTCACCGTGTAGTGCAGCGTGTGCGTGCCCACGACGTCGGCGAAGTAGCTCGCGCCGCTGCATGTGGGGCTGGTGATGGTGCCGGTCGAGGTGCCGGGCGCGGTCACGGTCCACTGGCAGCTCGCGGAGCGCGACGAAGTGTAGGAGCCGGTGACGTTCACGGTGTTGTTCGGCGTGGTGGTGAGGCTGCCGCCGCAGGTGACGACCGGCCCGCACACGCCGTCGTCGATCACCCCGTCGCAGTCATCGTCGATGCCGTTGCAGCTCTCCGCGATCGGCGCACCGGGAGAGCACGTCTGCGTGCTCCCGGAGACACACGCCGCCACCGTGCGCAGACACGCACCGACGCCGCACGTGGTGTTGCCGAGGCCCTCGTCGGTGGAGCTGTTGCAGTTGTCGTCGACGCCGTTGCACACCTCGGCGGTCGGCGCGCCGGGCACGCATGACTGCGAGACGCCGCCGGCGCAGTTCTGCACGCTGCGCGCGCACGCGCCCGTACCGCAGGAGGTCGAGCCGAGCGCTTCGTCGGTGCTGCCGTTGCAGTTGTTGTCGACGCCATCGCAGATCTCCGTCGAGGGGCTGCCGGCGGTGCAGGTCTGGGTCACGCCGCCCACGCAGTTCTGCACCGTGCGCGCGCAGGCGCCGACGCCGCAGGAGCTGCTGCCGAGCGCTTCATCGGTGAGCCCATCGCAGTCGTTGTCGAGGTTGTCGCAGGTCTCCGTGGAGGGAGCTCCAGGCGTGCACGTCTGAGAGGATCCGCCGACGCACGCGTTGACGGTGCGCTGACAGCTCCCGACGCCGCAGGAGATCGTGCCCAGGCTCTCGTCGGTCTGGTTGTCGCAGTCGTTGTCGAGGCCGTCACACACCTCGGCGGTCGGCGTGATGGCACCCACGCAGCCCTGCCACTGCCCCGCGCTGCTGCAGGTGTCGACGCCACTCGTGCAGCGCCCGACGCCGGCAGTGCCCACAGGGCCGGGGTAGCAACTGCGCGTCGCGCCGGGCGTGCAGCTGCAGCCCTCGTCGATGGTGCCGTCGCAGTTGTTGTCGGCGCCGTCGCAGACCTCCGTCGCGGGTGCGCCGGTGGTGCAGATCTGCGGCACGCCGCCGACGCACGCAGAGACGCTGGCCGCGCACAGCCCGGCGCCGCAGGTGAGGAGGCCGAGGTCTTCGTCGATCTGCCCGTCGCAGTCGTCGTCGAGGCCGTTGCACCACTCCGGGACCGGAGCGCCGGGCGTGCAGATCACCGCCTGGCCGTTGGCGCACGCGTTCACCGATCTCGCGCAGGCGCCAACACCACACGAGATCGTGCCGAGGTCTTCATCGATCTGGAGGTCGCAGTCGTTGTCGAGGTTGTCACACGTCTCGGGGACCGGCTGGCCCGGCGTACAGACCTGCACCGTGCCCGCGACGCAGCGGTTCACCGTGCGCGCGCAGGCGCCGTTGCCGCACGAGAGGGTGCCCTGGTCTTCGTCGATCTCTCCGTCGCAGTCGTTGTCGAGCCCGTCGCACACCTCGGCGCCGGGCGCGCCGGCCGTGCAGGTCTGCGCCATGCCACCGACACACGCCGGGACGCTGCGCGCGCACACGCCCTGCCCGCACGTCAGCACCGGGAGGTTGTTGTCGACGACGCCGTCGCAGTCGTCATCGAGGCTGTTGCACGTCTCCGTCTGCGGCGCGCCCGGGGTGCACGCCTGCGGCACGCCTTGAATGCACGCCGGGACGCTGCGGCGACACACGCCCTGCCCACACGTCAGCGGCGCGAGCTGCTCGTCGGTCTGGCCGTCGCAATCGTCGTCGAGGCCATTGCAGATCTCCGCGGTGGGCGCGCCGGGCACGCACGCGACGCCGGTACCGTTGGCGCAGCTGTCGAGGCTGCGGCGACACGCGCCGACCCCGCAGCTCACGATGGGCTGGCCATCGTCGACGATGCCATCGCAGTCGTTGTCGAGGCCGTCGCAGACCTCGACGTCGGGGTCCACGCTGCCCACGCACGCCGACGGAGCCCAGCTGTCACCGCTGGCGACGCACGTCGAGACGCCGAGCCGGCACTCCCCGAGCTTGGCCACACCGCAGCTCGCCTCCTCACCGGGGTTGCACGCGGGAGGCAAACCGGCGTCGCCCTGCGCGCTCACGCTGGGCCGCAGCCAACACTCGCCCTTGCTGCGCACGCACCACTCGGTGAGCGCGCAGTCTTCGTCGCGCGTGCAGAAGAACCCGGCGTCGAAGAGCAGCGACCCCTCCAGGCACGCGCCCAACTCGCAGCGCTGACCGAGCTGACACTGCTCCGACGAGTCGCAGCGGAAGTCGACCGCCGCGTCGGGTGTCTCCTCTGGTTCACCCGTGAAGGGTTTCTGCTGGCCACACCCCACCGCCACGACAGCGAGCACGGCAAGAAATCGGGTACGCACGGGTGCCGCGACCGTAGCTCACTTCTGCGCGATGCGTCGGCGCGCCCAGAGCACCAGCAACCAGAGCGTTCCCAGCGCGCCGTCGAGGCTCGAGCAGCCGCAGCTCCGGCCCGGCACGGTCGCGTTGTCGCGCGAGACCTTCACGCCATGGAGCCACACCGTCGCGTCGGGCGCCGCGCCTCCGAGCAGCACCCCGCTCCCCCGCACGCGCAGCTCCACCGGCGTCGCGCCGAGCGTCACCGCCGCGATCTCGAGCCCCTCACCGGTCTCCACCGCGGCGATGGGGCGACCGTCGAGCGTCACCGATGACGCATCGACGCGGCGCACCGGCAGCTTCACGGTGAGCCCCTCCGCGTCGCACGAGAGCGTGTTGGTCAACGAGACGACATACACGCGCCCGTCTTCGAGCTGACTGAGCGGCGGGTCGATGCGCGAGGCGACGGTGACGAACGGCTCGACGGAGATGGGCAGCGACCGGGCCTCGGTGACGACGTTCCCCGGGCCGCCCGAGACGGTGAACTCCAGCGTCAGCGTCTGCCCGACGACCGACAGATCTCTCGCGGAGCTCTGCAGCGCGAGGGTCGCCCCGGTCCCCGCGGGCGTCTCCAACTCCGGCCCGGAGATCGCCTGCCAGCTCACGTCTGCCGCCAGACAGCTCCCGGGCGCGGGCTCGAGCGTCACCAGCCCCGCGAAGCCGACGCCGCAGCTCGCGAGGAGCGGCCCCGCGTCGAGCGTGCCCACGGCCACCGGCGCTGCCTCGGTGGTGACCATCGCCTGCGCCTGTGCACCGGTGAAGCCGCCGTCTTCGAACAGGCGGGCGGTCACGGTCCACGTCCCGCCGGCGCAGCCTCCGGGCACGGGCAACGACCACGCGCCCGGCGCGGTGAACGTGCCCTGCGCGATGGTGTCGACCGAGATCTCCGTGGTCAGCGCGCGCTGCGCGAGACAGGAGGCCGCCACGTCGAGCCGCCCGCTGACGATGCCCGCGCCCGCGTCGACGACCAGCGTCACCGGCGTGGAGGCGTTGAGCGGCGCGGTGTCAGCGGCCACGTCGACGATCAGCTCGCCCGACGCCGAGACGCGCCCGAACTGCTCGCCGATCACCTGCCGCTGCGCGGTCGCGGTCACGCGCGCGGCAGTGCACACGCCGGTCGAGTCGATCAACAACCCGCCATCGACGATGGACACCGCGACGCCGCCGGCATCGACGGTCCACAGCAGCTCCGTCCCCGGGAACCCGGTAGAGGCCTCGCAGACGTGCGCGCTGTTGATCGGGCTCCACACGCGCTGCTCGCCGGCGTCTTGCGAGCCGGGCGACGCGAAGCTCGGCGCGATCGGCGCACCCCACTGCGTAACGGAGACCTGCTGCTGAACCGTGGTGATGGCCGGCACGCCCGCGTCCCAATGTGCGGTGGCGGTGACGGTCAACGGCGTGCCCGGCGTGCACCATGTCGTCGGAGGCGTGAGCGAAAAAACCGCGCCGCTGCCGCTGCCGCCCTCGGAGTCGGACCACGTCAGCTCGGCCGCGATACAGCCGCCGTCGATGGCGCCCGAGAACGTCACCGCGCTGCCCCCGGCGATCACGCTCGACGGGCCCTGCACCTCCACCGCACCGCGCTCCGTGGAGCCCAGCTGAACCGCCTGCGTCGTCGAGAACAGCGCGTCGCGCACCGTCACCTCGACGTTCGCGCTGCACGCGGCCCCGAGCGTGACGGTGGCCACGCCCCCGTCCGCCGACACCGCGAAGCCCGGCGCGCTCCACGAGATGAAGAGCGGGTCGTCGTCGGCATCACCGGCGTCTGCGCGCAGCTCCGCGACGCCGCCCGCGATGGCGCTGGAAACCTCAATCGTCGGCGCGGCCGTGTTCTCGTAGAGCCACACCTCGCCGGCGCTGGTCACCGCCGCGCACCACCGCGCGTCGAGACAGAAGAGCCGATCGTCCAGCAGCGGCGCGTTGACGCGCGCAACCCACGTCTCGCTCGCGCGCGTCGCGTCGGGCACCGGCGAGAGCACCACGCCCGCGTCGGTCGACAACAGCCCCTGGAGGCCCGCGGCGGCGACCCGGCGCGGCGTGAGGCCGGCGGGCAGCGTGAGCGGCTCCACCGTCGGCGCGTCGAGGTTGCGCACCAGCACCACGCCCCCCGCGGAGGTCACGGCGAGCATCGCGGGCTGCGCGTTGAGTTCGTACGGCCAGACGTCGACGGTCGCGGGCACCCCGGCGATCGCCACGGTGAAGCCGCCGTCGACGCTCAAGCGCGCGCCGGAGGTCGTGGTGGCGACCGCGAAGTCGGCGGTGCCGATGCGCGCGAGCCCGAAACCGCGCGCCGCGGAGGTCTGCAAGAAGGTCGGAGACTGCGCGACCCACGTCGCCGTCACGTCGTTGGTGCTGGCCAGCGTGGTCGTCAACCCCGACGACGAGAGCGCGACACCGGTGGCGCCGAGCGCGCGGTACGCCGTCACCGGGTTGAACGACACCGTCGCCGGCGCACTGCAGCCCGACGAGAACGCGATCTGCCCGGCGCCGTTGCCCGCCGAGAGACACGCGCCGTTCAGCGCCGCGCCCGCGAAGTTGGTGCCGCTCGTCACGGAGGCAAACACCTCGAAGCCGCCATCGGCGACGGGCCCGAAGGCCACCGCCTCGGTGCTCGTCGTCACCAGCACCACGCCCGCGTCGGCGACGACGACATCACTCGGCGTACCGGTCACCGCGCCGACGTGACGCCAGCTCGCGAACGCGAGCGCCGGTAACAGCGCGATGAGGGCGACGACGCGCATCAGTAGCTGACCTCCGTGCGCAGGTAGACGCGATCTTTCGACGCCGTGGCCCCGCTCTCAAGCCCCGTCCCCGAAAATCCAAACGCGGTGTAACCAGCGCCGACGAAGAACCGGTGGTCGAAACGGTAACCAACCTCGCCGCGCAACGACGCCCAGGAGCCCCCGTCCGGCGCCAGCGTCCGCGCCGCGGCCTCGCCAGCGATCTCCAGGCCCGCGAAGAGGCGCACCGACGGGCGGATCGACGCGGAGAAGATCGGACCAAACCGCGTGAGCCCCAGGTTGGCGCCCGCGGAGATCGCGAACCGATCTCCGAAGCGCACGGTGGGCAACAACGAGACGACGTGCAGCTTCTCCTCGAAGCTCGGCGCCCAGTTCTGCTTGTACGCGTAGCGCGCCAGCACCGCGCCGCGCCCGAACCGCCAGGCGATCGCCGCCGTCGCGTCGACGGTGCGGCCAGTGAGCAGGCTGTTCTTCATGGAGTGCGTCCACAGCGCGCGCGCGGACAACGACACGTCGCGATGGAGCCGCGCTTCACCGCCGCCGCTCACCACGAACTGGCGCAGCGGCGTCGCGCCCTGCTCATCGCGCACCTCTCCGCTGGCGAAGAAGCGCACCCGCTCGCGCTCGAACGCCAGGCTGACGCCCCCGGCGTTGCGTGCGACGTCGGGCGGCAGCCCCTGCTGCGCCAACGCCCCGTGCTCGTAGCGCGCCGACACCGTGAACGCGTCGTCGAGCTTCTGCGACATGCCCACCGCGCGGGAGAAACGCAGGCCATCGACCTCCTGTGCCGAGACGTCTTCGACGAAGACCGCCGTGTCGGGCGCGACCTGTTGGCGAACCCCGAACGCAAAGCGCTTCTCGCCGGCGCCCGGCGCGTCGGCGTCGATCGACTGCACGCCGTACCAGGTCTCGTTGGCGTGCGAGTATGAGACGGTGCCCCAGACCTGCGGCCCGAGCTTCGGGCCCCAACCGGCGCGCAGCCCCACCTCGAACTTCGGGTCGGGCTTGAGATCGACCCCGAGGAGACCGAACGAGCTGTCGGAGGTGCCGAACGCGTAGACCTGCTGCCGGTAGCCCGCGCGCAGCTGCAGCCACTCCGTGATCCGCACGCGGCCCGAGAGGCCGACGGTGATCGCCCCATCGCGAATCAGCGTGTCAGACGGCGTGCGCTGGAACTCGCGCGCCTCGAGGCGAACGCCCCACACCGGGCTCTCGTACCCGACGCCGCCGCCGATGCTGTGCGCGTTGATGCGCAGCCCGGAGAACGGCGAACGCGGGTCAGGCATGTCGCGGTAGTCGCCAACCAGCGCGACCGTCACCGGCCCAAACGGTTGCTCCGCGCGGAGTGCGAGTTGTTGCAGCGCGCCGACCTGCGCGGTGTCTTGAAAGCCCGCCTGTCGCCAGCGCCACGCGGCGTCCCACCCGCCCTTGTTGAACAGCCCCTTGCCCCGCGCTCGCACGGTGACGCCGAGACCTTCAGTGCTGCCGAGGGCGTTCGCCAATTGCTGCGAGAGGCCACCGTCGCGCGAGAACGCCAACCCCTGCATCGCGCCCTTGCTGTACGCGACCTCGCCCGAGAGCCAGACCGGCCCGAGCTTCGCCTCCGCCGAGCCGCGGTACAGCCCGTAGCCGCCCTGACGAAACGCGGCGGCGCTCAGGTTCACCGGCCCCAGCCGCCCGCGCAGCTCGCCCGCCAGCACGCCATCGGTGGAGACGCCCGCGTCGACGTACTCGTAGTCGACGAAGAGCACCGCGGTCAGCCCGTTGGTCAACGGGTCGGAGCCCAGCAGCGAGTCTCCGACGAAGAAGCTCAACGGCCGCGCGAGCAACAGCCGGCCGCTCACCGGCTCAATCGTGTAGTCGCGCAACCGCTGGAGGTGCACGTCGCGCACCGGGAGCTGGGTGACCGCGTCGCGCCACTCCACGCGCACCACCTCGCTGCCCTGCACCAACGGCGTCTTCGCGAGGAAGAAGAGGCTGCCGTCGGTGCTCTCGAACCGCTCGTGCATCTCGCGGCGAATGAAGGCGCCGTCGGTCTGGCTGGGCGCGGCGACTCCGCGGAGCTCCACGCCGAACGGGGTGTCGTCGGTCGGCGTCTTCAGGTTGAGGAAGGCGCCCTGCACCGCGCGGTGTACGCGACCCGCGTCAGCCTTCGCGGTGAAGAAGCGCGCGCTGCCGTAGCCCAGCGAACCCCACCCTTCGCGCGAGAGCTCGAGGCGGAAGCGGCCCTCCGACGGGTTCGACGCGGCCGTCGCCGAGTCGTCGGCCCACGCGGTCTGCGCACGCATCGGGTCGAGCTGGCGATTGAAGACGTCGACCCGGCGCGCCTGCAGGAGGTTCGACGGGAGCTTCGAAATGTCAGTCTCGCGGAAGTCGACCTCCGCGCCGAGCTTGAAGCCGGCGAAGCGCGCACGCGCCGCGCCGGCGCCGCGACCGAACACCGAGAACGCGCCGGTGCGCACGTCGAGGTTGGCCTGGAGATCCAGCAGCCCGTTGAAGGTGACGCCGCTGTCGCTCGCGCGCGCGACGTGCACTTGCTGCCCATGCACCACGCAGGTCGCGTCGTCGCCGTGCACCTGCGCGCGCGCGGCGTCGAGGCACCCGGGCGCATCTGAAGCGGCGGGCCAACTGATGACGCCCAACGCGATCATCTCGCCGGGGATGACGAGCGTGCTGCCGTTTCGCCGCACGAGCTCGAGGGGCTGACTCCACACGCGCGTCGCGCCCGTCCGTGAAGCGGCGATGACGACGTCATTGCGGCCCTCGCGGAGCGGAATCCATGCCGCGCCCTCGGGAGCCTCGACCCCGGCGATCACCAGCCGCTCGCCCGGAGGCGCGGCGAAGACGAAGTGGTACTCGAGGCCACCGGCTCCGCGCCGCAGCTCCGGGAGCAGGCTCGAGGTGAGCGGCGCAACGTTCGCCCGCCGCAGCGGCAGCTCGACATACGCCGCGCCCCCCATCGGCACCTCGAAGGTCACGCCGCGGTCGGCGCCCTCCCACTCGCCCGCGAGCGAGGCCGTGTCGAGCTTGAGCCGATGACGCCCCTGCACCAGGCGCCCACCGGCCCAGGTGTCGGCGACGCGCCCCGGCACGGCCGCGAGGTGGAAGCGCCCGTCGCGATCGGTCACGGCCTCGAGGCCGGTCTCCAGCAACACGCGCGCCCCCGCCACTCCCGGCTCCTCGGCGCTGCACGCGCCATCTCCATCGAGGTCGTCGCACACGCGGCCGATGACCGCGCCGTCGTCGAACTGGCTCACCGGCGTCTGCGTGAGCGCCAGCGCGAGGAGCATCGAGCCGATCACGGCGCCGCCTCGACCACCGCGGTCACGCGCGTCTCGACATCGGTGATCGACGTGAGGCCCGCGTACGCCTCGTGCGTCTTGCCGTGACTCACGACCCTGCGCGCGCCGCGCTGGTCGCGGATCTCGACGGGCCGGTCGTCGGCGATCGCGCCGTCACTCGTCTCCAGCCACCATTCGAAGTCAGTCGCCGCGCGCGCGACGCGCACGTTCACGGCCGGCGCTGGCGCGACGGTGATCGCCAGTTGCGAACGCGCCCGCGAGCTCGGCGCCCCGGCGCTGAGGGCCGCGCGCAGGCCGGGCCACTCGGCGTGCACCACCTCCGCGCCGACCGGGCACACGGCCGTGCCATCTGCGCCGGTGACGATCGGCGTGGCCCCGACCATCAACCTCTGCCCGGCGACCGGCAGCCCCGCGAGGTCAGAGACGCGCGCGAGCACGGCGTCGCCGACGCGCTCCACGCTGAGCAGCGCAGGCTCGTGCCCTTGAGGGCCGAACGCGGTGAAGTCGACGGAGCGCCCGCCCAGCGGCTCGTCGACCGCGGGCCGCCATTCCAACGTGGCCTCGCCGCCCGCGCCCGTCACGGCCGAGCCGAAGCCGGGCGCCTGCACCGTCACGCCCGCGAGCGGGCGACCGAACGCATCTCTCGCGCGCGCGACCACGCGCAGCCGGCCGCCCTGATGGGCGACGCGATCTTCGGCCTCGACCTCCAGCGCGCGCACCGGGCCCTGCGACAACGCGATGCGCACCTCTTCGCTGGAATCGACCGCGCGCTGCTTCCATGACGCGCGCAGCGTCTCCACGCCGGTGCCCAGCTCTCGAGGCGCCGTCCACGTCCACTCCTGCACGCCGTCGCCCAGCTCCTTCGCCGCGCTCCAGGTGCCGTGGCCGCCGCTCCAACGAACCTTCGCGCCCCGCGTCGCGCCGCCGTGCTGATCAGACGAGGCGCACAGCACCCGCGCCTTCGACATGCCATCGGCGGGCAGCGTGGTGGGCGTCGCGACGCACGCGAGCTGATCGACGCGCGGCAACATCAGGACCAACTTCGCGGAGCGCTTGTTGCCGACGCGATCGACGGTGGTGGTGGTCGCGACCCCGAAGCCCGGCGGCACGACGAGCGGCAATCTGAAGCTCCCGTCGCCTTGCGCGCGCACCGGGCCGAACGTGGCGTCTCCCAGCTTGATGCGCACCTCGGCGCCGGGCTCGGCGCGCCCCGGCACTTCGACCGCGCTGGCCATCGGCACCCGCAGCACGCCGAACGCGCCATCGACCGACTGCGGGTGGGGCCACGGCGCGAAGGCGACGATGATCGCCACCTCCGGCGCGCGCGTGGCGGGCAACACGTAGCGCGCGCGGTACTGGCCCGGCGCGAGGCGCTCGACGGCCTCGATGACTCCCACGTTGGCGCGGAGCACCGGCGGCGCCGGGCGATCGGCGGTGGTGGTGATGTTCAGCACCGCCTCGGTGTCGCGCCCCTTCACCGGCGCGGAAGGCGTCAACTGCAACGAGACCTGCGCGTGCGCCACGACGCTGACGACGACGAGCGGGAGGAGCCGGCCACGCATCGGAGCGCGACCTTATTTCCCTTAACGCTGCGCGCGGACGGAGATCGTGCGCTGACGACGGCTGACCAACGCCGCGAGGGCCAGCATCAGGAACACCGGGAGCGACGCGCCCCCTGTGCTGGAGCACCCGCCGCCGTGGTGGCCGTCGTGGTGTCCACCATGGCCGCCGCCGGTGCCTCCATCGGGCGTCGGCAGCGGCTCCGAGCAGGTCATGCCGAGATCGAGCCGCACGGTGGTGCGCTCCGGGCCCTCGCCGTCATGCACGTGCAGCTTCACGTTGCTGGCGTCGACGGTGGTGCCGGGCACGAAGTCGCTCGCGGGGCCGCCGTCATCGTCGTGCCCGCGCGAGCACCCGCCTCCCTCCCCGTGGCCTCCCGTCTTGCAGCCTTCGAAGGCATAGCTCGCTCCGTTGACGCCGTGGTGCGGGCTGGTGCCGCGGTAGAGACAGGTGACGATCTGCGTGCCGCTGGTGAAGGTCAGGTACGCCTTCTTGGCCGAGGTGCCGGAGGAGCCCTCCACCACGGGCAACGCGTCGGGGATGGTGAAGCTCAGGTCAGGTGAGAAGCTGCGAGCGTCGTCGAACCAGCGTGACGGCGAGTACGTGCGCGACGCCTCGAGGACCACCTGCGCGCTGCACTGCCCGGGCGGCGGCGGCAGCGAGAACGTCGCGCCGTAGATGTCGTGCGAATCGGCGCCGGTGGCGATCGACTGCCACACCACGCGGACCGCTCCGTTCGGCAACACCGTGACGTCGTTGAGCGATTCGTTGGCATCGGGCGTGTCGGTGAGCTGGAACAGCCGGCCCGTGGAGATCTGCAGGAGGTAGAGGTCGCTGTGGTTGAGGTCGACCGGCCGGCTCTCGAACGCGATCACATCACCTCGGATCGACGGGTTCACCTGGGGCCCCGGCAGCTCGTAGCGGACCTCGACCCCGGTCTCGAGATCGGCGGTGACGATGTCGGCGCTCAGCAGCAGGTTGTCCTGGTCTTCGCGCATGAACACCACGGTGTGACCGCTCACGTCGGGCAGCGTGTCGCGACCGGGGTCTTGCGACGCCCACCCCGTCGTCCACCCGGTGCTGCCCTTCCGCGCGTAGGCGATGTCACAGGCCGTGCCCGAGGAGCACACCTCGTAGACCACCACGTCGCCGTCATTCGAGGTCGCCACGTTCTGCTGGTACAGCGTGTCGCTCGTCGTCAGCTGCGTCAGCGTGTTGGTGGTGAGGTCGAGCGCCACCACGTCGCCGGTGCTCGGGTCGTTGGTGTAGTCGACGAAGGCCGCCGTCTGCCCGCCGATGGTGACGCCGAAGTGGCTCGCGTTCGGCGCGGGCGCGAGCTCCGTCACCGTGTTGTGCGCCACGTCGTACAACATGATCGACGTCAGCCCGGTGGTGCCGTCGGCGCGCGTGAAGACGATGCGCCCGGTGTCGACGTCGCTGAGCACGTCGTAGCTGCCCACCGGCGTGGGGATGGCGGAGTCGAGGCCGGTCGAGAAGTCGTAGAAGCGGATCTGCGTGGTGGCGTTGTCGTCGGTGTACGCGGCGAGATCGCCATCGACGCGGGGCTCCAACTGCTCACCCGGCTGCGTGTTGATGGGGGTCGCGACCGGCGTCAGCGTGCCGGCCGACTGCGGCGTGATGGCGAGCAGCGCGGCGATGAGGGGCGTCAAACTGGCTGCCATCGGAACCTCCCGCCGGCTGACCGCTCCGGCTACGACTGGTTCCCGATCAGGTCACGAATGGCCACTGCCTTCGCCACTCGCCTCCTGGAGACCACGGCCAGCCGCTTCGCGAGACTGCCGAAGTGAGGCTCCACGGTTTTGCGACCCCGGGCTTTCCCCGGGTGTGCCCTGATCAGGAGCGTGTTCGTCAGGGAGGATACGGAGCCCGAGTCACTCTCGTCAAACACACCTCTTGCGACACGCAGCGCTTGTCGTGTAACTGCGCGCGCACTTCATGGCCAGGTAGCTCAGCTGGCTAGAGCGGCGGTCTCATAATCCGCAGGTAGTCGGTTCGAGTCCGACCCTGGCCACCATGAAGAGCCCTGCATGGCGACCCCATGCAGGGCTGTTTTTTTGACGAGTTGGGGTTTGCCGCGTCTCATCGGCTTCAGGTTGCTGCGTACCTGTAGCAACCGCACCGGGAGACCGACGATGCACGAAAGCACCATGACCCCGCGCCTGATGGACGTCTCAGACGTTCAGCGCACGACACCCACCCACGCCGAGCCTGAGATCGACAAGGGCGAGGTCGTCAGCACGCACGTGCTGGTGGAGCAGCAGAAGGTCGATCGCCTCCGCGAGCTGTCGCGCCGCACGCGCATCGCCCAGAGCGAGTACCTGCGCGAGGCCGTCGACGACCTGCTCGGCAAGTACAAGAAGGAAGAGGGCGAGCCGTGACGCCCGCCGTTCGGGTTCGCCGCCCCGCGCCGCGGCCGTCGCCGCCCTCGCCCATCAACGCGGAGGAGAAGTCACCGCTCCTCGACGCGATCCGCGCGTACCTCGACGCCCGGCCCTGAGTGCGGGTGCAGCTTCTCTTCGAGCGCCGCGACCGCCGTCGCTCGGTTCCGTTTGCTGCGCCAGCGGCTCACCAGCACCACCACCACGATCATCGCGAGGATCGCGATGATCACGTTGCGCTCACCGCGCGCGATTCGCGCCGTGAGTGACTCGATGTCTGCGCCGAACTTGTACCCGAGCACCACGAACAGCGGCGCCGACGCCAGCGCGGCCAGCGAGTCGTAGAGCGCGAACTTCGGGTAGTGCATGCCGACCGACCCGGCCGTGAAGTACGTCACCGTGCGCACGCCGGGGAGGAAGCGCGCTGCCAGCACCAGCTTCTCGCCGTGCTTGTGGAAGAGCCCTTCGACCCACGCGCGGCGCTCCGCCGTCACCACGCGGCGCAGGAGCCTCGGCACCGCGTTGGGGTTCGAGCCGAAGCGGCGCCCCAGCCAGAACATGATCGAGTCACCGATGATGATGCCGAGGTACCCGGTGATGATCATCACCCACAGATCGGCCTGGCCGCGGTGCACCAGCACCCCGCCCATCACGAGCGGGATGTCCTCCGGCAGCGGCAGACCGAAGCCCGCCAGCAACAACACGATGAACACCAGCCCGTAGGCCGTGACTCCCGCGGTGCTGCCGAGGAGCGCGATGAGGAGGTCTTTCACGTTCACTTCTTCACTGGGCGGCGCGTCTCGATCTTCCCGAGCGCGTCAGAGACGATCGCGTCGAGGGGCTTCCCCTCATCAAACAACTTCGCGATGTCCTTGATTCCGAAGTAGCCGCGCGAAGCCGCGGCCTCGTACGCCGCGTCATTGGCGTCGACCGAACGCAACGCGATGGCCTCGCCGATGGCGCCGGCCGCGAACTCGGCCACCGTGGTCTCCGTCGCGCCGGCCAGCTGGGCTTCCTTCAACACCGCCGCCCCACCCGCCCACTTCGCGACCGCCTTGTTCACCGCGGGCTCGATGGAGAGCCGCGCGAACTCCTTGATGAGGCCCTGCACGTTCGGCTTGTCGCTGGGGCCGACGATCAAGAACACCTCACCGCCCTCGCCGGTGACGGCGCGCACCTGGTCCTGCGCGTCGAGGAGGTTGACGACGATCAGCGCCTCCTGCGACTCGGGCGTCTTGAGC
Source organism: uncultured Archangium sp. (assembly GCA_946479335.1). The sequence continues at coordinate 22,838 of CAMLFP010000041.1, forward strand.
AGCGCGCGGGCCTTCTGGAGCGGCCCGTCGGTCACCGTGAGGTACGTCTTGAGCGCCTTGCGGTACTCGGGCTGCACAGTGCCCATCAGCTCCTCGAGCTTCCACTCCTTCCACGCGCGGCCGAGCACCGCCTCGAGGCCCTTGAGCTCCTGCAGATCTTTCGCCTTCGCGCCCGCCGCGAACGGCGCCGCCTCGGAGGCCACCGCGTACGAGAGGTACTTGCGCAGCGCGGTCGGGTGCGCGTCGAAGAACGCGTCGGCCGCCTTGCGCACCTCCGGGTCACCACCGATGACGCGCGCGCGCACCTGCTGGCGCACCGGGTGGTACGACACGCGAGGCACCGGGTCTTTCCGCGTCACCGGGCCCGCGTCGAAGCCCGATGCGTTGAACACCGCGAAGAGCGCGAACACCCGCTCGTCATTGCGGAGCTCCACGCCCTCGCCCGTGTACAGGCTGGCGAACCAGTCGCCCTTCGAGGCGGCCAGGGCGGAGGTCGAAACAAGGACGGTCAACGCGAGGCGGCGGAACATGGCCCCACGAGGTACCCCACGCGTCACAC
>CAMLFP010000042.1 GCA_946479335.1 uncultured Archangium sp.
CCCGGCAAGCGCATGGGCCACGCCGGCGCGATCATCTCCGGCGGCAAGGGCACCGCGGCCGAGAAGATCAAGGCGATGTCGGCGGCGGGCATGCTGATGGCGGCGTCGCCGGCTGAGCTCGGCACCACGCTGGTCGAAGCGGCGAAGAAGGCCGGCGTCAAGCTGGTCTGAGCTGCCTCGCGGAAGCGAAGGAGAGGGGCGCGTGGTCGCCCCTTTCTTTTGGGTTGACATAAAAGAGTCGTCACGACTTATTCTGTCGTCATGGACCTCGAACGCTGGCGTGCGCTGTCGTCGTCGATGCGAACGGAGCACTTCAGCGCGCGCACGTTCGACGCGAGCGGGGCGCTGACGACACGGCGGTGCGAGGAAGCGCGCGAGGCGTTGCGGCTGCACGGCGCGCTGTTCGTGCAGAACACGGGGCTGCGTGGCGTGGGGGCGCTCCAGGCGGTGATGCCAGCGCTGGGGTTCTCACCGGAGACGCACTTCACGCTCGGCGGCCGCACCAGCGCCGCGACGCAGGAGAAGTGGGTCGCGCCCGGCCTGCGCCGCATGGACTTCTACCCGCCTGACCTCTACCTGCTGCCCAACAACGAGGTTCAGTACCGGCGCACGTCTCCGCGCTGGGTGCTGTTCGGCTGTTTGAAACCAGCGAGCGATGGCGGCCGGGTGTTCCTGCACGACGCGCGCGAGGTCGAACGGCTGCTGCCGCGCGCGTTGGTGGAGAAGTTCGAGCGGCATGGCCTGTCGATCGAAACCGGCTTCCTCGACGAGGCGCACCCGGAGAAGGCGTCGAACTACTTCCAGTCGTGGCAGGAGCGCTTCGGCACCACCTCTCGCGATGAAGCGTTCGCGCGCGCCCGCGAAGCGCGTGATGAATACGACGAGGTGTGGTGGCGCGATGACGGCACGTTGATGACGCGCATCACGTTGCCGGCGCGGTGGGCGACCGGCGGGCCGCTGCGGTTTCCGCGGGTGGCGCTCGACGCGCCCTCGGCGCGGAATGGGTACCGGCGCTTCCCGCTCGGCAACGGTGAGTCACTGAGCGCGGAGGAGGAGGACGCGATTCGTGCGGCGTTCCTCGCGACGCGCCAGGGCGTTCCGCTGCAGGCGGGCGAGCTGGTGCTGTTCGACAACCAGCGCTTCGGTCATTCGCGCGAGTCGTTCTCAGGGCCGCGTGAGTTCGTGGTGGGCATGGCGAACGACAGCGCGCCGCGTGCGCCGAGTGCGGAGCGCTTCGCGCCGGCGCCACCGAATCGGTACGCGCTTACGTTGGATACGCAGGCGACCTTCTCCGCAAACTCCCTCTCCCTTGGGGAGAGGGGCGGGGTGAGGGGCGAAACCGCCGAGCTCATTCACCGCGAATTCGCGCGTCATGGCGCATTGCACCTCAAGCGCACGGGCCTGCAATCACTCGACGCGGCGACGCTCGACCTCCTCGGCTTCGGTGAGCGCGACGCGTTCGCGTGGGGCGGCGCGAACTGCGGCCGCACGACGCGCAAAGAGCTCACGAAGGAGTTGCGCGCAACCGACGCGTACCCAGCGCACTTGTGGCTGCTGCCGCACAACGAGGTGCTGTACCAACGCGAGCTCCCGGCGCGCTTGTTGTTCTTCGCGTCGAGCGCATGCGTGGGGCGCACCTTCGTGCACTCCGCGGAGCGCTTTCGCGAGCAGCTCGAACTCCGCGCGCCGGCGCTCATCGAGTCGCTGCGCGAGCATGGGATGCTGATCGAGATGGGCTTCATCGACGAGCACCACCCGGAGCGCGCGTCGAACTACTTCCGCTCGTGGCAGGATCGCTTCGAGACGAACGATCGCACCGAGGTCGAGACGCGCTGTCGCGCGGCGACGCACCAATTCGACGAGTGCTGGTGGCGCGACGACGGCACGTTGATGACGCGCATCAAGGTGCCGGCGTTTCGCGGCGAGACGATGTTGTTCCCGCGCATCCCGCTCGACCCGCCGTCGATCCAGAACGGGTTCCGCCGCTACCCGAAGGGCAACGGCGAGGAACTCACCGACGACGAGGTGAACGCGCTGCTGCACGCGTTCCTCGAGACGCGCGAGGGCGTGCCGTGGGAGCGCGGAGATCTGCTCCTCGTCGACAACCTGCGGTTCGGGCACTCGCGCGAGCCGTGCGGGCCTGACCGCAACATCGGGGTCGCGATGGCGGGGAGGGTGACGCTGTGACCTTCGCTCCCAACCAGTTTCGCGAGGTGCACGAGCCCGGCGAGTACCGCGAAGGCCGCTGGCGCAGCTTCGAGCCGCGCGCGCCGGTGCCGTGGACGCTGCGCGGCCGCGAGGTGTGGCTCCGGCCCGGGCTCACCTTCACGCCGTACGCGAACCCGACCGCGTGCAACGCGCACTGTTCGTTCTGCAGCGAAGAACTCCTGCGCGTCGACGCGGAGCGGCTGACCGCGAAGACGTTGATCGGCGACTTTGATCGCTACTTCGACGGGCTCGATCGCGCGTGGAACGAGCTGCGTGGGTTCGAGATGGGGCTCAGTCTCAGCGGCCTCGAGGCGACCTCGCACCCGGAGTGGATGCTGCGGTTGCTTCAGCTCGTCCGCCGCCACGACGCGCTGTTTCCGTCGCGCGTGCTGTACACGAACGGCTCCGGGCTCGCGAAAGACGCGCGGCTGCTCGACGCGCTCGTGCAGACGTCTTTCACGGGCGTCGAACTCTCGCGTGCGCACTTCGACGAGAAGCTGAACCACCTCGTGATGCGCTTCGATCGCGATGAGCCGATCCGCGAGGCGCGCACCTTCCGTGACACGGTGGCCCGCATTCTGGAAGCGCGCTTGCCGCTGAAGCTGGTGTGCATCGCGAACGCGAAGGGCGTTTCAAATCTGAAAGGCGTCGAGCGCTACGTCGACGAGGCACGCGAACTCGGCGTGAAGCGCGTGGTGTTCCGCAGCCTGAGCGAGCTCGGGTCGCTCTACGCCGACAACAAGACCTCGCGGTGGATCGCGAAGCACCACAGCTCCGTGCGCGCGATCGCGGAGCAGGTGTTTCCCACGCACGGCGCGCTGCGCGACGGCTGGGAGTTCATCGGCGTGACCTCCGGCTACTACTACTCGAACGAGCTCTACCGGCGCGGCGGCGTGGAGGTCGTCTTCGAGGCAGCCAGCTACGTGGCGCACGACATCGGCGTGAAGAGCGGCGTGTTCCAGAAGCTGGTGTTCCATTCGACCGGCGAGCTCTGCGGCGACTGGGTGCCCAACGCGCAGGTCATCGGGAACTACTTTGAGTAACGCGCGCCACCTCGCGCTGTTGAGAGAACTCGCCGCGAGCGGCGTGAAGTTCGTCACCATCGGCAGCGCCGGGCTGGTGTTGTTGGGCGAGACCCACGCGCTCCATGACGTCGACCTCGTGCTCGGCCCGGGCGAGCTTGCAGCGTTCGCGGCGTGGGCGCTCCAGCGCGGCACCATCACCGTGTGGGGCGAGCCGTGGAGCGGTGAATGGAACGAGCGCGCGCTCGCCGGGAAGTTCTACGTGCGCGCGGTCATCGACGGGCTGCAGTGCGACGCGACCTTCGAGTTTCCGTACGACGTGCCGGCACTGCTCCGGGACGCGCGCGACATCGACGGCATCCCGGTGTGCCCGGAAGCCGTGCTGCGCGAGAGCCGCGCGCTCAGGCCTTGAGCAGCCCCTGGGTGCGCAGCGTCCAGCCGATCATCTTGTAGAGCAGCCGCGCGCCGACGTTGCCGTCCCACTCGGAGTTCTCTTCGCCGGGCGAGACCTCGTTGAGATCGAAGCCGACGATGATCTTCCCCGCGCGGGCGAGGCCCTCGAGCAGCGCCACCGCCTGCTGAAACGAGAGCCCGCCGGGCACCGGCGTCCCCGTGTTCGGGCAGAGCACCGGGTCGAGGCCGTCGATGTCCCACGAGAGGTACACGTGCTTGGGCAGGTGCTGCACCATCGAGTCGACCAGCTCGCGCCAGGGCACGCCGTCGAGCCGCGCGTGCGCCAGCTTCGCGTCGAAGAAGGTGTGCACGCGGCCGTTGGAGTTCTGGATGATCTCGAACTCGCCCTCGCCGAAGTCGCGGATGCCGACCTGCACCAGCTTCTTCACGTTGGGCACGTGCTTGAGCACGTTGAACATGATCGACGCGTGGCTCCACTCGAAGCCCTCGTACGCGTCGCGGAGGTCAGCGTGCGCGTCGAGGTGCAGCACGCCGAGGTCCGGGTACTTCTCGGCGTACGCCTTGATAGCGCCGAACGGCGTGGAGTGATCACCGCCCACCACGGCCGCGATCTTTCCCTTCGCGAGCCAGGCCTTCGTCGTCTCGTAGACCCAGCCGTTCATCTTTTCGGAGAACGCGTTGATCTTCGCCAGCGCCGCTTCATCAGCGTCGACGCCGCCGCTCTCGATGATCGGCTTCGCCAGCGCCTTCGCCTCGTCGTTCCACGCGCGCACCTGCGCCGGCTCGTCGAGCATCGCGATGCCCACCTCGTAGGGCTTGCCGGTGTCGAGATCGAAGAGGTCGACCTGCTTGCTCCCCTCGAGGATCGCCGCGGGCCCGTTCGAGGTGCCGCCGCGGTAGCTGGTCGTCGCTTCGTACGGCACGGGGATGAGCACCACCTTCGCTTCGTCAGGCGTGTGCGGGAGCCCGAAGACTCCGGAGTCGGGGAGGGCAGCAGCGTTCGGATCAAAGGTCATGGTGTTCACCAGGTGAGGACGAGTTTTCCAAAAGAGTCGTTGGCGGCGAGGCGCTTGAGCGCGTCGACGATGTCGGTCATCGGCAGCGTGGCGTCGATCACGGGCGTGAGCGCTCCCGACGCGAAGTGCGGCATGAGGTGCGCCTGCGCGGCGCGCGCGACGGCGATCTTCTCCTCCAGCGGCCGCGCGCGCAGCACCGTGCCCATGACGCGCAGCCGCTTGTTCAGCATCGGCGCGAGGGGGATCTTCGACGACGCGCCCGCCGAGAGCCCCACGAGCATGATCGTGCCGCGGTGATTCATCGCATTGATGGTCTCGCCGACGTACGCGCCACCGACGAGATCGAGCGCGAGGTCTGCGCCCCCGAGCTGTTGCACCGCGTCGGCGAACTGGCCGTCTTGCACCCGCACCGCATGACGCAGCCCGAGCGCCTTCGCGCGCGTCAATTTTGCGTCATTGCGCCCGGTGCCGATGACGAGCGCGCCGTAGAGGTTCGCCAGTTGGAGCGCCGCCGTGCCCACGCCGCTGGCCACCGCGTGGATCAGCACGCGCGTGCCGTGCGTCATCCCCGCCTGCGTCACGAGTGCGTCAAAGGCCGTGCAGTACGCCTCCGGGAGCGCCGCGGCCTGCGTCAAAGTCAGCGACTCCGGCACCGGGAGCGCCTCGCGTTCGTGCGTCACCAGCAGATCAGCCCAGGCGCCGCCAGCCACCAGCCCCATGACGCGATCGCCGACCTTCCAGCGCGTCACGCGCGCGCCGAGCTCGACCACCTCGCCGGCGTACTCCAACCCGGGGATGTTCGGCACCACGCCCGGAGGCGCCGGGTAGAAACCCTGCGTCTGCATCAGATCGGCGCGGTTGAGCGCGGTCGCGGCGACGCGCACCAGGATCTCGTCGGGCCCCGGAGCGGGGGCGTCGATGTCGTCGAGCTTCACGTGCTCGGGGCCTTCAAAGTCGGTGACGACGGCCTTCATGGGTTTTCGAGTACCACAGGGCTAAGAGCGACTCATGAACTACGCAGATCGACGCAAGCGCTTCCTCGCTGGCCTCGACGGCCCGGTGCTCCTGATGGCGGGCGGCGCGCTCTCGCGGAACTACCCGGCGAACCCGTTCCCGTTCCGCGCTGATTCGAACTTCCTCTATTTCTTCCAGCGCCCGGAGCCCGGCAGCGCGGCGCTCTTCGACCCGGCGAACGGCCGCGTCACGCTCTTCATCCCCGAGCGGACGGTGGCCGATGCGCTGTGGCACGGCGCGCTCGAGTCGTTCGACGGCGTGAAGGCACGGCAGGGCGTCGACGCGGTGCTGGCGGTGGAGAAGCTCGAAGCGGAGGTCGCCCGGCTCGCCGGCGGTCGCGTCATCCGTTCGCTCGCGGTCGCCGACCCGAAGGCCACGGCGCGCGCGAAGGCGATCACCGGCGAGGCCCTCGACTTCGATGACGCGTCGAAGGTCGGGCAGGGCGCGCTGTTGGAGCTCCTCGCGAAGCTGCGGCTCCACAAAGACGCCGACGAGCTCGCGGAGATCCGTCGCCTGGTCCCCGTGACGCGGGAGGCGCATGTCTCCGCGATGCAGCACTCGAAGCCCGGGGTCCTCGAGCAGTTCCTCGCGGGCCAGGTCGAGGGTGCGTTCGCGCGCGGCGGGTGCACGGAGGCGTACGGCACCATCCTCTCCGTGCGCGGCGAGGTCTTGCACAACCACCATCACCGGAACGTCTTGCAGAAGAGCGACCTCGTGCTCCTCGACGCGGGCGCGGAGGATCTCGACAGCGGCTACTGCAACGACGTGACGCGCGTCTGGCCGGTCGGCGGCGGGTTCTCTCCGCAAGGCCGGGATCTCTATGCGCTCGTGCTCAAGGCGCAGGTCGACGCGATCTCCGCCGTGAAGCCCGGGTTGCGCTACCGCGACCTGCACCTGCGCGCGTCGCGCGTGATGGCGGAGGGCCTCGTGCAGTTGGGGCTCCTCAAGGGCTCCGCGGACGCGCTGGTGGAGTCGGGCGCGCACGCGTTGTTCTTCCCGCACGGCCTCGGGCACCAGCTCGGCCTCGACGTGCACGATCTCGAGGCGTTCGGCGATCGCATCCACTACCCGCAGGGGCGCACGCGCAGCGCGCAGTTCGGCACCGCGTACCTCCGAATGGACATGGACCTCGCGCCGGGCATGGTCTTCACCATCGAGCCGGGGCTGTACTTCGTGCCGCAGATCCTCCGGTCGCCCGACTTCCGCGCGCAGTTCAAGACGCAGGTGAACTGGGAGCTCGCGGAGCAGTTCCTCACCATGAACGACGGGCGCGGCTTCGGCGGCATCCGCATCGAAGACGACGTGGTGTGCACCGCGAACGGCGTCGAGGTGCTGACCGACGCAATCCCCAAGTCGCTGGCCGACATGGAGTCGCTCGCGGGGAGTGCGTAACAGACGCGCACTTGAGCCCTTCGTGACGAGGCGCTACGAGCCCCCGCCATGTCAGGCCAGGCGTGGTTCCAGAAGAAGCCGAAGATCGCAGCTCCCCACCCCACCGACAGCGCGGCGTCGTCGCGCATGGAGGGCATCTGGGACAAGTGTGACGAGTGCGGCGACATCATGCTGCGCGAGGAGCTCGAGAAGGCCCTCAACGTCTGCCCGAACTGCAACCACCACATGGCGCTCGGCGCGCGCGCGCGGCTGGCGTCGGTGTGCGACGCCGACTCGTTCGAGGAGTTCGACGTAGGCCTCGAGTCCGTCGACCCGCTCGGGTTCAGCGACTCCAAGAAGTACAAGGACCGCATCAAGTCGACGATGAAGGCGCTCGGCGAGAAAGACGCGTTCATCAGCGGCGTGGGCACCATCGATGCCCGCCGCGTCTCCATCGGCACCTTCAACTTCGACTACATGGGCGGGTCGATGGGCAGCGTGGTGGGCGAGAAGGTCACCCGCGTCTTCGAGCGCGCCATCGATCTCAAGGTGCCGGCGATCGTCTTCTCGGCGTCGGGCGGCGCCCGCATGCAGGAAGGCATCTTCTCGCTGATGCAGATGGCGAAGACCTGCGCGGCGATCAACGCGTTCCGCGAGATCCGCCAGCCGTACATCTCGGTGTTGTTGCACCCCACGACCGGCGGCGTCGCGGCCTCGTTCTCGTGGCTGGGTGACGTGATCCTCGCGGAGCCGAAGGCGCTCATCGGCTTCGCCGGCCCGCGCGTCATCGAGCAGACCATCCGCCAGAAGCTGCCCGAGGGTTTCCAGCGCAGCGAGTTCTTGCGCGAGCACGGCATGATCGACGCGATCGTGCCCCGCAGTGAGCTGCGCGCGAAGCTGGCGCAGGTGCTGGGGCTGCTCGCGTCGTGACGCCGCAAGACGGCCTCGCGCACTTCGCGGCGCTGGCTCCGTCGAACATCAAGATGGGGCTGGAGCGCGTGCGCGCCGCCCTCGAGAAGCTCGGCCACCCTGAACAACGCTTCCCCGCGCTCCACGTCGCGGGGACGAACGGGAAGGGGTCCACCTGCGCCATCGCCGAGTCGTGTCTGCGCCAGCGGTACAAGACGGGGCTGTACACGTCGCCGCACCTGATCCGTCCGAACGAGCGCATCCAGGTCAACGGCGTGGAGATCGACGACGAGACCTTCGGCCGCCGCATCGTCGAGGTGCTCGACGTGTTGGGCCCGCAGCACGAGCTCACGTACTTCGAGTTCGGCACCCTCGTCGCCTTCTGGCACTTCGCGCAGGAGCGCGTGGACATCGCCGTGGTGGAGACCGGCCTCGGCGGGCGCCTCGACGCGACGACGGCCTGCCGCGCGGTGGTGACCTGCATCACGCCCATCGCCTTCGATCACATGGAATACCTCGGCGACACGCTCGCGAAGATCGCAGCGGAGAAGGCCGGCATCTTCAAGCCCGGCGTGCCCATCGTGCTCGCCGCGCAGCCCCCGGAGGCGCTGGCGGTGCTCGACCGGCCGGGCGCGAAGCTCGAAGGCCGCGACTTCCAGCGCCCGGCGCACGACCCGGCGTTGAAGCTCAAGGGCGCGCATCAGCGCCAGAACCTCGCGGTCGCGCTCGCGTGCCTGCGCGAACTCAAGGACTTTCCGCTCACCGACGCGGAACTCCGTGCAGGCGTGGCGGCCGCGCGGTGGCCCGGGCGGCTCGAGGAGTTCCCCGGACCGCCGCTGGTGGTGCTCGATGGCGCGCACAACCCGGCGGGCGTCGAGGTGCTGCTGCGCGCGTTGGACGAGGCCTACGCTGGTCGACCCGTGCACCTCGTGTTCGGCGTCTTCGCCGACAAGGACTCGGCGCCCATGATGCGCGCGCTGTTCCCCCGCGCCGCGGCGCTCTACCTGACGCCGTTGGCCAGCCCGCGCTCGAAGGCGCCGGAGACGTACGTGGCGTTCGCGCGCTCGCTGAACGCCAGGGTCACCGTGTACGCCGATGCGCCTGCCGCGCTCCAGGCCGCGAGGACCGCCGCGCCCGCCGATGCGGTCGTCGTCTGCGCCGGATCTCTTCATCTTGTCGGGGAGTTGCGCGCTGTTTTGCTGCGTTGACTTGAGAGCCTCGCTGGTTACTTTGGCCGCGACATGAGCACTGAGCAGCAAGTCGAGAATCAGGAGTCTGGTGCGCCCCCGCAGGCCGAGCTTTCCGAGGTGGAGCAGCTCCGCGTCGATCTCGCGACCGCCCAGAAGCGCGTCAACGATCTCGCCTACGCCCTGCAGGCCGGCGAGCGCGACCGCGAGGAGTTCAAGCAACGTCAGGCGCGCGAGCGCGAGCGCATGCTCGACGTCGAGAAGGGCAACATCGCAGTGGCCCTGCTGGAGGCCGTTGACGAGCTCGAGCTCGCGCTCAGCGCCTCCGACGGCTCTGCGTTCGCGCAGGGCGTGAAGCTGGTGCGCGACAGCCTGCTCAAGCGCGCCGAGGCGCTGGGCATCGAGCGCGTGGAACTCGCTGGCAAGCCCTACGACCCCAACTTCGCCGAAGCCACCGACATGGAGCTGACCGCGAACGAGGCGGAAGACGGCCGCGTCTCGCTGGTGCTCAAGAACTGCTACCAGCTCAAAGGTCGCGTCATTCGCCCCGGCACGGTGCGCGTCGCGAAGTTCGTGAAGCCCGCGCAGGCTTAAGTACGCTGCCGCGCGTGCGGGGTCTCCTCTTCATCGCGGTGCTGGCTGCTCCCTCGTTCGCGCAGACGGTGGACGAGTGGGTGCAGCAGCGCATCGCCGAGCAGCGCGCGGGGCCGGTGGTGACGCCGGGGCCCGCGCCCTCGGGCATGTTGTGGCGCGAGCGCGACGCGAAGAGCGCGCGGCTGCCCAACTTCACGCCGCCGGCCTCGCTGGCGCCGCTGGTGAACGCGGTGCGGCCGGGCGTGGTGAACATCGCGACGAAGAATGACGGGAGCTCGCGGTCGCTGGGGTCGGGCTTCGTCATCAACCCCGAGGGGCTGATCGTCACCAACAACCACGTCGTGGAGCGCGCGCAGACCATCGAGGTGCGGCTCGCCGACGGGCGCAAGCTGGGCGCGCTGGTGGCCGGTCGAGATCCCTCCACCGATCTCGCGCTGCTGCGCATCCCCGAGGTGAAGGATCTGCCCACCGTCGCGCTGGGCGACTCCGATGAGCTGCAGGTCGGAGACTGGATCGTCGCCATCGGCAACCCCTTCGGCCTCGACATGTCGATCACCCACGGGCTCATCTCCGCGCGCGAGCGCGTGATCGGCGTGGGCCCCTTCGACGACTTCATCCAGACCGACGCGCTCATCAATCCCGGCAATTCCGGCGGGCCGCTCTTCGACATGCACGGCAACGTGGTGGGCGTGACGACGGCCATCACCAGCCAGGGGCAGGGCATCGGCTTCGCGGTGCCCATCAACCTCGTGAAGGACCTGCTGCCCAACCTCCTCGAGAACGGGCGCCCGGAGCGCGGCTGGCTCGGCCTCAACGTGCAGGAAGCCGGAGAGGGCGAGTCGAAGGCGCCGGTCATCGTCGATGTGTTCGCCGGGAGCCCCGCCGAGAAAGCCGGCCTCAAGCCCGGCGATCGCGTCACGGCAGTCAACGGCAAGCCGGTGCAGCGCTACCAGCAGTTCCTGCGGCGCATCGCGCTCCTCGCGCCAGGCAACACGGTGAAGATCGACGTCACGCGCGGGGGCCGCTCGTTCGACTTCGCGGCGACGCTGACGCAGCGCCCCTCGCAAGACGCGATCAAGGCGCTCAACTCCGGCGGGCGCGTCGAAGCGCTGGGCATCGCCGTGCGCGTGTTGGACCCCAACGCCGCCGCCGCGATGGGCGTGGAGCCGGGGCTGCGCATCGAAGCCGTGGTGCCCGGCTCTCCAGCGGAGCGCGCGGGCATCGCGCAGGGCGACGTCATCACCGAGGTGAACCGGGTGACGGTCGGCAACCTCGCGCAGTTCGACGTGGCGCTCACCGAGTCGGAGCCGGGCGACCCGGTGCTGCTCAAGGTGCGCCGCGGCTCGTCGTCGCGCTACGTGGCCGTCAAGCCGTAGCCGCCGTCACTTGCCGAACCACAACCCGACTTGATCGCCGGTGCGGCCGACCGTCACCAGCACGCCGTCGATCTTCGCCTTGATGCCCTTGATCTGCCCGCCGCCTTTCTTCGGGAGGCTCCACGTGCCCTGCGGCGTGAAGACCACCTGCAACCGCAGCTGCTGGCCCGCCACCTGGCGCGCCATCATCGCGGGGTTCCAGTTCTCCGGCATCGTGGAGGGGATGCGGATGAACGGCATCTTCGGGTTGCCGTTGGCGTCGGTGCTCTTCGGCTCGCCCTGCGTCACCGCGAACTCGCCGCCGGCGAAGAAGGGCGTCAGGTTCAAGATGAACTCACCCTGGCCCGTGACCTCGCCCATCTGCAGCAGCGACGCCGTCTCCTCGGTGATGATCATGTAGTACTTCTTGCCGGTGGCGGCCTTGCGGAAGGCCTCCGCGTTCTTCTCGCACTCCGCGCCGCCCAGCAGGCGCGAGCCGCACTCCCCGACGTACTTCTCGGTGAACCCGCCGAGGCCGCCCAGCGCCTCCGCCGAATCGCGCAGCTTCGCGAAGCGCGCATCGACATCGGCGAACGCCACAGACGCCACGAGGGCCACAGACAACGCTACTGATTTCATATGGTTCCTTTCAGACAAGGTCAGATGGAGTGGAGAATTTGCCTACATATGCGCACTCTGTAGGCTTCGCAGCGTTGAACCACCCTTGCGGAGCAATACGAGTGATCAGCGAGCGCCGACAGAACCTTCGATTCGACAAAGTCTTCACGGTGTACCTCACGACGGCCGACGGCATGACGAGAGGCATCGCGAGAAACATCAGCTCGTCGGGTCTTTTTGTGGAGACCCGTGACTCGCTGCCGCTGGGAGGGAAGATCAAGGTGACCTTCACCAGCGAAGACGGCACCGAGATGACGGCGCTGTGTGAGGTTCGGTACCAGGTGGCGCTGAACTACGGGAGCGGGGAAGAGGTGCAGGGCACGCGCGGCGCGGGCCTGCGCATTGTGGCGTACGAGACGCAGGAGGACCAACCGCTTTTGCTCGTCGACCGCGAGCGCGTCCTCCACTGAGCTGCGGTTGCGCACGCTGCTGTGTGTGCCGTGCCCCGCGCGGCGCAAGGCAGCGGGGGTCGCCGAAAAACAAAACCTCCCCCGGTTTCCCGGGAGAGGTTTTTTTCTGCCCGCGTTCGCGCCGGCGTTACTGCGAGAAGCCTTCGAGCATGTAGTGGGCCTCGATGCGCTTGAGCGCGAGCACCATCGCCGCGCAGCGCGTGTCGACCTGCTTGCCGATGCAGAACGGGCGGCTGTCGTGCAGCTCCGTGCGGCTCGGCGTGTTGCGCGAGATGTCGCGGATGATGCGGTAGTTCTTCTTGAGCGCGTGCTCCAGGCGGGCGTCGACGTCCTTCTCGGTCCACGCCTCCATGCGCTTGTTCTGGATCCACTCGTAGTACGAGACCGTCACACCGCCGGCGTTGCAGATGATGTCGGGGATGATGTCGATCTTCCGGCGCTCCAGCACGCGGTCGGCGTCGGGCGTCGTGGGGCCGTTGGCGCCCTCGGCGACCAGCTTGACCTTGAGCTTCTCGGCGATCTCCGCGGTGATCTCACCACCGAGCGCGGCAGGCACGGCGATGTCGGCCGGCACCTCCCAGAAGTCGCTCTTGGAGATGGCCTGCGCCCCGGGGAAGCCCTGCACCGAGCGCTTCAGGTTCTTGGGGTTCTCGTTGACGTACTTCATCAACTCGCCGGCATCGATGCCGTTCATGTTGGCGATGGAGCCGTCGGCGTCGTTCACCGCCACCAGCTTGGCGCCCATGTTCTGGAGGATCAGCGAGGCCCACGAGCCCACGTTGCCGAAGCCCTGCACGATGAAGGTCTTGCCCTTCAGGTCCTGCTTCTTCTCGGCGAAGTAGTCTTCGATGGTGAAGGCGACGCCCTGGCCGGTGGCCTTGGTGCGGCCCTCGGAGCCGCCGATGCGCACGTCCTTGCCGGTGATCACGCCGCGCTGGTTGTGGCGCTCGCGCTCGCCGTCGGAGAACTGACGCAGGAAGAGCGCCATGATCTCCGAGTTGGTGCCGACGTCAGGCGCGGGGATGTCGATGTTCGGGCCGACCAGCTGCTTCAGCTTGTACATGAAGCGGAGCGAGATCTGCGCCAGCTCCTCCTTGCCCAGCGAGCGCGGGTCGAGCTGCATGCCGCCCTTGCCGCCGCCGAAGGGCACGTCGGCGATCGCGGTCTTCCACGTCATCTCGGCGGCCAGCGCCTTGAAGAGGTCGAGCGACACTTCGCGGTGGTAGCGGATACCGCCCTTGTACGGGCCGCGCGCCTGGTTGTGCTGCACGCGGTACGCCTTGAAGCGCTGGATGTCGCCGGGCACCAGGCGGTACGCGCCATCTTCGAGGCGCAGCACGCCGTCGCGGATGTGCACGTCGGAGCCGAGCAGCGCCTTGCCGTTCAAGATGATCTTGCCGTCGAAGAGGCGCTCCATGCCGTGCTGGTCGCGCACCTTGGTGACGGAGAGATCGGCCGCGGCGCGGGCCTGATCAGGCGGGAGCGGCACCAACCGGTCCTTCAGCTTGGTGGTGACGTAGAAGATGTGCTCGTAGTCGGGCTCCTCGAGCTCGAGGCGAACGCGCGGGTCGAGGTTCATCACCTCGGCGGCACGTTCAAAGATTTCCATCGCCTCGGTGTAGACGGTCTTGCGCGGCTGCGGAGCAGGCGCCCGCATGAAGGTTTCTTCAGCCATGGTGTCCTCTTTTGAAAGCGCGCGACGTGGAAGTGTCGCGGCGGCGAAGCGCTGACTAAAACCCGTGGAGATCGCGGCCAAGAGAAAACAGACGGCTCGGCGCGTTAAGCGAAGCGCGCTTCGCACGCGAAAGCGCTTTCGCAGCGAACAAAAAGCCCCGGACCTCTCTCGAGATCCGGGGCTTGTTTTTTTTGGAGCCGAAACCCGGGATTGAACCGGGGACCTACTGATTACGAATCAGTTGCTCTGCCCCTGAGCTATTTCGGCGCGAAAGGCGCGGCGGCGAGTACCAACTCATGGCGCTGACGTCAAAGGGGAAACTCACCTGACGCGGTTCAAGAAGACCCGCGTGACCGTCGCCTCGCCTCCGGCGGTGAAGGTGACGGCCACGTCGAGGTCGCCGTCTCCGTCGGCGTCGCCCACCGCCAGCGAGCGCCGGGTGCCGGTGCCCATCGGGGTGCGCTTCTCGGCGAAGCTCCAGCCGCCGTTGTTGCGCCGCACGACGAGGTCTTCGCCGTCGACCCACAGCACGTCGAGGGCGCCGTCTCCGTCGACGTCGATGACGCGCAGCTCGCCCGGCGCCGTACCGGTGAAGGTGGTGTGCGACGCGAAGCCGGTGCCGGTGTTCTCCAGGAACTCGACGCCGTTGGCGGTGAGGGCGGCGACGTCTTCGTCTCCATCGCCGTCGAGATCGCCGCCGTTGAGCGCGGTGACGGCGGAGGGCAACGCGAAGGTGCCGCCGTCGGCGAAGTGGAGCGACGTCGCGTCGGCCCAGATCGGGCCGGGGCCTGCGGCGGCGAGCGCCGGCGTGGAGGTGGCCGTCACCCCGCCTGCCGAGAGGGAATAAAGCGTCTCGCAGCCCACGGCGATGGCGTGGGAGCTGATCGCGCCATTCGACGGGATGAACGTCGCGCCGACGCAGCCCGCATCGAGCGGCTGCAGCGTGTAGCTGGTGGCGCTCCCGAGCAGCAGATCGAACGCGCCGTCGGCGTTGATGGTGGCGAGATCGGTGATGCCGTCGGCGTTCGCGT
Source organism: uncultured Archangium sp. (assembly GCA_946479335.1). The sequence goes on from CAMLFP010000042.1 coordinate 14,885, forward strand.
CGAGGATCTCGGGGAGCCGCGGCGTGCGATCGAGCGGCGAGATCTTGCGGCTGGTGGACGCGACGAAGCCGTTGGTGCTCGACCAGGCGATGAGCTCCACGCGGTCGCGGGAGGCGACGCCGATGATCAGATCACCTGGGCCGGCCGGGTACAGGTCGCCGAGAATCGCCGGGCCGCCGTAGGCCATCGAGGTCTCCGGCGCGGTGGAGAAGGGCTGCGTGGCGAGGCACGGCGCGGTGCTGACGGCGCACGTGTCGGTGCACTCATTGAAGCCCCAGGTGGTGCAGGCCGGCACGCCCAGCGCGCCGTCGCACGCCTCGTCGAGATCGAGCACGCCGTTGCCGCAGCGGCGAACGCAGAGCGCGGTGCTGTACGTGCACTGCGCGGTGCAGGTGACCTCGCCCGACTCGAAGCCCAGCGTCACGCAGGTCGCGTCGCCCATCGCCGAGCCGTCGCAGTCTTCGCCGTCGTCGAGGACACCGTCGCCGCACTCCGGCGTGTGCTGCGGTTGACCGGTGTAGCGCGTGCCCACGTCGCGGCAGGCTGACAGAACGAGGAGAGCAAGGAGGGCGGCGCGCACGGGCGCGAGTGTACGTGGTAATTCGCGGCGCATGCCTTCCCGACTCGAATGCCCCTCGTGCAAGCACGAGGTCCGCACGCGGCCCGAGAACCCGTACTTCCCGTTCTGCAGCGATCGCTGTCGCGCGGTCGATCTCGGCAAGTGGCTCGGCGGCGAGTACCGCATCGCCCAGCGCGACGCGGAAGAAGACGAAGACGGAGACGTGCCGCCCCCCGAGACGGTGCACTGAGGTGGCGATGTCGGTGGCCGGCGCGGTGGTGCTCGCGTACTCCGCGGGCGTGGTGGGCATCCACCGCGGCATCGTCGCGCACCGGCGCCGGCAGGCGGGCGGTTACGAGACGCTGCGCTGGCTCGACTGGGACACGCTGCTCAAGGACGTCACTGCGTCGAATGACGAGCAGCGCGCGTTGCTGAAGGCGCTGCGCGCGGGCGTGGCGGTGCCTCCGCATCGCTTCGAGCAGCTCGACTTCGGCCCCCACACCGAGTGGCTGACGCTGCTGGCCTCGCTGCGCGCGACGCCCGAGCAGGTCCGCGACGTGTTGGCGCGTGAACCGGCCGACGACGTGGCGGGCTTCTACCTCCGTGAGTGGCTGGTGCTTGAGCACGACATCAACCTCTTCAACCTCGAGCTGCAGAGCTTCGGCGCGAAGCTGCGCATCAACCGCGCGCTGCGGCGCTTCGGCGAGCACCCGGCGCTGTACCTCCTGCGCGCGCGGGCGAGCTCGCTGCTGGGCTTCAACGCGCAGGTGGTCGACGACCTCGCGCGCGCCGTCTACTTCTCGCGGCAGGCGCCGTTCTATTTACGGGTCGTCACCCAGTTGCCCTTCATCGAGGAGCTGCGCCCGGCGTTGATGCGCGCGTGCCGGGAAGCGCAAGACGATGGCGAAGCCCCGGTGAATCAGTCATCGTAGAAACAGAATGGCCGTCGAGACGTTGTTGCTGTGGTTCAACCGGTTCACCGACGATCCCTCGAAGGTGCGCGCGCGGCTCGGAGGCCGCCCGGTGCTGCTCTACGAGCCGCCCGCCGACGACACGATGGACGAAGACGACGACGAAGATCACGCGCTGCGCACGCAGTCGGGGCTCTCCGTGCCGGCGATCGGCGGCGGCGAGCCGATGGCCGCGGTGATCGAGAAGTCGGCTGACAACGCCTTCAAGCACCGCGTCACCGTGGGGCGCACCTCCAACAACGACATCGTGCTCGATGACAGCTCGGTCTCTCGCTTCCACGCATGGTTCGAAGATCGCGCCGGCGAGTGGGTGGTGGTCGACGCGGGCTCGCGCAACGGCACCCTGGTGAACGGCAAGAAGCTCGCGGCCAAGGCCACGTTCACGCTGACGAACGGCACCTCGCTGCGCATCGGCGCGTTGCCGCTGACCTTCTACACCGCGCAAGGCTTCTTCGAGTTGCTGCAGCGACGCGCGACGGAATGAATCGTTGCCGCGCTGACACCCGCTGCGTACAGTGTTTTGAAACTTTCTCCCTTGGAAACTCCTGGTGCTGACCACTGAAGCGCACGGCAAGACAGACGTAGGCCGCAAACGGCAGCACAACGAAGACGCGATGCTCGTCGACGCGGGCCTCGGCCTGTACATCGTGGCCGACGGCATGGGTGGGCACGCGGCCGGTGAGGTCGCCTCGGCCCGCGCGGTGGAAGTGGTGAAGCAGCACGTCGCCGCCAACCGCGCCATCTTCAAGGAGCTCGAGAAGGACCCTTCGCAGGCCAACCGGGCCGCCGCGGCCAGCGTGGTCGAGGTCGCGGTGCAGCGGGCGTGCGCCGACATCTACAAGCAGGCCGTGGCCGACGCGTCGAAGCGCGGCATGGGCACCACCTTCGTGTGCCTCGCGCTGGGCGGCTCCAAGGGCATCATCGGGCACGTGGGTGACTCGCGCGTGTACCTGGTGCGCGACGGGCAGTGCCACCGGCTCACCGAAGATCACACGTTGATCTCCGCGCAGCTGAAGGCGGGCACCATCACCAAGGAGCAGGCCGCCACCAGCCAGTACCGCAACGTCATCACCCGCGCGGTCGGCATCCAGGAGTCGGTGCAGGTCGACACGCTGCTGGTCGACGCGGTGCCGGGCGACACGTTCATCCTCTGCTCCGACGGCCTGCACGGCTACCTGAGCGACGACGAGGTGGCGACGGTGGTGTCGTCGGCGCCGCTGGAGCAGCTGCCGGAGAAGTTCGTCAACCTCGCCAACGAGCGCGGCGGGAAGGACAACATCACCACCGTGGTGGTGGGGTGCTCCGGGAGCGACCCCGCGGCCGCGACTGAAGAGGTCGCCGAAGCCCAGAGCCGGATGGAGGCGCTCAAGAAGATCCCGCTCTTCCGGCACCTCACCTACAAAGAGCAGACGGCGGTGCTGTCGACCGCCACCACGCGCACCTTCCCCGCGGGCCGGGAGATCGTCACCGAGGGCCAGCCGGGCGAGGAGCTGTTCGTGGTGATCCGCGGGCGCGTCTCGGTGGAGAAGGCCGGCGTGGAGATCGCGGAGCTGCGCGCGGGCGGTCACTTCGGTGAGATGGGCCTCATCGACAACGCGCCGCGTTCGGCGACGGTGCGCGCGGTGGAGCCCACGCGCACGATGGTGATCAGCCGCGGCGATCTGATGGGCCTGATGAAGCGCGAGTCGATCCTCGCGGTGAAGCTGCTGTGGAGCTTCGTGCAGGTGCTGTCCGATCGGCTCCGCGAGACGAACTCCGAGTTGTCGGAGGCGCGGCAGGAGCTCGCGGCGGCGCAGGCCATTCAACCGTTCGCCGAGGAGTAACTCTTTTTCAGGGAGCGTCTCGTGAAGCGAGTCGTCACGTGTCTGCTGGCGCTCGCCGCGACTGCTGCGCGCGCCGACTTCGATCTCTACGGCTACGGCGCGCGCGCGGCGGGCATGGGCGGCGCGATGACCGCCGAGGTGAATGACTTCACCGCCGTCTTCTACAACCCGGCGGCGATGGGGGGCTTCAAGGACGTCAGCACCGGCTTCCAGTTCCAATACACGGGGATGCTGACCGACGTTCAGTCGAAGGACCCGCAGCGCCCGGTGAAGTGCGACTACTGCAAGGGCCCGTCGAACGCGGCGTTCGCGCTGGGCATGGTGCTGCCGCTGCCGGGCAAGGTGAAGGATCACGTCGCCTTCGGCATGGGCTTCTACCTGCCGGGCAAGGTGATGCTGCGGTTGCAGGCGCCCTCGCGCGAGGAGCCGTACTGGTACCAGTACCAGTCGGGCGCGGAGCGGCTGCAGATGAACTTCGCGCTGGGCATCCGCATCTTCGACTGGCTCAAGTTCGGCGCGGGCATCTCGCTGCTGGCGGACCTCGTCGGTGACAGCGCCAACGTGGGCGTCGATCTCTTCAGCAAGCAGATCACCCACTCCGACATCAACGCGTACCTCGGCACGCGCGTGGCGCCGATCTTCTCGCTGCACAGCACGCCGATTCAGCGGCTGCGACTGGGCCTCACGTACCGCTACGAGATGCAGGTGAACTACCGCATCCCCGCGAACGTGGACCTCGAGGGCATCGGCATCCTCGGGTTCGTGATCTCCGGCACCTCGCAGTACCAGCCGCACACGCTGCAGTTCGGCGCGTCGTTCGACATCACGCCGGAGTTCACGGTGTCGCTCGACGGCATCTACCAGGCGTGGAGCCGCGCGCCGTCGCCGTACATGAACGTGGCCATCGATCTCTCCGGGCCGACGCTGGAGGGCCTGGGCCTCGGGAGCGCGCTCGACGTCAGCTCCGCGAAGCAGCCGGCGGGCTTCTCCGACACCTTCGGCGGGCGGCTGGGCCTCGAGGCGAGGGTGCACGAGCGCTTCGCGGTGCGGGCGGGCGGCTCGATTCGCCCCACGCCGGTGCCGCGGCAAGACACCGAGGGCACCAACCTGATGGACAACACCACCATCGGCGCGGCGCTGGGGGTGAGCGTCAACTTCCCCGACCCGACGGGCGTGCTGTCGCGGCCGATCTTCGTGGAGCTCACCGGCCAGTCGCAGTTCATCTTGAAGCGCGAGGCCAACAAGCAGCCGACCGACGAGACGCCCAGCTACACGTACTCCGGCACACTGCTCGGGTTGATGGCGGCGCTGCGCTACGACTTCTGAAAGGGCAGGAACAGCCGTGCGCACGCCGGTGTCCTTTCAGCGCTAGGTTTCGCTCTCGCCCCCATGAAACGCGCCGCCGCCATCGCTGCTCTCGCCCTCGTCGGCGTGGCCGCGTTCGTGCTGTGGCCTCGGGGTGAGCCGCCCGTCGTCACGCCCGAGGAGCCCGCGCCGCAGTTCGCAGCGGTCGATGTGCGCGCGACGGGGACGCAGGGGCTGACGCTGACCGGCGTGGTGCGCGACCCGGGGGGCACGCCGGTCGCCGGTGCGCAGGTGTTCCTCTCAGCGTCGGCGCAGTCGAGCCTGAGCGGCCTGCGCTGCGGCGTGTGCAACGAGTTGCTCCTGTCGTGCCACGCCGATGAGAGCGCGCGCACCATCGCCGGGCTGTTGGAGAAGAAGAGCGGCGAGCAGCAGGCCGCGCTGAGCACCACCAGCGACGCCGACGGCAAGTTCCGCTTCGAGCAGCTGGCGGGCACCAGCTTCACGGTGTGGGGTCGCGCGCCGGGCTTCGGTGATGGCGTGAAGGAGCGCGCCGCGCCGGGAGATCCGGTGGAGCTGATCCTCCCGGCGGTGAGATCGCTGCACGGGCTGGTGCGCGACGAGGCGGGGCAGCCGGTGCCGTCGGCGACCATTCGAGTGACCTCTCGCCGTCTGCCGCGCGTGCTGGAGACGCTGAGCGACGCCGAGGGGCACTTCTCGTTCTCGGAGCTCGGCGAGGGCCCGTTCGCGGTGTCGGCGGTGGCGAATGGAAAGCTCCCGGCGCTGGCGCGGGACGTGGAGGCGGGCGGCGAGCCGGTGACGCTGATGCTCAAGAAGGCGCGCACGCTCGAGGTGCGCACGGTGTTCGAGGGCAAGCCGGTGGAGGCGGTGGTGGCGATCTCCGGCGATCACCTCACGCGGCAGTTGGTGGCGAAGAACGGGCTGCTCAGCGTGAACGCGCTGTACCCGGGCGAGCTGACGCTGGTGGCGAGCGCGAGAGAGCTCGCCTCGGTGCCGACGACCATCGCGCTGTCGAAGGACCTCACCCAGGTGACGCTGACGCTGGAGCGCGGCGGCACCATCGCGGTGACGGTGCTGGACGAGGCCGATCAACCGGTCGAGAAGCCGCAGCTCGAGCTGCGCACGCGCGCGCAGGAGCTGATCACGAAGAAGCAGGCCGGCACCGGCGAGCTGGTGGTGCTGGGCCCGCTGGCGGTGGGCGAGTACCAGCTCTTCGTCTCCGCGACGGGCTACGCGCCGCAGTTCGTGCCGGTGAAGATCGTGCCCGGCGAGACGCCCATCGAGGTGACGCTGTCGCGCGGCACGCTGATCTCCGGGCAGGTGATCGACGAGTACGGGCGCGCGGCGAACGGCGTCGCCATCCTCATCAGCCCGACGGGAGACTCGGTGGTGTCAGACGCGGAGGGCCGCTTCACCGCGCCGGTGCCCTCGCCGGGGTTGTACGAGCTGCACGCGCACCACAGCGACTGGGGCGGTGGCGACGTGAAGGTGCAGGCGCCGAAGGAGGGCGTCACGCTGCAACTGGAGCCGCGCGCGGGCGCGAAGATCACCGTCACCGCCGACGGGCGTCGCGTCGAGGGCGCGTCGGTCACCCTGTACCACTCGGCCGGCAACTTCCGCAGCGACCGGGTCTCCGGCGCCGATGGCGTGGTGTTGATGCGCGGGCTGCCGCCCGATTCGTACACGCTGGTCGCGATGCACCCCGACTTCCTCCCGTCGGAGCGCCAGCAGGTCGAGCTGCACGATGGCGATCAACTCGCGCTCTCGGCGGAGCTCAAGCGCGGTGGGACGCTCGAGGGCCAGGTGGTCGACACCCAGGGCGCTCCGGTGGAGGGCGTCTCGGTGTCGGTCGCGCCGCGCGGCGCGGACCCGTGCACCACCGACGCCGACGGGAAGTTCGCGATCTCCCCGCTGCGCCCGGGCACCGCGTACTCGCTGCGCGTCACCTCGAAGCAGGTCGAGCAGCTCGAGCGCACCATCGCGTGGGCCGACAAGGAGCCGGTGAAGATCATCGTGAAGCGGCACCCGGTCTTCCGCGGGCGCGTGCTGGGGGCGGGCGCGCCGCTCAAGAGCTTCCGCGTCGATGATCACGAGGTGACCAGCGCCGATGGCACCTTCGAGCTGCCGCTCCCGGTCACCGCCGATCGCGTCGCCGTGGCCATCGAGGCGCCCGGGTTCGAGCCGATGATGGCCGATCGCCCGAACACGCCTGACCTCGGCGACTTCGATCTCGATCGCGCGCCGCAGATCACCGGCGTGGTGAAAGACGAGAAGGGCGCGGCGATCTCCGACGCGGTGGTGACCTGTGACACCTGCGAGCAATCGGTGCTGACCGGCGCCGACGGGAAGTTCTCGCTGGGGAAACCGCCATACACGCGCGAGTTCGTAGTGGTCGCGAAGAAGGGCCGCCGCGGCGCCACACGCACCGTGAACGGCGACGCGATGGAGTCGCTGGAGCTGGTGCTCAAGCCGGGCGTGAAGGTGTCGGGCGTCGCGTACCTCCCCAACGGCCAGCCCGCCGCGGGGCTGGAGATCGCCGGCATCAACACCGATCGCGGAGAGACGGTCAGCGTGGTGACCAACGGTGACGGCACGTACTCGCTCGAGGTCTCTCCCGGCGTCTACCGCTTCATGCTGACGCTGCCGCCGACGGTGAGTGAAGACCCGCCGGCGCTGATCGCGGCGATCGGTGGCACGGAGCAGCGGCTCGACTTCGGCCCCGTGCCCGGGCTTGCGACGCTCAACGTGCTGGTGCCGCCTGAGCCCGGCTACGCGCTGTGGTTGGTGCGCGGAGATCTCCCCGCCGTCGCCAACCCGCCGATGGAGCTGCTCCACGCGCAGTGGGCGCAGCTCCTCTACCAACCGCTGGTGGAGCACGTGACGCTCGGCGGCCTGACGCCGGGTCGCTACACGCTGGTGTGGGCCAGCTTCCACGCGACCATGCCGAACGGGCCGAAGGTGGTGCCCATCGACGTGCCCGCGCAGGGTGAAGTGTCGCTGTTCTAGGAGGCGCTGCGTGCGCGTCTGGCTGTCGGGCATCGCGGTGCTGGTGATCGCCGCGGCGCTGGCGTGGTGGCTCCGCGCGCCATCGCTCCCGCCGCCACGCGAGGAGGCGCGCTGGCCTGCCGGGTTCGGTGCACCACCGATGGAGCCGTCATCGGGTGACGCCGCGCGCCGCCGCGTCGCCGGGCGGGTGGTCGATGAGCTCGGCGCGCCGATCTCCACCGCCACCGTGCGGCTCTACGCGCACGCCTTCGCCGTCGAGAGCGCGACCTGCGCTGAGTGCGGCGAGCGGGCGCGGAGCTGCCGGTTCCCCACGACCGCGCAGCACCTCGCGGAGGCGATGCGGAGTGGGGCGCTGACGGCGCCGCCGATCATCAGCGAGCAACCGGTGAACTCCGACGGCACGTTCGTCTTCGAGCAGGTGCCTCCGGGCGCGGTGGTGTGGGCGGGCGACGACGCGCGGGAGGGCGCCCTGCGTGACGCGGACGACGCCGAGCTGCGCATCGTGCTGCGGCCGATCCCCGAGTTCGTGGTGACGCTGGTGGGCGACGCGGAGCAGCCGCGCAGCGATGGGTGGCTCACCGTGTTCGAGCCGGTGCTGGGCGTGCAGCGGCGGCTGGCGGCCGACGGCGAGGGCCGCGTGCGGGTGCGCACCGCCGACCCGCTGGTGTGGGTGTACGCGGAGGCGCCGGGCGCGCTCCCGCGGGGGCAGTCGCTGCCGCAAGATCTCACGCTCTGGCTCGAGGCCCCGCGCACGCTGATCGTCAAGACGTTGCGCGACGGCGCAGCCATCGACGCCGACGTCGAGCTGGAGCTCCTCG
>CAMLFP010000043.1 GCA_946479335.1 uncultured Archangium sp.
GTCGAACCCGATGGCCGGCTCCGGCGGCATGAGCGGGCTCCCCGCCGACTTCCTCATCGACGCAAGCGGCAAGGTGCAGGCCGCGCAGTACGGCCGTCACCCCGCGGAGCTCTGGTCAGTCGATGACGTGTTGGCGTTGGCGCGCCGCGCTCAGGTGTAGTCAGGCGGCGGCAGGCTGGAGCTCTTGCGCAGCGCGAGGAAGAGCGCGGCCCACACCATGTACATCACGGGGATGGTGACCAGCAGGCCCACGCAGCACGCCGCGAAGCCGAGGAACTGCATGATGGCGAGCACCACGCCGTAGCCCAAGAGGCGCAGCCGCTGCCCGGAGCCGAGCTGGAAGGCCCGCGCGATGGCCTCGGTCGGCGTGCAGTCGCCCACCACCAGCTCCGGCATCGCGAAGATGCTCACCGGCAGCATGACGATGGTGAAGACGAGGATCACCATGAGCGCCCCGAAGACGATCGCCATCGGCACCGGCGCGAGCACGTCCTCCGGGCGCGTGTGCGAGGGGTTCGACCAGTCGAAGCCGATCACCTTGAGCACCGCGAACACCGCGCCACCGAACACCGCCATCGGCCCGATGAAGTTCAGCATGAAGACCGTGACCTGCAGCGCGAGGTACTTCGGCAGCGCCTTGAGGTGGCCGAACATCCTCCCGAGGTCACCTTTGCGGCCGTTCACGAGGTCGAACATCAACCGGTAGAACGCGCTGAGCGCCACCGCCTGCGTCAACGTCTGGATGACGATCGACACCACGTAGGAGATCAACACCGCGCGCACGAGCACCATCGGGTCGGCCCTGATGGCGTCGGCGTCGTTCAGGTTCGCGCCGGCGATGGCGGTGATCGCCTGCGTGAAGATGTTCGACACCACGCTGCCGACCATCACCATGCCGAAGTAGATGATGGTGCCGATGATCGGCATCGACGGGTCGCGCTTGAACTGCTCGACGACGTGGTTGAACAGCTCGGAGAACGTCGAGTTCGCGTCGAAGGGGAACTCGGGCGTCGCGTCCTTCGCGCGGCAGGTCGGGCAGCGCGGCTCGCCGTTCGGCGTGCAGTCCGCGCACATGAAGTTGCCGCAGCGCTCACACACGCCGTTGGCGGGGTTGGCGGGGTGAATCGCGCACTGCGCTCCAGGCGGGGCCGACAACATTCGAACGCGCTCCTTTGGTAGGGAAGGCGCGTGACGCTAGCGGAAGACGAGCTCGAGTGGCGGCGCGCGGTGACCGAGACGCGCGCGGTGCTGCGCAAGGCCGCCGACGCCTGGAGCCGCCATGCGTGCCCGGCGTCAGGCGAGTGCTGTCAGCTCTCGGTGACCAAGCGCCAGCCGTACCTGTGGCCCAGCGAGTGGCGGCTGTTGATGGAGCACCTGAAGCGCGCGCGCCGGCCGATGCCTCCGCCGCGCGAAGACGGCGCGTGCCCATTCCTCGACGCGAGCGGAAAGCGCTGCAGCGTCTACGAAGCGCGCCCCTTCGGCTGCCGCACGTTCTTCTGCGGGCGCATCACCGGGCCCTCGAAGATCCCCGCCGACGAGACGAACGCGCTGCTCGAGCGCCTCACGGCGTTGAATGTCGCGGTCGACCCGCACTGCGAGCCGCGCCCGATGCTCGACTGGTGCGCCGGTGCCGCGGAGGAGCAGGACTCAGGAAGCGAGTGAGCCGGCCGCGCGCCGGTGCAGCAACGCGCGCTCACGTTCGTTCGAGGTGCGCTGCGCCGCCCGGAGGAAGGCCTCGCGCGCGTCCGCGTGCCGCCCCAGCTTCTCCAGCAGATCTCCGCGCACCGCGTGGAGCAGGTGGTAGTCGCGCAGCACCTCGTCCAGCTCGTCGAGCAGCGGCAGCGCCTGCCCGGCGCCGAACGCCATCGCCACCGCGACCGTGCGGTTCAGCTCCACCACCGGCGACTGCGTCACCTCCACCAGCGCGTCGTAGAGCGCGACGATGCGCGGCCAGTCGGTGTCGGCCGCGACCGCCGCGCGCGCGTGGCACGCCGCGATCGCCGCCTGGAGGGCGTACGGGCCCAACGGCTGCGTCCTCGCCTCCGCGCGCTGCAGCGCCTCCAACCCCCGCGTGATGGCCAGCCGGTTCCAGCGAGAACGATCCTGCTCCATCAGCAGCACCGCTTCTCCGGCGGCGTCCACGCGCGCCGCGAAGCGCGACGACTGCAGCTCCATCAGCGCGACGAGCCCGTGCACCTCCGCTTCGTGCGGCACGAGGCCCGCCAGCACGCGCCCCAGCCGCAGCGCCTCGTCACTCAGCTCCGGCCGCAGCAGGTCATCGCCCGCCGTCGCCGCGTAGCCCTCGTTGAACACCAGGTAGATGACCTCCAACACCGGTGAGAGGCGCGCGTGCAGCGCCTCGCCCTCGGGCACCTCGAAGGGCACCTTCGCCTCGCTGAGGGTCCGCTTCGCGCGCACCAACCGCTGCGCCATCGTGGCCTCGGTGCTGAGGAAGGCGCGGGCGATCTCCGCGGTGGAGAGCCCGGCCACCAGCCGCAGCGTCAGCGCCACGCGCGACTCGCGCGAGATGACCGGGTGACACGCGATGAGCATCAGCCGCAGCACGTCGTCGCCGGGGCTGTCGAGCGCCTCGTCATCGAGCTCGAGCGAGCGCGGTGCGTTCTCCGCGAGCTCCGCGTGCTTCGCGTCGGTCAGCGTGCGCCGGCGGCCTTCATCGAACGCGCGGTGCTTCGCCGTGGTCATCAACCACGCGCCCGGGTTCTGGGGGATGCCGCTCGCCGGCCAGGTCTCCAACGCGGCGAGCAGCGCCTCTTGCGCGAGGTCTTCGGCGCGGTCGACGTCGCGGGTGAGCCGCACGAGGCCGCCGAGGAGCCGCGGCGCTTCGAGCCGCCACACCGCCTCGACCGCCTCGCGCGTCACCGCGCTCACTTCTGCCCGATGCGCTCGCGGAGCTTCGCCTCGCGCGCCTGCAGCTCCGGGGTGAACGCTTCACCGAAGTCTTCGGGCTCGAAGAACGGGCGGAGCTCCAGCGTCGACTCCTCGCCGGGCATCGGGTCGGGGCAGCGGCGCGCCCACTCCAGCGCCTCGTCCATCGAGCGGACCTGCCAGATCCAGAAGCCCGAGACGAGCTCCCGGGTCTCCGCGAACGGCCCGTCGATGACGGTGCGCTTGCCGCCGCTGAAGTTCACCCGCTTGCCCCGCGCGCTGGGCGTCAACCCGTCGCCGCCGAGCATCACGCCGGCCTTCACCAGCTCTTCGTTGAAGCGGCCCATCTCCGCGATGAGCTTCTCGGAGGGCATGACGCCCGCTTCGGAGTTCTTCGTCGCCTTCACGATGACCATGACTTTCATGATGTTTCTCCTGGTGTTGTCGGTGGGGTCACTGCGCGCCGGGCATGTCGTCGGGCCCCGCCACCGGGCGGAACTCGCACTCGAACTCGAACTCCGGCCAGTGAACGAGGTGCAGGTCGACGAACTCCTTCGCGACGCGCAGCGCCTCATCGGGCGTGCCCTGCAGCATCGCCCAGCCGCCGACGACCTCCTTCGCTTCGGAGAACGGGCCATCGGTGATGGTCAGCTTGCCCTTCGCGACGCGGAACTTCTTCGCCTTCGCGGTGGGCAACAGGCCGCCGGTGTCGACGAGGTGGCCTTCCTTCATCGTCTTCTCGATGAAGGCGCCCATCGCCTCCATCAGCGAGGCGGGAGGCGTTTCATTCTTCAACTCGGCGTGTTTGATGAACGTGAGGAACTTCATGAGGGGGCTCCTTTGAGGTGTGAGGTTGCACCCAGACGACGAACGGCGTCGCCGGAGATCGACATCACATTTTCAAAAGATTTTCGGCCCCCTCGCGGGGTTCAGCTCTTCGGCCACGTGCCGGGCGGCACCATGATGAGGCCGGAGTTCCAGCCCCAGTCCTTCAGCGGCGTCTGCTGAATGGCGTGCTCGGAGTTGGGCATCTCCGCCCAGTGGAACTCGTTCACCTCGCCGGAGCGGCCGACGAAGGTGTGCACGCCGCCCTTGGCGAGGCCGAAGAAGAAGGGCACCTCCTTGAGCTTCTCGATGCCCGAGAGGTCCTGCTTCGTCTTGTCGGGGTCGGTGGGGCGGTAGTTGATGACCTGCGCGTCGACCGCGATGCCGTAGTAGCCCTTGCCCTTGGCGACCTGCACCGCGGAGAACGAGTGCTCCGGGTTGCCGTCGTTGGGGTTCTTGGCGTCGGGGTTCCAGTAGATCGACTGCCAGCCGTCCTTCTTGAGCTCTTTTGCGAGGTCGGTGCCCTTGCTGCCGTTGGCCACCACCGTCTTCATGATCTGCGCCCAGCGCTCCGACTTGCCGGCCGCCGCGTAGGCCGCGCCGACGTTCTCCATCGCCCAGCCGATGCAGCTGGCCTCCTTGATGCTGGAGGCCGAGGGCGGAGTGACGCCCGGCTTGGTGTTCTCCGCGATCCACTGCGTCTTCTCTTCGGGGCTCATCGTCTTCCACGACGAGTGGTCGCCGTAATACGTGCCGACGCCGGTCTTCTCGATGGCGTCGAGGTGCTTCTGCGTGCGCATCGCGATCGACTGCGCGCCGCCCGCCGCCATCTTCGCGCCGAGGTCGTTGGGGCGCGTGGTGGTGCCCGTGGCCTGCGTGGCCGTGGTGCGCCCGGTGTTCTGCCAGCCCGCGGTGGTGCTCTGCGTGGGCGGCGGAGGCGTCGTGCCGCCCGGCACCTGCAGCGACCACCCGACCTGGATGGCGTTGCGGTTGGTCGCCAGCGACGGGTACCTGGCGGTGTTGGCCGCGACCAGCGCGTCGACGCTCACGCCCGCGCGCTGCGCCAGCTTCGAGAGGGTGTCACCCGACTGCACGGTGACGGAACCACCGGTTTGAGGCAGCGGGCGCAGGTTGGCCGACGACGACTCGAGACGGACAGGCATGTGTTTCCCCCGGGGAAGAGAGGTGGGTGACGGTAGTGGGTCTGACTTCAGTCGTGCAACCAGCTGGGCTCGCACGCGTACTGCGTGCAGGCGAACTGACCGCCCGTCCACGACACGAGGTCGTAGAACTCGTCGCAGGTGGGCACGTACTGCGCGCACGCGCCGGCGCTCGCGCACCCGGCCGAGACCTGGCAGCGGTCGGCGTCACGCGTCCACACCGGCACCTTGTTCGACGCGCAGAACGGCGCCGAGATGCGCGGGCACGACTTCGTCTGGTCGGGGAGCTTCACGAACACCTGGCTGCCCAGCAGCACCTTCTCGGTGCCGGCGCCCACCTTCGCGCCGTCGGCGATGATGCCCACCACCAGCGCGCCGCCGTTGACGACGCGGTTGGTGAGCCAGTTGCCATCGACGCGCGGCTTGAGCGCCAGCTCGATGTCGAGGTCGTTCACGTTCGTCCTGGTGGTGCTGTGCAGCTTCGTGGCCTGCAGCGAGGGGCAGGGCGCGGTGATGCACTGGATGTTGAGGCCCGTGACGCTGAAGAACGTGTCCGACTCGCTCCACGTCGCGCCCGGCATGCCGCGCCACGCGGTGGTGACGATGAACTTGCGGTAGCCCTGCGCGTCCTTCGGGCCCAGCTTGCCGTACAGCACCGCGCCGAAGTCGGGCGCGCCCGTGGCGTCACCCTGGTGCTCCTCGAGGAGGTTCGTGAACTCGAAGCCGGTGACGTACTCCTCCTTCACCGTGGCCCGGTTGATGTCGTGGATGAAGTAGCCCCCGCACGCCGGCGCCGCGCACTTGCGCGGGTCATGCCGGTACACCACGTAGCTGCGCGTCGACGTGCCCAGCTCGCCGTCGGCCGCCGCCGTCTCGTCAAAGCCGCCGACTTCGGCCTCGGTCACACCGCAAGCCGCGAAGAAAACTGCCCCCACCAGCAGAAAGTTGCGCATGGTGGGTGCGGGTAGCATCATGTAGGTTTGATGTCTACCCCCCGGCGCGAGATCAGTCGGCGTGGTGGCCGCCGCCGCGGAACTCGACGAGCCGGTACAGCCACCCGTCGGGGCCCTGCACGGCGACCTTGCCGACGTTCTGCACGTAGTAGTGCGTCAGCGCGTCGCCGCCGTCGACGGGCGTCTCCAGCACCGCGAGGCAGTTGTCGAGCGTCTGCCCGTTCGGCAACGCGACCTGCGCTTCGAGCGCGATGACCTCGAAGGCCGCCTGTTTGCTGCCGCCGTGCTCGATCGACGCCGTCGTCACCCAGCGGGTGCCGCGGGTGAGGGTCGCGGGGAGCACCACGGCCTCACCGCCGCCGCGCAGCGCGCTCTTCTCGAGCCACACGCCGTCTTTCACGCGCCACACGGCGCTGCCGCTCGACCTGCCCAGCGAGATGGAGACGTGCGCGCGCCAGTCGGTGAACGACGAGACCGCGACGCGGCCCCTGCCCTTCGGCAGCTCGTAGGTCCAGGTGACGCCGCCGCGCTGCACGAAGTACTCCGCGCCCAGGCGCGACGCTTCGGTGAGGCCGGTCTGCGAAAGAGAGAGGAGGAGGGCGAGGGTCAGCACCGCGACCCGCAGTCTGCCACGCCGCGCCGGTTACGCAGCGGCCGTCAGCACCGCGTCGCGCAGCACCACGCGCCAGCCTTCGAGCACCGACTTCTCGATGAGCAGCGCGTCGACCGAGGTGTCTTCCAGCACGCCGCGCGCGTGCTCCATCGTCGCGTCGTGGGGCACCTCGACGACCCGCTGCAACGGCAGCATGCGCACCGGCGCCTCCGGGAGCCGCGGCGCCAGGCGCAGCACGGCGTCACGGCGCACCAACCCCATCACCTGCTGGTCTTCCTTCAACACGAGCACCACGTCGAATTGCCCGGCGTTCAACATGTCCGCCACGACCCAGAGGGGAGACGACTCCACGACGACCGCCGCGGCTGCTTCACTGACGTTCAACATGGGTGTGGCACTGTTCAGCTTTCGTGCCGACACCCAAACATGGGTGATGACTGGCCTTTCCCTGGGTCATTCGCGAACGCCCTTGCAGAAGTGAAACCCGGCCGACCCATCGCGTTGGCCCCGCAACTTCCCCCGAAGCGGCGGGTTCAGCGCGTATGCGCAAACTCCAGGGCTCGCTCGTTCTGCTGGTGCTGACTTCTCTTCTCGGGTGCGGAGGCGGCGGAGGCCCGGCGGCGGGTGGAGGCAGCGGGTCAGCGGGAGGTGGGGCAGCGTCGAGTGGAGGCGGCGCGGCGGGTGGTGGTGACGGGTCGATGGGCGGCGGCAGCGCGGTCGACGCCGGCGAGACGCCTCCCTCGGTGGTGTTCACGACCTCGCCGGTGGCGAACCTGCCCGCGGGCTCGAAGTACGCGCTGGTGTCGTACGGCAGCGACCCGCAGCAGGTGATGGACGTGTTCCTCCCCGACGCGAGCGCGCCGACGGCGGCCATCGTCTTCTTCCACGGAGGCGGGTTCACCGGCGGCAGCAGAACGTCGGGCTACGGCGGCGTGGTGCCGGCGCTGACGGCGGGGCTGGCGTTCTTCGCGGTCGACTACCGGCTGCTGCGCACCGACGGCACGGAAGACGAGGGCGTCATCAAGCCGCTCACCGACAACCGCACCGCGGTGCAGTTCATCCGCCGCTGGGCGTCGCTCTTCCACGTCGATGGCGCGCGGCTCGGCGCGTACGGCGGCTCAGCGGGCGCGGGCACCAGCCTCTGGCTCGCGTACCACCCCGACATGGCGAACCCCGACGCGGGCACGCTGCTGGAGCGGCAGTCGACGCGGCTCCAGGCGGTGGCGGCGAACTCCACGCAGGCGACCTACGACGTGGTGCGGTGGTCGGCCGACGTCTACGCGAGCGAGTACCCGCAGTACACGAACGAGGTGCTGCTCGAGGTGCAGGACCTCCGCGACGCGATGGTGCGCTTCTACGGGTTGGACTCGGCGCTGGCGGCCGACGCGGGGGCGATCCTCGAGACGCTCGCGCAGCCGCATTACGTCGCGTACCGCGCCGACGTCGACATGCTTGGCCTGATGAGCGCCGATGACCCGCCGACGTACCTCGAGAACACCAACCCCGACGTCGACCCGCTGCAGAACTTCCTGCACCACCCGTTGCACGGCATGGCGGTGCTGGGCTCCGCGCGTGACGCGGGCATCGACCTGACCGCGGAGATCCCCGCGTACAACGTGCACACCGCCGACGCGGGGTCGGCGGTCGACTTCCTCATCGGCCGGCTTCAGTAATCAGCGCTTGCGGCGGTACTTCCGCGGCTGCGCCTTGCGCTGGGGCTTCTCTTCCTTCGCCTCGGCCAGCAGCGACTTGAGCGCGGGCTTCACGCCGAGGTCCATATCGCGGAGGAGCACGAGGCGATCGCGTTCGACGGCGGCCTTCTCGAACTCCATCTCGTCGGCGAGGGCCATCATCTGCGCCTCGCTCTTCTTGATGAGCTCGGCGATCTCCGCCTTGGTGAGCACCACGCCCGCGGAGTCCGCCGCGAGCGGCAGGTCCATCGCGTCGCCGTCGTAGAGGAACTGCGAGAGGTCGGTGATGGCCTTCTTCACCTGCTGCGGCGTGATGCCGTGCTTGAGGTTGTGCTCGCGCTGGATCTCGCGGCGGCGATCCGTCTCGTCGAGCGCGCGCTTCATCGAATCGGTCAGGTGGTCGGCGTAGAGGATGACGCGGCCGTTCACGTTGCGCGCCGCGCGCCCGATGGTCTGGATGAGCGAGACGTGTGAACGGAGGTAGCCCTCCTTGTCGGCGTCGAGGATGGCCACCAGCGACGTCTCGGGGATGTCGAGGCCCTCGCGCAGCAGGTTGATGCCCACCAGCACGTCGAAGACGCCCTTGCGCAGGTCGCGGATGATGGCCGTGCGCTCGATGGCGTCGATGTCCGCGTGGAGGTAGCGCACGCGCACGCCGACCTCCGCGTAGTACTCGGTGAGATCCTCGGCCATGCGCTTGGTCAGCACCGTGACCAGCACGCGCTCGCCCTTCTTCGCGCGCACGCGGATCTCCTCGAGCAGGTCGTCGACCTGATTGCCCGCCTTGCGGATCTCCACCTCCGGGTCGAGGAGCCCGGTGGGGCGGATCACCTGCTCGACCAGCACGCCGCGCGCCTTGTCGATCTCGTACGCCGCCGGCGTGGCCGACACGTACACGCACTGCTTCTCGAACTGCTCCCACTCGGTGAACTTGAGCGGCCGGTTGTCGGCCGCGCTCGGGAGCCGGAAGCCGAAGTCGACCAGCGTCTCCTTGCGCGCGCGATCGCCGCGGTACATCGCGCCGATCTGCGGGATGGTCTGGTGCGACTCGTCGATGAAGACCAGGAAGTTCTTCGGGAAGTAGTCGAGCAGGCACGGCGGCGGTTCGCCCGACACGCGCCCCGAGAGGTGCCGCGAGTAGTTCTCGATGCCGTTGCAGAACCCGAGCTGCTCCATCATCTCCAGGTCGAACATCGTGCGCTGCTCGAGCCGCTGCGCTTCGACCAGCTTGTTCTGGCTGCGGAACTCGGCGAGGCGCTCCTGCAGCTCGGCGCGGATGGTCTGGATCGCCTTGTGCCGCTGGTCGGGCTCGGTGACGTAGTGCGACCCGGGGAAGATGGTCACCTTGGGGATCTCGCCCAGCGTCTTCCCGCGCAGCGGGTCGAACTCGGAGAGCTTCTCCACCGTGTCGCCGAAGAACTCGATGCGGATCGCGCGCTCCTCTTCGTAGATGGGGAAGACCTCCAGCGTGTCACCGCGCACGCGGAACGTGCCCTGGTGGAAGTCCATGTCGTTGCGCTCGTACTGGCAGTCGACGAGCTGCCGCATCACCGTGTCGCGGCCGATGGAGTCGTCCTTGCTCAGCCGCACCGCCATGCCGACGTACGCGCGCGCCGTGCCGAGGCCGTAGATGCACGAGACCGAGGCGATGATCACCACGTCGTCGCGGGTGTGCAGCGAGTGCGTCGCCGAGTGGCGCATGCGCTCGATCTGCTCGTTCACCGACGAGTCCTTCTCGATGTACGTGTCTGACGACGGCACGTACGCCTCGGGCTGGTAGTAGTCGTAGTAGCTGACGAAGTACTCGACGGCGTTGTGGGGGAAGAGCTGCTTGAACTCCCCGTAGAGCTGCGCGGCGAGCGTCTTGTTGTGCGCGATGATCAGCGCCGGCCGCTTCGCGTTGGCGATGACGTTGGCGATGGTGAACGTCTTGCCGGAGCCGGTGACGCCCAACAGCACCTGGTGTTGGTCGCCGCGCTGCACGCCCTCGGTGAGCTGCTCGATGGCGCGCGGTTGGTCGCCGCGGGGGGCGTATTCGCTGACGAGCTGGAAGTCGGCCATGGCGCGCTTGTAGCCCGGCTGGTGTCAGTTTCCGTCAGCAGTCCCGGCAGGTCACTTCGCGCCGAAGGAGCGCAGGCGCTCGGCTTCGAACTCGTCGCCCTTCACCCACGCGGGCAGCGTCGAGGAGTTGCCGATCGCCAGCCCCAGCTCGATGTAGAGCTGCACGTCCTCCACGGCGCCGGAGAGATCCCACTCCTTCGTCACCTCGTCCGACGGCTGGTGGTAGCGCTTCTCCTCCCACGTCTCGCGCTGCTTCTGACCCCAGCCCTCGGGCTTGCCGATGAAGTCCTGCCCGCTCGAGAAGTACGCCGAGGGCACGCCGCGCTTGGCGAAGTTGAACTGGTCGCTCCGGTAGAAGAAGCCGCGATCAGACAGCGCGTCGGAGTGCACGGTGCGGCCCTGCTTGCGCGCCAGCTCGACGATCATCGCGTCGATGTTCGACTTGCCGAGGCCCACCACGCTCACGTCGCTGGTGCGCCCGAGGATGTTGAGGCCGTCGACGTTGATGTCGACCGCCATCTTCGCGGGCGGCACCGGCGAGTGCTCGATGAGGAACTGCGAGCCGAGCAGGCCCTGTTCTTCGGCGGCGACGGCGGCGAACAGCACGCTGCGCTTCGGCGGCTGGCTGCTGATGACGCGCGCCGCGGTGAGGAGCGCCGCCACCCCCGCCGCGTTGTCGACCGCGCCGTTGTAGATGGTGTCGCCGGTGTCGTCAGGGTCGCCGATGCCGAGGTGATCGTGGTGCGCGGTGTAGACCACGAACTCGCTCTTGAGCGCCGGGTCGGTGCCCGGCAGCACGCCCAACACGTTGGCGGTGGTCTTGCGTGCCACCTTGCTCTCGAAGCGCGTGGAGATGGTCACCCCCAGCGGCACCGGCTTGAAGCCGCGCGTCTGCGCCTTGCTGCGGAGCGCGTCGAGGTTCTTGCCGGTGAGCGCGAACAACTTCCGCGCCGCGTTCTCGCTCAGCCAGCCCTTGAGCTGCAGCTGGTGGCCGGGACCGTACGGGAGGTCGAATTGTTCTCCGCTCCACGAGGTCTGCACCACCTGCCACGGGTAGCCGGCCGACGGCGTGGTGTGGATGATGAAGACGCCGGCCGCGCCGAGCTCGCGCGCCTTCTCGTACTTGTAGTCCCACCGGCCGTACCAGAGGCGCGCCTTGCCGCCGAAGAGCTTCGGGTCGTCTTCGGGGTCGTTGTTCATCACCACCAGCACCTTCCCCTTCACGTCGACGCCCTTGAAGTCGTCCCACTTGAACTCCGGCGCGGTGATGCCGTAGCCGACGAAGAGCAGCTCGGCGTCGCGCAGCTCGCTGACGAGCTCCTGGTGCCCGGAGATGGCGATGACGTCGTCGCGGTAGGGCAGCGTCATCGACGTCTTCGGCGTCTTGAAGGTGACCGAGTCGGGGTGGCCATCGACGCCCACGATGTCGAACGGCTGGATGGTGGTGGTGAGGCCCAGCGCGCGGAACTGCGTGGCGATGTACTGCTGCGCGAGCTGGTCACCTCTCGTCGCGGGGCCGCGGCCCTCGAGGAGATCCGACGCGAGGAACTCGGTGTGCGCGCGCAGCTCGTTGGCGGTGACGGGCGCGGCGGCCAGCAGAATCGGGAGCAAAAGCATCCCCTCCGCCTAGCAGCTTTCGTGCGTCGTCGAAAAAGGGCGGTGAGGTTCGGTTTCGACCACGTGCGTCGTGCGCTGCCTTGTCTTCGGCAGCCGGGGGCACTGGGCGGGCATGAGAACGATCCTCCTGTCGATGGTGGTCCTCGCGAGCGCCTGTGCGCCGCCGGAGTGTGACCTGGCAGACCCGAAGGCGTGCACCAACACCCAGGTGTGCGAGCGCGTGCAGGGCGGCAAGCCCCAGTGCTTCGCGCCGGTGCTGGTCGAAGGGCACGTCTTCGATCTCGCCACCAACGGCGGCATCGCGGGGGCGCAGGTGCTCGCCACCGATGAGAACGGCGCGCCTGTCGGTGTTCCCGTGACGTCGGGCGACGACGGCAGCTATTCGATGCGCATCCCCACCACGCGGAGCAGCACCAAGGGCGAGCTCGTCGACCAGAAGCTGCTGCTGCGCAGCCAGGCGAGAGACTTCGTGCCGTTCCCCTCCGGCGCGCGCGTCTCGCTGCCGGTGTCGATCGCGCAGGCCACGCGCAAAGACGACGTGGCGCCGTGGGTGTTGTCGACGTCGCTGACGGAGATCGGCCTCTCGATGGTCGAGGCCAGCGAGCAGGGCCTGCCGACGGTGAGCGGCACGGTCGAAGACGTGAGCGGCAGCGCGGTGCTGGTGGTGTTGGAGCAGGGCGCCGCGCGCGGCCGTTCGACGCTCGCCGCACCCGACGGCACGTTCTCGTTCTTCAACGTGCCGGCCGGTGACGCGTCCATCTCCGCGTACCGCCGCAACCAGAACTACTCGCCGGCCAACGTCACCGTCTCGAGCGCCGACATCACGGGGGTGAAGGTGACGAAGTCGCCGGTGGCGCCCGCGAGCCTCTCGGGCAGCGTGCAGCTCGTGGCCGGCGCGAACGGCGACGGCACCAGCGTGGTGCTGGCGGTGGAGAGCACCTTCATCGAGGCGCTCGGCCGCGGCGAGGTGCCTCCGGGCATGCGCGCTCCGCAGACCGGCGCGCCCACCATCACCGGCGCGTGGAGCATCACCGGCATCCCCGACGGCAAGTACGTGGTGCTCGCGGCGTTCGAGAACGACGGCAACGTGCGCGACCCCGACATGGGCATCGCGGGCACCGCCATCGTGCACATCACGGTCTCCGGCGGCACGTTGACGGGCGCGAGCGACCCGCAGTTCAAGGTGACGGGCGCGGTGGAGATCGTCTCGCCTGGCGCGACCGGCATCGACGAGGTGACCGCGACGCCGACCTTCACGTGGAAGAAGTACTCGAACGCCGACGCGTACACGCTCAACGTGTTCGACGCCCTCGGCAACTTGATCTGGACGACTGACATCAACGACGGCCAGGTCGTGACCGCCACGTACGCCGGCCCCGCGTTGACCGCAGGGCAGACGTACCAGTGGCGCCTGATCGCGAACCGCAACGGCGGCCCGACCAGCCTCACGGAGGAGCTCCGCGGGCTGTTCATCGTGAAGTAGGCGTTCAAAGTCGCCCCTCACCCCGGCCCTCTCCCCGCGGGAGAGGGAGTCTTCAGCTCGCGACCTTCCACGTGGTGCCGGCGGGCGAGTCCATGATCTCCACGCCGGTGTCCTTCAGCTCGGCGCGGATGCGGTCCGACTCCGGGAAGTTCTTCGCGGCGCGCGCGTCGTTGCGCGCCTTGATGAGGCCCTCGATCTTCGCTGCGTCGAGGCCCTTCGCCTTCACCTGACGCTCGCGGCGGCCCAGCAGCCACTCCGACGGCGACGACTCGAACAAGCCGAGCGCGGAGGCGATCTTCGTGACCACGCCGCGCAGCTCCACGAGCGTGCGGCCGACGAGCGCCTTGTCTTTCACCGGCGGCTTGTCGGTCAGCAGGTTCAGCTCGGCGAACAGCCCCGACAGCGCGCCCAGCGCTCCGGGGAAGTTGAAGTCGTCGCTCATCGCCTCATCGAACTCGCGCAGGAAGCGCGCCGGGTCGCCGTGCAGCGGGCCGGTGCCGAAGTCCTTCCCCGCGATGCGCTCGTCGACCTTCTTGAGCGTCTCGTAGAAGTACTCCACGCGCGCCTCGGCGTCGGCCAGCGCCTTCTCGCCGAACGCGAGCTGCTGCCGGTAGTGCGTGGAGAGGAAGAAGTAGCGCAGCCCCTCCGCGTCGACGCGCTCCAATGCGTCGCGCAGGCGCACCACGTTGCCCAGCGACTTCGACATCTTCGCGCCCTCGAGATCGAGGAAGCCGCCGTGCATCCAGCAGTTGCACATCGGCTTGCCGCTCGCCGCCTCCGACTGGGCGATCTCGTTCTCGTGGTGGGGGAAGATCAGGTCCAACCCGCCGCCGTGGAGGTCGAACGACTCGCCCAGGTACTTCGCCGACATCGCGGAGCACTCGATGTGCCAGCCCGGGCGGCCCGCGCCCCAGGGAGACGGCCACGACGGCTCGCCGGGCTTCGCGGCCTTCCACAGCGCGAAGTCAGCCGGGTCGCGCTTCTGCTCTTCGTTGATGATCTCGCGCTCGCCCGCGCCCGAGAGCAGGTCGTCGAGCTTGCGGTGCGAGAGCTTCAGGTACCCGGGGTACTTGCGCACCTCGAAGTACACGTCGCCCTTCGACTCGTACGCCACGCCTTTGGAGATCAGCGTCTCGATGAGCGCCACGATCTCGGGGATGGTCTCGCTCACCTTGGGCGTCACGTCGGGCGGGAGCAGCCGCAGCTGCGCCACGTCCTTCTCGAACTCCCGCACGAAGCGGTCGGCCAGCGCGATCGGGTCTTCGCCGGTCTCGCGCGCCGCCTTGATGATCTTGTCGTCGACGTCGGTGTAGTTGCGCACGTACGTCACCGCGAAGCCCCGGTAGCGCAGGTAGCGCACGATGGTGTCGAACGAGGTGAACGTGCGCGCGTTGCCGATGTGGATGAACGAGTAGACGGTGGGCCCGCAGACATAAACGCCCAGTTTCCCGGGGGTGATGGGGCGCAGCGGCACCTTGTCCTGCTGCATGGTGTTGAAAACTCGAATTTCGAGAGCGCTCATTGGGGGCCTCTTTACCGTGACGCAACCATTGGTGTCAGATGTGCGATAGTTCTTCACTTCTCAAAGGAGTTCTCCCATGCCTCCCAACCCCAAGCGCCGCGCGACGGAACCCGTCACGGACGAAGCGGTGCTCCAGGCCGATGATCCACGCCCGCAGCGGGTGGCCCAGTTGCCGGCGAACAGCACTGGTGCGAGGAGAACGTTGAAGAAGGTCGAAGAGCACATCCCCACGTCAGTTTTCGACACCGAGGCAGATCAGGAAATGCAGGCTGAGTACGGAGTCACAGGCGCTGAGTACAAGCCGGCCTTCCTCTACGTGGAGCGCGGCCCCGGCGCGGGTCAGCTCCTGGAGGTGAAGCAGGGCACGGTGATCGTCGGCCGCGCGTCGGTCAGCGATCTGCGCCTGCAGCACCCGTCGATCTCCCGCCGCCACACGCAGTTCAAGCGCGTCGGCGAGCAGTTCTTCGTGAAGGACCTCGGGAGCCAGAACGGCACCTTCGTCAACAAGCAGCGCATCGGCGGCGAGGTCGAAGTGAAGCCCGGCGATTCGATCGCCATGGGCAACGCCGTGCTGCGCCTGCGTGGGCCGCTCGCGAAGGGGGAGTCTCCGCTCGCCGGCGCCGAGCCGTCGCCCGCCGAGAAGGCCGCGGTCGCCGACAAGAAGGCGCGGGTGGCCACGGCGGTGGTGGCGCGCCCCTCGGGCCCGAACCTCTCCAAGCCGCCCAGCAGCACCGCCCTCAAGGTCGCGGTGTTCGCCGGCGCGGTCGGCTTCAGCCTCGCGGCGGTGCTGGCCTTCGCGCTGGTGAAGTCGATGACGCCCTCGAAGAAGGAGGAGCCCTCGCAGGTGACGAAGGCCGCCGTCGCGACGCCCTCGGCCGACGACGAGCGCGAGCGCCTCATCAACGAAGCCCTCAAGCGCAAGATGGCGGAGCAGGACGTGAAGGCCGAGCCCGCGGTCGTGGCCCAGCCCGACACCGACGTCGTCGTCGAAGAGGCGGTCACCGTGAAGGAGCAGGCGAAGGCTCCGAGCGTCACCAGGGCTCCGGTGGCGCCCGCGCCGACCCGCGTCGCGACCGCGAAGAAGGCGACCAGCTCGAAGGCCGCGGCGAACGATGACGAAGAAGAGTCGTCGAGCAGCGCCGGGAGCGGCAACCGCACCTCGATCCTGGCGCCCTACGAGAAGGGCAACGCGGAGGCGTCGCTCGACCTCGCGAAGAAGGCCGGCGACAAGGACCTGTCGGACAAGCTGATGCGCTTCATCGCGGCGTACGACGCGGCGAATGACGCGGTGGCCGCCAACAACGGCTCTGCCGCCATCACCAACTTCCAGAAGGCGCTGACGTTGGACGAGGGGCTCTCGAGCGGCTGGGGCAAGTACGGCGGCGAGATCCGCAAGCAGCTCTCGAACCTCTACACGCTGCTGGGCACGCAGTACGCGAAGGCCGGCGACGCCGCGAAGGCGAAGACCTCGTTCCAGGCGGCGCTCAAGCACAACCCGCAGAACGCGACCGCCAAGGAGCAGCTCGCGCAGCTCGGTGCTGACGCAGAGCCCACGGTCGCGGCGCCGAAGCCGAAGGCCGCGCCGGTGAAGAAGTCGACCGGCAACTCCATCGACGACGCGTTCGACGAGTAACCAACTGCTCGCCCCCTCTCCCGCGTGTGGGAGAGGGTTGGGGTGAGGGCCTCGCATGCATCTGTTCCCTCGGCTCGCCGCTCCTGGCGCTGACCTTGCGCTCCGAGTTGGCGACGTCGCGCTCACGACGCAACAGCTCTCCGACTTCGCAGACACGCTGACGGCGCTGTTGTCGTCGCGCGGCGTTCACCCCGGCGCCCACGTCGCGGTGTGGACGCAGCCCGCCCTCGAGACGCCCGCCGCGTTGCTCGCGCTCGCGGCGTCGGGCTTCGTGGTCGTTCCGTTGGACCCCAAGCTCGGCACGAAGGAGCTCACGCACATCCTCGGTGACGCGCGACCGGCCATCGCGCTCGCCGCTGATCCGTCCGCGGTCGCGGGAGTTCAAACGCTGCAAACCCCCTCTCCCGTCTCGCGGGAGAGGGTTGGGGTGAGGGCCGAACCGCGCGCGGTCGACGCGAACCCGCTGCTCATTCTCTACACGAGCGGCACGACGGGCCTGCCGAAGGGCGCGGTGTTGAGCGCGGCGAACATCGCCGCCGGGCTCGATGGGCTCGCCGCTGCGTGGAAGTGGACGCGCGACGACACGGTGGTGCATGCGCTGCCGCTCTTCCACGTGCACGGGCTGGTGCTGGGCCTGTTCGGGTCGGTGCGTTGCGGAGGCGCGCTGCACTGGTTTCCGCGCTTCGAGCCGCGCGACCTCGCCAGCGCGCTGGGGCAGGGCACGACGATGCTCTTCGCGGTGCCGACCATGTACCACCGGCTCGCGGAGGCAGCGGAGGCGACCCCGGAGTTGCTGGGCGGGCTTCGTCACGCGCGGCTGTTGGTGAGCGGGAGCGCGGCGCTGCCGCAGCGAGATCAGCAGCGCATCGAAGCGCTCACCGGCCGCCGCGTCATCGAGCGCTACGGCATGACGGAGACGCTCATCACCTGCGCGGTGCGCGCCGACTCAAACCCCAGCGCGGGCAGCGTCGGGCCGCCCATCGCCGGCATGGAGGCGAAGCTGGTCGACGAGCAGCGCCACGACGTCACCGCGCGCGACGACTCCACGCTGGGTGAGCTCGCGGTGCGTGGGCCGACGGTGTTCCTCGGGTACCTGAATCGGCCTGACGCGACGGCGGCGGTGCGCGACGCCGAGGGCTGGTTCTACACGGGCGACATCGCGTGCATGCGTGATGACGGCAGCGTGCGCATCGTCGGGCGCCGCGCGACCGACCTCATCAAGTGCGGCGGCTACAAGGTGGGCGCGGGCGAGGTGGAGGCGGCGCTGCTCGAACACCCCCTCGTGCGCGAAGCGGCGGTGGTCGGGCGCCCTGATGCGGATCTCGGGGAGAAGATCGTCGCGTACGTCGTCACCAGCGCGCCGGTGGAACCGTCGGAGCTGCAGGACTTCGTGGCGAAGCTGCTCTCACCGCACAAGCGCCCGCGCGAGGTGCACCTGGTCACCGAGCTCCCACGCAACGCGATGGGCAAGGTCGTGAAGAGCCGTCTCCCGAGTTGAACGCTACGGGTGCACCTTGAACGCGTCGAGGTGCAGGAACGTCTGCCGGGGGACGCGCAGCCTCACGTAGCGCGCGGTGGTGGGTTCGAACTTCGGCTCCCATCGAGAGAACGTGACCTCGTGGCGCGCGACCTCGCGCCAGGTGTTGCGATCGTCGCTGACCTCGAGAATGAGCGGCACCGCGCGCTCCTGGCAGCAGTCGGTGCGGTTGCGCACCGTCGCCCTGCTGAAGGTGGTCGGGGCGAGGAGATCCACCTCCACCCACGGCCCGTTCTCGAAGTTGGTGTGGAAGAAGATGCCGGTCTTCGCGCCGCTGCAGTCGAAGCGCTCCGGGTGGCAGTCGGCGTACTTGCTGCTGGCGCGCCAGGGCTTCTTCGCCGCGAGGTCGGGCGGGCCTTCGCGCTGAGAAAATGCCGTGCCCGCGAGCGTCACCACGCACAACGCGAGCGCGAGCACCGACGCCTGCCGGGTCACACGGCGGAACGCGACCGCGCGCTCATCGACAGACGGAGCGGCGACGGGCCCGTCCGTGGGGGCGCCCGACCGCGCGACCTCGGACGTTGCCTCCGGAGGCGCCGCGACCTCGTTTACCGCCTCAGCGGCCTGCACGGGCTCGATGCGCTGGGTCTCGTTCGCTCCCGTGGGCTCCGGCGCCTGCGTTGACGGCGCGGCATCGGGCGACGGCGACGGTTTGGGGAGCTCGTCCATGCGCGGCGCAGTTAGACCAATGTGTTCGCTCGAACAACGAAGCCTGTGCTACTCGCACCCGAATGTTCACGCGCGCGTGCCGCTCGGTGGCGGGGTTTGCACTCGTTGTTGCGATGCTCACGTTGACCGCCGCGAGCGTGTTGGCGCGAGGGGGCGCTGACTACTTCTCGTCGAACATGGTGAGCGCATCGCAGCGCGCGCCGTTGCTGATCGCGCCGTTGCTCTCAGCAGTGATCGCCGCAGCATGGGCCGCAGTGCAGGCGTGGCGCGCGCCCGAGCGTGTGCTGCCCGCGCTCGAGTGGTGGGTTCGCCTGATGGGGCCGGCCGTGTTGGCGCCGGTGTTCCTTGCGTTGCCGTTCGAGCGCTTCACTGGCGACATCGAGGTGGCGATCCTGCTCGCGATTCTCACGGTCGCGCTGGAGCGCCTGATGCGCGCGAGCCTCACCGCGTGGAGCGAGCGCCCGCAGGGTGAGCCAGTGCGCGGGTTGCAGTTCCTTTCGAGGCCCTCGACGCCGCTGGTGGTGCTCCTGGTGCTGACTACCGGGCAGATGGTGCTGGTCGGCCTATGGTCGATCTGGTCGCACCAGCGCTTCGGCACGTACGGGTTCGATCTCGGTCAATACGACAGCGTGTTCGCCGCGACGCTGCACGGGCGGCCGCTGGCGATGCCGCCGTTGCGCCTCACCCAGAACTGGGGAGACCTGCTCGACAACCACGCCGATCTCGGCACGTTCATCTTCCTGCCTTTCTACGCGCTGTACCCCGACGCGAAGACGTTGCTGCTGATCCAGACGGTGACCGTGGCTGGCGCGTCAGTGCCGCTCTACCTCTTCGCGAAGAAGCGCCTGGGGTCACCGTGGCAGGCCTTCGCCGTTGCGGTCGCGTGGTTGGGGTACGCGCCGATGCACTCGGCCCAGTTCTACGACTTCCACTGGCAGTTGGTCGCGGCGGCGCTCGTGGTGTGCATCTTCGCCGCGCTCGAGCACGGGCGCATGAAGCTCTACTGGGTGTTCTTCACCATGGCGATTCTCTGCCGTGAAGACGTCTCGATCGGTCTCACCGCGCTCGGGCTCTACCTGCTGTTCTCTGGTGAGCGCCCGAAGTTGGGCGTGGTGACGATGATCGTCTCGGTCGTGTACTTCGTCGGCCTGCGCTTCGTGATCATGCGCAACACGTCGTTCACCGGCTACTACAAGGACATCATGGCGCCCGACGCTGGCGGGTTCGGGTCGATCCTCGCGACGATGATCTCGAACCCTGCGTTCCTCGCGCGCTCGCTGATCACCTGGGAGAAGGCGCGCTACGTGGCGCAGATCTTCGCGCCGTTGGCCTTCCTCCCGCAGCGGCGCCCGTGGCTGTGGCTGCTGATGCTCCCCGGGTTCTTCCTCACGGTGCTGGCCGCCGGTTACCTGCCGCCGATTCAGATCAGCTTCCAGTACGTGGGCAACTGGGCGGGCTACATGTTCCCCGCGGCGGTGATCGCGTTGGCGTCGTACGCCGCGACGGGCGACGGGTTGATCAGGCGTCGCGCCGCCCTGACGGCGATGCTCGTGGCGACGTTGGTCGCGGGGCTGCGATGGGGCGTCTACTCGCCGTCGCGCACCATTAGCGGGGGCTTCGAGCGGGTGCCCTTCGCGGCGCCCTCGCAGGCTGACGTCGAGCGTGAAGAAGCGCTCCGCGAGTTCTTGAAAGACATTCCGGCTGACGTGGCGATCTGCACGTCGGAGCGGCTGCAGCCGCACACCACGGCGTTGCACGTCGAGAACTACTCATTGCGCGGGAGCTCCGACGGCTGCGAGTACCTGCTGTGGTCGACGCTGCCCGGCGATCAAGGCACCGACAACGGCCAGCGAGCCGTCGCGGTGGGCAACTACGAGATCGTGCAGCGCAAGGCCGGCGTGGTGCTGGCCAAGCGCAAGCCGCACTGAAGGTCAGTCGCGCTCGGGCGGCTGGAGGTTGATCTCCTCGCCGACGAGATACAGCGGGCGGCGCTTGACCTCTTCGTACACGCGGCCCACGTACTCGCCGAGGATGCCGGTCATCAGCAGCTGCGCGGCCGAGCCGAGCGAGACGGCGATCATGATGGTCGTCCACCCCTGGATGGTGCCGCTCCCGAAGAGCTTCTCGTAGACCGCCCAGATGCTGGCGCCGATGCCGACGAAGCCCGCGAAGACGCCCAGCCACGTCGCGATGCGCAGCGGCATCGTCGAGAACGAGGTGATGCCGTCGAGCGCGAAGCGGATCATCTTGCGCAGCGGGTACTTGGTCTCTCCGGCGAAGCGGGCGGGGCGCTCGTAATACACGGCGGTCTGCTTGAAGCCGACCCACGAGACCATGCCGCGCACGAAGCGGTGCGTCTCCCGCAGCGCGCGCAACGCCAGCACCACCTTGCGGCTCATCAGGCGGAAGTCGCCGGTGTCCAACGGGATCTCGAGGCCGATCATCGCGCGGAGCAGCCGGTAGAAGGCCGCGGCGGTGAAACGCTTGAAGATCGTCTCGCCCTCGCGCTTCTTGCGCACGCCGTAGACGACGTCGAAGCCCTCGCGCCACTTCGCGAACATCTCCTTCACGACCTCCGGCGGGTCCTGGAGGTCGGCGTCCATCACCACCACCGCCTCGCCGATGGCGCGGTCGACGCCCGCGGTGATGGCGATCTGGTGGCCGAAGTTGCGCGAGAAGCTCAACACCTTGAAGCGCGGGTCGCGCTCCACGAGCCCTTTGAGCATCTCCAGCGAGCGGTCCTTCGAGCCGTCGTTGACGAACAGCACCTCGGTGGGCACGCCGAGATCATCGACGAACGCCTTCAGGCGCTTCTCCAGCTCGGGGATCATCTCCTCCTCGTTGAACACCGGGAGGATCAACGAGAGCGTCGGGCGAGTGGGCTCGCTCATGATCAGCGGCTCGCGAGGAACTCGATGAGGTCGATCTTGGTGACGATGGCGACGACCTTCTGCCCCTCGCGCACCACCGCCACGTTGTCTTCGGCGAACACCGCGCGCAGCTGGGGAATCGTGGTGTCCATCGTCACCACACCCTGCAGCGGCGCGATGAGCGCGTCGATGACGTCGTTCAACTTGTAGCTCCCGGCGATGAGGCCGTTGAGCAGGTCGTACTCGTGGATCATGCCCACCGCGCTGCCGTCGGCGGCGAGCACCGGCATCTGCGAGATGCCGTGCTGCTTCATCACCTCGATGAGGTGGCCGATCTTCTCCCCGCGCGCCGCGGTGACGAGCTTCTGCTGCTTGCCGCCGAGCAGCTCGCGCACCGTGCCCGGCGCCTGCGTCTCGAGGTAGCCGAGGTCCTTCATCCACTCGTCTGAATAGAACTTGCTGACGTACGCGTTCCCGGAGTCGGGCAGCACCACCACGATGGTCTTGCCCTTGCCCAGCTCCTTCGCCAGTTCGACGGCGACGTGCACCGCCGCGCCCGAGGAGCCGCCGGCGAAGATGCCCTCTTCACGCGCCAGCCGCCGCGCCATGAGGAACGACTGGCGATCATCGACCTGGCGCACCTGGTCGACGACCTTGAAGTCCATCGCGCCGCACACCATGTCTTCGCCGATGCCCTCGACCTTGTAGACGTGGCTGGCGCCGACCTTCCCGGTCTTGAAGTAGCCCGCGTAGATGGAGCCGATGGGGTCGACGCCCACGTTCTGCACCTTCGCGTTCTTCTCTTTGAAGAACTTGCCGGCGCCGCTCATGGTGCCGCCGGTGCCGAGGCCGGCGACGAAGTAGTCGAACTTCCCGTCCATCTGCTCCCAGATCTCCGGGCCGGTCGACTGGTAGTGCGCCTCGATGTTGTCGGGCGTGTGGTACTGGTTCGGGTAGAAGGCGCCGGGCGTCTCCTTCACGAGGCGCTTGGCGGTCTCGTAGTAGCTGCGCGGGTCGTCGGCGGGCACGTTGGTCGGCGTCACCACCACCTGCGCGCCCATGCCCTTGAGGCGGTTCACCTTCTCCGACGACATCTTGTCGGGCATCGTGAAGATGCTCTTGTACCCGCGCACCGCGGCGATCATCGCGAGCCCGAAGCCGGTGTTGCCCGACGTGTTCTCGATGATGGTGCCGCCCGGCTTCAGGCGCCCATCGGCCTCGGCCTTGTTGACGATGTGGAGCGCCATGCGGTCCTTGATGGCGCCGCCGGGGTTCATGAACTCCAGCTTCACGTAGACGGTCGCGTCGTCGGGGCCGACCAGCTTGTTCAACTTGACGATGGGGGTGTTGCCGATCGCCGAGAGGACGGAGTCATGAACGTTCTTCTGAGCCATTCGCGCCGCGTAGCAAAAGCGCGCTCAGATCGCCTTACTGACCTGCTTGCCCTTCATCAGCGACTCGACGCGCTGAATCACCTCGGGCTTGTAGACGCGGGAGCCGCAGTTCGGGCATGCGCCCTGGGGCACGTCGGTGAGCACCACGGTCTTGCCGTTGAGGTTGAGCCGCACCTCCACTGCCCGGTTGTCGTAGGTCCCGGTGCAGGGGCAGCGGCCGTAGTCTCGTTTGGCGTAATCGACCATCGCGAATCTCGCGTACCATAGTGCACCGTGCCCAACCGAATCTCCAATCAGCCAGAAGGGCGAGCCGAAGCGCCGCGCCGTGGGACCCGCGCGGAGAGCAGTGATGCGCCCAGGCTGATGAAGAGCGAGGAGCGCGCCGCGGTGTCGACCGCCGAGAAGCTGTGGGGCGGCGCCGACAGCGCGAAGTCGCTCGAGGTGCGCGCCGCGGAGATCGAAGCCTC
>CAMLFP010000044.1 GCA_946479335.1 uncultured Archangium sp.
ACTCTTCGCCATAGCGTTGATACGAAGCTTCTCGGGCATTTCAGAGGAGGTCGTGCATGTACAAGGTGGTGCTGATTCCCGCAGGTTGCTGTCAGACGGATCTCGATGTTCGGCTTATCGAGAAGGCAGCCAATGACTACGCCGCGAATGGGTATGAGCTGTCACACGTCTACCAGACCGCGTCGCAGGGCTGCTGCGTTGGGAGCAAGTCGTCTGCTGTATTGGTGTTCAAGCAACGTTGAAGCGCGTCCCCTGGTCGCCACTTCGCGGCGGCACGTTTCTTACCGGAGCCCACCACCCGCACTGCGATCGCTACGCGCATCACCTCATCTGGGTGGGCGGGCGACCGCTGTGTCTGGGGTGTACCTCCATGGCGATGGGCGCTCCGATCGGCGCGCTGATCGCGTTCGTGGTTGGCGTCCATGCGATGTCGCTCGCGTGGTGCCTGAGCCACGTCGCGTTGCTGCTCCCCACCGCGGCGCAGCCTTTTGTTCAGCGCAAGCCCTTCAAGATCGCCGCTCGCATGGCAGCAGGAGGCTTCCTCGGCTCGGTGTTCTTCCGCTGCGGTGCGCTCTTGCTGACGCCGTCGCCAGCGTGGGGTGAGGTGGCGGTGCTGCTGACGCTCACCTGGGCACTGGCGCGTGCGCTGCTGTGGCTGCGCGCGCGTTTTCCAAACAACCCCTGCGCGTCATGCCCCCTGGGGGTGTACCCGACCTGCAGTTGGAACCTGCCAAGACTCATGCGCGATGCTGACCCGTTGTTGGCGGAGGCGCTCGCCGCAGCTCCCGTCGAGGTCTTCAGCTCTGAGTCGACGCCCGGCCCGAAGGCGTAGCTGTACGAAGAAAACTCCGGTGTCTATGGTCGCGGCGCATGACTGAGGCGTTGGTCACCCCCGAAATGCTTGTTTGGGCTCGGGAGCGGGCGTCGTTGGACGACTCTGCGATGGCGGCGGCCCTGAAGGTGCCGCGGACGAAAGTCGCCGAGTGGGAAGCGGGCGCGACGCACCCTTCGTTTACCCACGCCGAGCGTTGGGCGCAGGTGACGCACGTTCCGTTTGGCCTTCTGTACGCGACGCAGCCACCCGCGGAGCGGCCGTCGCCTCCTGACTTCCGAACGCTCGATGGCAAGTCGCACACCCCCAGCCTCGCGTTTCGCGACCTGTACGACGACGTGCTGTTCAAGCACGCGTGGTACCGGGACTTCCGCGCTGACGAAGGCTTCCCGCCGGTGGGGTTTGTGGGAAGCCTCAACTCGCACGTTGCCGCCACCACGCTCGCCCGAGCGATGCGCGAGGTCATCTCTGCTCGGCCGTCGGGGGCGAGCAGCGCGGATGAGTATTACCGCTCGCTCATCGGAGATGCGGAGGCCGCGGGCGTGTGGGTCATGCGCTCGGGCACCGTGGCCGGCAACACCAGCCGAGCCGTCAAGCCGGATGAGTTCCGCGGCTTCGCCATCGCTGACCGGGTTGCTCCGCTGGTCTTCATCAACGCCGCCGACTCGATCTCGGCGCAGATTTTCACCCTCGCCCATGAGCTGGCGCATCTGTGGCTGGGGAAGACAGGCGTCTCAGACCCCTTCGCGCCGACGCGCGACGCGAGTGAGCGGCTTTGCAACGCCGCTGCCGCCGAGTTTCTGGTGCCAGGCGACGAGTTGAGCGCGCGTTGGCGCAAGTCGGAGTCCGCCGAAGCGCAGTTCATGTCCGTGGCCCGCGACTTCAAGGTGAGCCCGGCCGTGGTGGCGATTCGTGCGCGCGAGCGTCGGCTTGCGAGCCAGAGCGTCGTCGACGCGTTCCTCGAGAAGCAGCGCAACGCGTGGAAGCTCGCCAAGAAGGGCGACGGCGGCAACTTCTACACGTCGCTGGCGGCGCGCACCGGTCGCCGCTTCATGCGCGCGGTGCTGTCAGCGGCGCTGTCACAAGAGTTGTTTATTCGAGATGCCGGACTGTTGCTGAACATCAACCCGGCGAAGGTGATGGTTGCCGCGACGAGGGAGGGGTTGGCCCGGTGAAGTACTTGATCGACTCGAACGTGTTCATTCAGGCGAAGAACCTCTACTACCGGCCTGAGATCTGCCCGGGTTTCTGGGAGTGGCTGGAGGACGGTGTGCGGGGATCGTTCGGCACCATCGATCGCGTTCGCGATGAGTTGGTGAGCGGTAACGACCACGTGTCCAAGTGGTTCAAGGACCACAAAGGGGCGAGTTGGATTGCGGCGACAACCGACGCCGCCACACAGGCCGCGTACGCGAAGGTCATTGGCTGGGTTACCAGCAACGGTTCATCATCTCCCGACAAGACCAAGTTCATCGCAGGCGCGGACCCCTGGCTGATCGCGAGAGCCCTCGCGACGAGCGCCACGGTGGTCACGCTCGAGGAACCGAAGAACTCGCCGAAGAAGGTGAGTGTGGTTGATGCGTGCAAGCACTTCAAAGTTCACACGATGAAGACGTGGGACCTTCTGGCGTTGCTCGAGGTCCGATTCATTCTGGAGAAGTGAGGCGAGATGGCGAGTCTGCAGAAGGAGCTGGGCTTCGAAGATGAGATCTGCGCGAAGCTCGGTGCGACCGGCTGGCTGTACGAGAAAGACGACTGCAAGGCGTATGACCGTGCGCGCGCGTTGTTCCCCGCCGACGTCATCGCGTGGGTGCAGGCCGCGCAGCCCAAAGCCTGGGAGACGCTGAAGAAGAACCACGGCGCCAAGGCCGAGGAGACGCTGCTCGACCGGCTCCGCGCGCAGCTCGACCAACGGGGAACGCTCGACGTGCTGCGCTTTGGCGTCGAGATGCTGGGCATCAACGGCGCGCTCAAGCTGGCGCAGTTCAAGCCCGCGCTGGGCATGAATCCCGACATCTCCGCGCGCTACGCCGCGAACCGGCTGCGCGTGGTGCGGCAGGTGCGCTACTCGCTCCACAACGAGAACTGCATCGACCTGGTGCTGTTCCTGAACGGCGTTCCGGTCGCGACCGTCGAACTGAAGACCGACTTCACCCAGAGCGTGGGCGACGCCGTCGACCAGTACCGCTTCGATCGCCTCCCGCAGCTCAAGGGCAAGGCCGCCGAGCCGCTGCTCAGCTTTCCCTCCGGCGCGTTGGTGCACTTCGCGGTGAGCAACTCAGAAGTGCAGATGACGACGAAGCTGGAGGGGCCGGCGACGACGTTCCTCCCGTTCAATCAGGGTGACCACGGCGGCGCCGGGAACCCGGTGAACCCCAACGGCCACCGCACCGCGTACCTCTGGGAGCAGGTCTGGGCGCGCGAGAGCTGGCTCGACATCATCGGCCGGTACCTCATCGGCAAGACCGACGCGAAGAAGGTGCCCACGAGTGTTTTGTTCCCCCGGTTCCACCAGCTCGACGTGACGCGGAAGCTCGTCGCCGCGGTGCTGAAGGACGGCCCGGGCACGAAGTACCTCGTGCAGCACTCAGCCGGCTCCGGGAAGACGAACTCCATCGCGTGGACCGCGCACTTCTTCGCCGACCTGCACGACGCGAAGGACCAGAAGGTCTTCGACTCGGTGCTGGTGGTCTCCGACCGCAACGTCATCGATTCGCAGCTGCAGGAAGCCATCTTCGCGTTCGAGCGCACCACCGGAGTGGTGGCGACGGTCAAAGGCGAAGGTGGCAGCAAGAGCGCCGAGCTGGCCGAGGCGCTGTCGGGCTCGAAGAAGATCGTGGTCTGCACGATTCAGACGTTCCCCTTCGCGCTGGAGGCGGTGCGCGAGCTGGCCGCGACGCAGGGCAAGCGCTTCGCCGTCATCGCGGACGAGGCGCACAGCTCTCAGGCGGGCAAGGCCGCGACCAACCTGCGCGCGGTGCTGTCGCCCGAGGAGCTGAAGGAGCTGGAAGACGGCGGCGAGGTCGGCGCGGAAGACCTGCTGGCGGCCCAGATGGCTGCGCGCGCGGAGGAGGGCGGCCTCACCTTCGTCGCCTTCACCGCGACGCCGAAGACCAAGACGATGGAGCTGTTCGGTACGCGGCCGGACCCGACGCGCAAGGCGGGGCCCGACAACCTCCCCGCGCCGTTTCACGTGTATTCGATGCGTCAGGCCATCGAGGAGAAGTTCATCCTCGACGTGCTGCGCAACTACACGCCGTACTCGCTGGCGTTCCGGTTGGCGCACGACGGCAAGGAACTCGATGAGAAGGAGGTCGAGCGCTCCGCGGCCGTGAAGAAGCTGATGGGCTGGCTGCGGCTTCACCCGTACAACATCAGCCAGAAGGTCGAGGTGGTCGTCGAGCACTACCGGCAGCAGGTCGCGCCGCTGCTCCAGGGCAAAGCCAAGGCGATGGTGGTGGTGGCCAGCCGCCTCGAGGCCGTGCGGTGGAAGCTGGCCATCGAGAAGTACATCAAGTCGAAGGGCTACCCCATCGGCACGCTGGTCGCGTTCTCCGGCGAGGTGCTCGACAAGGAGTCGGGCGAAGACCCGTTCACCGAAGCGAGCAGCACGATGAACCCGCAGCTCAAGGGCCGCGACCTTCGCGAGGCGTTCGCCACCTCGGAGTTCCAGATTCTGCTGGTCGCGAACAAATTCCAGACCGGGTTCGACCAGCCGTTGCTGTGCGGCATGTACGTCGACAAGCGGCTGGCCGGCATTCAGGCGGTGCAGACGCTCTCGCGCCTCAACCGCGCGCACCCGGGGAAGGACACGACCTACATCGTCGACTTCTTGAATGACCCGCAGGAGGTGCTGCAGGCGTTCCGCACCTATTACGACACCGCGGAGCTCGCGGCGGCGACCGACCCGAACCTCGTGTTCGACTTGAAGGCCAAGCTCGACGCCACCGGGCACTACGACGAGTTCGAGGTCGACCGCGTGGCGTTCGTTCACCTCGACC
Source organism: uncultured Archangium sp. (assembly GCA_946479335.1). The sequence continues at coordinate 4,834 of CAMLFP010000044.1, forward strand.
CGAAGGCGAAGCAGAGCGACCTCATCAAGGCCGTCGAGCCCGTGGTGGACCGCGTGATGCGACGGTTCCGTGAGGCGGTGGCCGCGCAGCGCGCCGCGAAGGAGAAGGGCGACGAGAATGGGGAGAAGACGGCGAAGGAGGCGGTCGACGCGCTGATCCTCTTCAAGTCAGACATGGCCGCCTACGTGCGGCTCTACACGTTCCTCTCGCAGATCTTCGACTACGGCAGCACCGGCGTTGAGAAGCGGGCGATCTTCTATCGCTCCATCCTCCCGTTGCTGGAGTTCGGGCGTGAACGCGAGGCCATCGACGTTTCGAAGGTGCGGCTGACGCACTACGCGCTGCGCGGGAGCGGCGCGCTCCGGCTCGTGCCTACCGGCGAGGCGCCGAAGCTGGAGCCGGTGTCAGAGGTCGGCAGCGGGAACGTGCAGGAGAAGGAGAAGGCCAGGCTCTCGGCCATCATCGAGAAGGTGAACGAGCTGTTTGACGGCGATCTCACCGACACCGATCAGCTCGTGTACGTCGACAAAGTCATCAAGTCGAAGCTGCTCGAATCGCAGACGCTGGTGGACCAGGCCGCGAACAACACCAAGGAGCAGTTCGCCACCTCGCCCGACCTCGACAGCGAGTTGCTCACCGCGATCATGGCCGCGCTCGACGCGCACGAGACGATGAGCAAGCAAGCGCTCGACTCAGAGAAGGTCCGCGCAGGCCTCAAGAACATCCTCCTGACGTGGGGCGGTCTGTGGGAGGCGCTGCGCGCTAAGTCGGCGTAGCCGGTTGCTCGATGCAATCGTTCTGCGGCCGGTTCGTACGCGCCGGCATGGAAATCCAACCGGTCAACCTTCCTGAGCTGGCGGGCGTGGTCATGGGGATGATGATGGTGCTCATCCCCATCATGGGAGCGACGATTCGCTTCGCGGCGAAGCCGCTGGTCGAAGCGTTGGCGCTCTCAGGTGTGCTGCAGCGGCCCGCGGTGAGCGCTCCCGTGGAGAACGGAATGCTGGAGCGCCGCGTGCTGGAGCTGGAGCAGGAGCTCTCGAAGCTGAAGACCGAGAAGGCGTTGCTCAGCGGCGTGCCGGTCGCCGACCTCCGCCTGCGCGGCTGAGGTCAGATCGGCTTCCTGATCGCCGCGCGGATCTGCGTGCGGCCGTCGTCATCATTCTCGGTGGCGAGATCGTGCAGGCGTTGGTTCGTGGTGCGCAGGCGCCGCGAGAGTTCGCGACACAGGTTCTGCAGCACCATCACGTAGCCGGGCACGTCCTCCTGGTAGAGCCGGTACAAGTCACGGTTCCCCAGCGAGAACAGCAGCGACTTCTTCGCCGCCACCACCGTCGCCGACCGCTTCTGGATGTCGATGAGCGTCATCTCGCCGAAGAACTCCCCCGGGCCCATGCGCACCATCTTCATGCGCCGGCCATCGGGGTTGTCGCGGCACACCAGCGCCTCACCTTCACGCACCAGGAACATCGCGCGGCCCGCTTCGCCCTGTTTGCAGATGTCCTGACCTTCCTCGATGTGGTGCTCGCCCAGCAGCGTGATGATGCGCTTCAAGGTCGGCTCCTCCAGCCCGCCGAAGATGGCGATGGAGGGCAGCCACTGCAGCAAATCGGCTTCGTTCTTCACGACGTACGCACCTTCACAAGCTGTTGAACGGCCTCACCGAGACCTTCCAACGTCAGGGGGTACATTGGAAATACGCGCCGCAGCACGTCGATGGTGGGCTGCCACCAGCCGCTCGGTGCCTCGGGGTTGAGCCACGCCGACGCCTGGAAGTGCTCCCGCAGCCGCATCATCCACGTCACGCCCTCGACGCCCTCGTCCTCCTGCCAGCCGGAGACCGTCATCAGCTCCCATGGCGCCATCAGCGCGTCGCCCACGAGGATGAGCTTGTGCTTGCGGTCGGTCTGGCTGAACAGCTCGGAGATCTTCAGCGGCTGCGACATGCGCGCGTCTTTGTAGACGCGCCCATAGATGCAGTTGTGGAAGTAGTACGTGCGCAGCTCGCGGAAGTGCGTCGCCTTCTTCGCGGCGGTGAAGAGCCGCGAGACGAGGTGGGCGTACGGGTCCATCGAGCCGCCCACGTCCATCAACAGAATGACGCGCGTGGTGGGCTTGCGCGGCGCGCGCGTCACCACCTCCAGCTCGCCGAGGTTCTTCGCCGTCTTGTCGATGGTGTTGTCGAGATCGAGCTCGTCGGGCTGCCCTTCACGCGAGAACGCGCGGAGCTTTCGCAGCGCGAGCCCCAGTTGCCGCACGTCGAGCACCAGATCGTCGCGGTACTCGCGGTAGTTGCGCTGCCCGGCCACCGTCACCGCGCTGCGCCGGCCCGCGCCGCCGCCCACGCGGATGCCCGGCCGTGACACGCGCCCGTTGTTGCCGAAGGGAGAGCTGCCCGCGGTGCCGATCCACCGGTTGCCGCCGTCGTGGCGCTCCTTCTGCTCCTTGAGGCGTTGCTCGAAGAGCTTCTCCAGTTCCGCGCGGTCGAGTTGCTCCAGCAGCGCGCGCTCCTCGGGCGTCAAGTCAGGCAGGCGCTCCTTCGCGTCGCGCAGCCAGTCGAGGAGGTTCTGCTGCAGCTCCAGCGCCTTGGGCTCGATGCCTTCGAAGAACTTGCCGAAGGCCTCATCGAACGCGTCGAGGTGCTTCTCGTCGTGAATGAGGAGCGCCCGCGCCACGAGGTAGAAGCCATCGAGCGAGCTCTCGTGCAGGCCCTTGGCCAGCGCGCCCGCGAGCGCGACGGCTTCCTGCGTGCCCACCGGCACCTTCCGCGCGCGCAGCTCGTAGAGAAAGGGGATGAACATCACGCCCTCGTGCGTTTCGGGCCCCCGAAGGTCTCCGCGAAGGCGAGGAGATCCTGCTCGCGTTTGAGCAGCGCCCCGAGGAAGGGCAGCTCCGCGTCGAGCTTCACGGTGGAGATGCCCGCGGCCTTGAGCGCGGCGATCCAGTCGACCAGCTCGCTCGTCGACGGGCGCTTGCGCAGCCGCGTCAGCGCGCGGAGCTCGTAGAAGATGTGGAGCGCCTGCTCCGAGAGCTTCTCGTTCAGCTTCGGGTGGTGCACGTCGACGATGCGCTTCATCAAGTCAGCGTCGGGGAAGTCGATGAAGTGGAAGACGCAGCGCCGCAGGAAGGCGTCGGGCAGATCCTTCTCGTTGTTGGAGGTGATGATCACCACCGGGCGCTCCTTCGCGACGATCTCCTTGTCGGTCTCGGTGACGCGGAAGCGCATGCGATCCAACTCGTGGAGCAGATCGTTGGGGAACTCGAGGTCGGCCTTGTCGATCTCGTCGATCAACAACACCACGCGCGACGGCGCGGCGAACGCCTCACCCAGCGGCCCCATGCGGATGTACTTGTTGATGTCGCGCACGTCGTGATCGTTGAAGCGCGAGTCGTGCAGCCGCTGGACGGCGTCGTACACGTAGAGGCCATCTTGCGCGCGCGTGGTCGACTTCACGTGCCAGCGCAGCAGCGGCAGCTTGAGCGCGTCGGCCACCGCCTCGGCCAGCAGCGTCTTTCCGGTGCCGGGCTCGCCCTTGACCAGCAGCGGGCGCTCCAGCACCAGCGCGCAGTCGACCGCGGCGCGCAGGCTCTCGTTGGTGAGGTAGTTCGAAGTACCGGTGAATCGCATGACGTGGACGTTAACCGCCACTGCGCTACCGTGCGCCCGTCTTTCGACGAGGGGATCTCATGCTCAAGTGGAAGTTGATGCTCACCACGCTGCCCATGGTGGCCGCGGTGACGGCAGTGAAGGCGATCATCGAGTTCGTTTTTCACACCAAGGGCGTCGTGGAGTTCGGCGACGTGGGCATCGTGCTCACCGCGGGCGTGTTCCTGTCGGGCTTCGTGCTCGCCGGCACGATGGCTGACTACAAAGAGGCCGAGAAGCTGCCCTCGGAGGTCGCCATCACCCTCGAGACCATCGAGGAGATCTTCGTGCTGGCCAGCACCGGCCGCCCGGCGCTCGCCATCGGGGAGCTCAAGCGCGAGACGCTCAAGCTGACCGACGCCATCAAGGCCTGGTTGCTCACGCAGATCTCCACCCCGCAGGTCTTCGACGCGCTGACGCAGATGAACGTCGTCATCCGCAAGCTGGAGGCCAACGGCGCCGGCCCCTACGCGTCGCGCGCGGTGCCGCAGCTGCTGATGCTGCGCAAGAACGTCTCGCGGATGGACGTCATCCGCCGCACCACCTTCCTCCCGGCCGCGTTCGCGCTGCTCGAGGTGCTGCTGGGCATGATCCTCCTGCTGCTGCTCACCGCGTCGTTCAAGAGCCAGGTGGCGGAGTTCATCCTCGTGCCGGTGGTGACGCTGGTGAACGTGTACCTGCTGCGCCTCATCAAGGATCTCGACGACCCGTTCGACTACGCGACCGACGGCCAGAAGAAGGGCGGGGCCGAGGTGGAGCTCTTCCCCCTCGACGAGTACCGCGCGCGCCTCGCCTCACGGCTCGACGTGCAGTGATTGGTGGTGCGAGAGGAACGCCGAGAAGCCCGCGCGTGACTCGAGCCTGAACTCCGGCAGCCGCGCGAGCGCTTCAGCGCCGAAGTGGTATTGCTCGATGACCAGGCTGGCGCGCACGGCGCCGGCCGCGCCCTCGAAGGCGTTCACCTGGTGCGCGAGATCGCCGCGGAAGTGCACCAGCGCGTTCTCCTTCGGCGGGAGGCGCGTGATGGGGGTCGGCCCGTTCCACAATTGCAGGTCGCCACCGCGCGCGTTCGGCACCGAGAGGTAGAGCACGCTGACCAGCTCGGGGATGGCCTCGGCCTCTTCGGCCGGTTTGCGCAGCGTGGCGTCGACGTGCCGCGCGACGGTGCCGCCTTCACTCACCAGCAACACGTTCAGGTACCACGCGTTGGGGATTCGCGTGAGCTGCCGCACCCACCACGGCGTCAGCGCGCGCACCGCGGGCACACCCAGCACCGCGTCGAAGTACGGCTTCAGCGACGGGAAGCGCTCGAGCACCTTGTCGCGGCCTTCTTCGCGAAAAATCACCGCGAAGCCGCGGCTCGACTGGAACGGCCCAGCCAACGTGCTGCGCCCGACCAGCGGTGACGAGAGCAGCGCGTCGCGCAGCGCGGTGAAGTGCGCTGACGGCAGCGCGGAGGTCTGACGGCGGTATTCGCGCACAGGTTGAAGGGCAGGAAATTTGCCTGTTGAAACCTGTAGCAGATGCTTCGCGGCATGTTGACCGAGCAAGAGCGTCGCCCGTCTCGAGTTCCGTTCCGTCACCCGGTGCGCGTGGAGACGATGGACGCGCCCCGCCGCGTGATCCGCACGCTGTCAGCGAACCTGTCCAAAGATGGCCTCTTCCTCCGCATGCCGGAGCCGCTCGCCGAGGGCACTCGGCTGCTCGTGTCGCTGGAGGCGAAGGGCGCTCCGCACGCGCTCGCGGAGGCGGAGGTGCGCTGGGCCACGCGCGACGGCGTCGCCGGGTGCGGGGTGCTGTTCACGCGCTACGCCCACCCGCGCAGCAAGGAGCTGCTGACGCACCTCGTGGAGTCCATCGAGCACAACCGGCCGCTCCGCATCGCCGGGCGCCCGCAGAAGTGGCGCCGCCTCATCGCCACCGCGGCGATCGCGCTGCTGGTGGGCGGTGTGCTCGCGTTCTTCAAACCGTCCGACGCGCCGGTCGCTGCTCCCACCGTGGTCGTCGCCGCGGCGCCCGTCGTGGAGGCTGCGCCGGTCGCGGTCGAGCCCGTGGTGAGCGCCGTTGCGCCTGAGATCGCGCAGCCGACGCCCGAAGTTGCCGTCGCGGAGGTCGCTCCGGCTCCGGTCGCTGCGCCCGTGAAGCTCGCACCGCACCGCAAGCACCCGAACCTGACGCTGACCAACCTCCGCACGCCGGCGAAGAAGGTCCAGTCGCTGGCGGAGGCGTTGAAGGGCGCGCCTCCGGCGGTCACGGTGGCGCGCACGCCGTTCGGTTCGACGCCGACGGTCGCCGGCTCGATGCGCGGCGCCATCCAGCTGCCGACCGGCGCGGCGAAGTCGCTCTCGTGGGACGTCTCGCCCAACGCCGTGCGCTTCGCGGCGGAGGGCGCGGTGGTGAAGACCATGCTGCTCGAGCACCCGGCGCGCGCGGTCATCGACCTCAAAGGCGCGAAGCCCACGCAGGTCGAGACGTTGAAGCTCGCCGCGCCCCACGTGAAGTCGGTGCGCGTCGGTACGCTCCCCGAGGGGACGCGGCTGGTCATCGATCTCGACAAGGCGCCGACCTCGGCGAAGCCCGCGGGCAACGCCATCGTGCTGACGTTCTGAAGTGGAGCTCTCTCCGCTCGTCATCGCGGGGCTCTTCGTCGTCGCGCTGGTCGCCGGCATCGTCGACGCCATCGCGGGCGGAGGCGGGTTGCTCACCGTGCCTGCGTTGTTGGCGACCTCGTTGCCCACCCCGCTGGTCTTCGGCACCAACAAGGGCGCCTCGGTCTTCGGCAGCGGCGCGTCGCTGTGGCGCTTCTGGCGCGCGAAGCTGATCGACCCGAAGCGCGTGCCGGTGTTGTTCCCGCTCGCGTTCCTCGGCGCCCTGGGAGGCGCGCTGGCCGTCACGTGGATGGACCCGAAGCAGCTGCGGCCCGTGGTGCTGGTGCTGCTGGTGCTCGCGGGCGCCGTCGTCGCGTTCGTGCGCCCGCCGCAGGCCACGCCGGGGCAGGTCGCGGTGCACGCCACGCTGAAGGGCGCGCTGCTGGCGTTGATCATCGGCACCTACGACGGCTTCTTCGGCCCCGGCACCGGCACCTTCTTGATCATCGGCTTCGTCTGGCTGCTGCACCTCACGCCGCAGGAGGCGTCGGCCAACGCCAAGGTGGTGAACTTCGCGTCGAACCTGGCGGCGATGGGCCTCTTCGCGTGGAAGGGCGTCATCGTGTGGAGCGTCTCGCTGCCGATGGCGGCGGGGCAGTTCATCGGCGGCGTCATCGGCGCGCACCTCGCGGTGAAGCAGGGCGATGGGCTGGTGAAGAAGATGGTGCTGGTGGTGGTGTTGCTGCTGGTGGTGAAGCTGGCGAACGAGCTGCTCCACGGCTGAAACGAAAAGACCTCTCTCGCGGTGGCGAGAGAGGTCTTCGGTGTCGCGTCAGGAGCGCTTCAGCGCGCGGTGACGACGGTGTCCTGCGGCTGCTGCGACTGCGCGCGGGCGATCAGCTGCTGGCGCGCCTCGGCGGAGAGCTCGACCACCGTCCAGTGGCCGTCGTCGTTGAGCGCGAGCGCCGAGTTGGGCGTCAGCTCGTTCGACTTGAGGAGATCTTCCAGTTCTGCGCGGGCGATGGCCTTCTCGGGCTCACCGAGCTTCTTGAACTGCGGGTGATCTTCGATGGCGTACATCGTCGAGAGCGCGTCCGGCGGGTCGACGAAGGGGAAGTTGTCGCCGAGGATCACCACCAGCAGCGCCTGGATCGGGAAGGTCGCCGCGTCGAGCGCGAAGGTGATCGGGAGCAGGAAGATGCCGGTCGTCTTGCGCTGCGCGTAGGCGGGGCGGCGCACGGTGATGCCGAGGAAGGCGCGGTCGACGAGGCGCGAGAGCATGCAGCCCTCGAAGAGAACCGCGGCAGCGACCGCGACGGTGATCAGACGGAGAAAACGGCTCTTCATGCGAGCTCCTTGGAGTGAGACGAAGCGTACTTTCGATCTCTTACTGAACTGATCAAGCAAATCGCCAGATCGAGACAGGACGCTACAGGCTGCGTCAGGCGCGCGACTCCTTGCCTTCGCGCGCGGTCTCCAGCGCCGGCGTCTCGCCGGTGGTCGGCTTCTCGGGCTTCACGCGCAGGCCGTAGCGGCTCGCGGCCGACTCGATGATCGCTTCGATGAGCTGCGAGTAGTTGAGGCCCTGGCGCTCCGCCGCCATCGCCAGCTCGCTGTCTTTCTCGAGGTACGGGTTGGGGTTCACCTCGAGCACGAAGGGCTCGCCCGTCTTGTTGGAGATGCGGAAGTCGACGCGCGCGTAGTCGCGGATCTTGAGCGCGCGGTACGCCAGCAGCGCGCTGCGCTCGATGCGGGCGCGCAGCTCCGGCGAGATGCCCTCGGCGATCATGATGTGCGGGTGATCGTCGCCGATGTCGCCGAACTTCACCTCGCGGTCTGACACCTTGGGCACGTTGGGGTCCCAGTTCCCCCAGTCGAGCTCCACGATGGGGAGGATCTCCGGGCGCTGCGGCGTGCCAATGACGCCCACGTACACCTCGCGGCCGTCGATGAACTCCTCCGCGAGCGCCTCGTCGTTGAGGTTCGTGCGGATCTCGCGCACGCGCTTGGTGAGCTCATCCCAATCGCGCACCACCGAGTGCTTGCCGATGCCGATGGAGGCGTCGCTGCGCGCCGGCTTGACGATCAACGGGAAGTTCATGCGCCCGAACGCCTCGAAGGCCTCGCCGTCGAAGGTGAGGAAGTTGGGCGTGTTGACCTCGTGGTACTCGAGCAGCTGCTTGGTGAGGATCTTGTCTTGCGCGAGCAGCAGGCCGGCGGTGCCCGAGCCGGTGAAGCGGTGCTTGGCGAGCTCCAGCACGGCGGCGACGTTCACCTCGAGGCGGTAGTCGTCGGCGAAGGTCTCGCAGACGTTGAAGACCAGGTCGGGCGCCTGCTTTTCCAGCTCGCGGAGGAGATCGCCGACCTGATCATGCACCGCGATCATCGTCGGCGAATGGCCGAGCGACGTGAGCGCGTTGACCACGTCGTGGACGACAGGGTCGACCGGATCTCCGTCGGGTTGATAGTGGAGGACAGAGATCTTGAGCGGAGGAACTGTCGCGGCTGCCATTCAGCCGCGCACTCTAGATCAATCGACGTCGAAGAACTTGTCTGTGTAGAGGAAGTTCATCGCGAGCGTGGTGAGCAGCACCGTGAGCTTGGTCACGTACTCGCGCGCGTGATCGCGATGCACGGTGAGCTTGAGCTCGGTGACGCGCTCGATGAGGTGATCGAGCACCGACTTCACCACCGCGCGCGAGACACCGGAGTACTGCGTGACCGCTTGAATCAGCGCCTGACGCTCGGAGCGCATCAGCACGTCGGCGCCGGTGCTGCCGGTGCCCTCGATCTCGAAGAGCTGCGCGAGATCTTGATCGAGCTGTTCGCCGATGGAGTGATCGATCTTCTCTTCCAGCGCGCGCTGCCGGTAGTGATCGAGCACCGTCTCTTCCATCTCACCGACGTCGAGGTCGCGCTCGTTGAGCGTCACCGGCGCGGCGGTGCGGCCGACCCTCGCCACCGCCTCCTGCATATACTGGAGCTTCTTGAGCGCGCCCCAGTTCTTGTAGCGCTCGCTCCAGTCGGAGTTGGGCGTGATGAAGACCGCGAAGGTCTCCGCGAAGTCTTCGTCGGGGTGCTTCTGCGCGTACCAGCCCGACAGGTGCGCGACGTACTTCCGGCTGAAGGGGTGCGGCTTGTAGGTGTCGAGGTACGGCTTGCTGAAGTCGCCGAAGAGCTTCTTCCACTCCTCGGTGTCGTAGAGCTTGTAGGCGTAGTTGAACGCGTGCCCCGCTTCGTGGCGGAGGTACATCATGATGTCGCGCTCGGTCTCCGCGCCCGCGCCCAGCGTGTCTTCGATCTTCAGCAGCCCTTGATCGGCCAGGTAGAAGGGGATGCCGATCACCGGCACGCCCGACGGGCAGCCCCACTGGTCTGACAAGTAGCACTCGGGGCGCAGCGTGATGCCCTTCGCCTCGAGCTCTTCGTACAGCTGGTGGATCAACTTCTCGAGGCGCGTGCCCGCGAGGTGGAGCTTGAGGTCCTTGATGCGCGCCTGCAGCAGCGTCTGGCTGTCGGGAGGCAGCTCCCCGAAGTGCGGCTCGGGTGGCTTCTCACGAAAGGCGGCGGGCTGTGCGAGGGCGGTGCTCATGGCGTTGGGACGGTCGGCGGCCACCATAACCGACTGCCTCAACGCTCCAAGGCACTCTCTCGTTCCTGAGTGAATCCAACGGGTTGGCTAGTCGAACGTTCCAATGTCGTCAGATTTTTTCGGCGTCACTTTCTTCGGAGCCGCCTGTTTCGGCAGGGGCTCCAGGGTGTACTCGAAGGTCTGGTCGCCTTCGGGCCGGAGCGTCTTCGTGAGGTCTTTGTGGCCGGCGAGCTTGAAGGTCAGCGTGCGCGTCGCGCCGGGCTTCCACGTCAGCGTGTGCGGCGTGGAGCCGATGGCGACGCCGTCTTCGGAGATCTCCGCGGCGTCGGGCGTGGTCTTCAACGTCACCTTGAGGTCGGCGACGACGGGGACCTCCGCCACGGGCTTCGGCTCGACCTTCGCGACGACGGGCGCCGGCTGCGGCGGAGCGGGTTGTGCCACGGGCCGCGTGACCTTCCACACCACGGCGCCGCCGACGATGAGCACCAGCACCACCATCGCGCCGATCACCGCGCCGAGCGGCACGCCCTGCGCCTGCGAGGCCGAGGCAGAGCTGCCCTGCGACGGGCGCGACGGCTCTTCGACGCGAGAGGTGCCGGCGCGGCTGCCCTTCGGCAACGGGCGCGCGGCGGCGGTGACGCCCTTCGCGCGTGACGCGGCGCCCGACTGGCGCGACGCGGCCGACGAGCTGCCTCCGTCGGTGTTGGCGACGAACTTCGGCACCGCGTCCAGCACGCTGTCGGGCACGCCGGCCAGCGCCGCCTGCAGCGCCTGCACGAAGTCTTCGCAGGTCTGGAAGCGGTCTTCTTTCTCGGGGCGCAGGCCCTTGAAGATGAACTTGTCGATGGCGTCGGGCACCGGCGCGCCCTGGCGGTAGGTGGCGACGGCCGGCACGTTGCCCTGCAGCGAGAGCGTCAGCGCCTTGCGCACCGAGTTCGCGCCGTACGGTGAGTGCCCGGTGAGACAGAAGAAGAAGACGCCGGTGAGCGAGAAGAGATCGGATCGTTGATCGACGGCTTCTCCGCCGGCCTGCTCGGGCGGCATGTACTGCGGCGTGCCCAGCACCTGGCCGGTGGAGGTGAGGTGCTCGTCTTCTTCCTGCTCCACCGCCTTCACGAGGCCGAAGTCGAGCACCTTCACGTACTCGTTGCCGTCGACGCTGCTCAACATGATGTTGTGCGGCTTGATGTCGCGGTGCACGACGTTCTGGTGGTGCGCGTGCGCGATGCCCGCGGCGCACTGCTCGATGATCGCCGCCGCCTCGCGCAAGGTGAGCGGCCCCTGGCGCTTCACGCGCTGCCGGAGCGACTCCCCTTCGAGGTACTCCATCACGTAGTAGCAGAGGCCCTCGGGCGTCTTCCCGAAGTCGAAGATGGTGATGATGTTCGGGTGGTGGAGGCGGCTGGCGATCTCCGCTTCGCGCTTGAAGCGCTCGAAGAAGGTGGGCGCCATCGCCAGCTGCGGGTGCAGCGTCTTGAGCGCGATGGGGCGCTGCACGCTGGTCTGCAGCCCCTTGAAGACCATGCCCATGCCGCCCGCGCCGAGGGTCGACTCGACCTTGTAGCGGCCATCGAGCACCTGGCCGATGAGAGCGTCTGCGTTGACGGCTTCGAAGGGTTCCTGCGCCATGGAGTCGACTTTCGATGCTATTCGCGGCGGTGCCGTGAGTCTCGTCATCGTTTCAGGGTTGTCGTTGTCATACGGGTCGAAGACGCTGTTTGACGACAGCGCCTTCAACATCGGTCCCACCGATCGCATCGGCCTCGTCGGCGCCAACGGCACCGGCAAGTCGACCTTGCTCAAGGTGTTGATGGGGCAGGTGCACGCCGACCACGGCACCATCACCTTCCGCCGCAAGTCGCGCGTGGGCTACCTGCCCCAGGACCTCCAGGCGTTGCCGGAGGGCACACTGGTCGACGCGGTGATGTCGACGGTGCCGGGCCGCGACGCGTTGGACGAGCGCCTGACCTCGACCGAGGATCTGCTCTCGAAGACCGACAACCCCGACGAGCAGATGGAGCTCGCCGCGGAGCTCTCGGAGCTGCACGAGGAGCGCGAACACTTCGACGCGCACTTCGGCAAGCACCGCGCGGAGCAGATTCTGTTGGGTCTCGGCTTCAAGCTCGCGGAGTTCAGCAAGACCACCGAGCAGTTCTCCGGCGGCTGGCGCATGCGCGCGGCGCTCGCGGGGTTGCTGCTGCAGGACCCCGACCTGCTGCTGCTCGACGAGCCCACCAACCATCTCGATCTGCCGACGCTCGCCTGGTTCGACGCGTTCATGAAGAGATCCCGCAAGGCGATGGTGCTCATCAGCCACGACCGCGGGTTCTTGAACCGGCAGATCAACAAGGTCATCTCGCTCGAGACCGAGGGCGTGCGCACCTGGAGCGGCAACTTCGAGGACTACCGCCGCCAGCGCGCCGAGGAATACGAGCGGCTGCTCGCGCAGTCGGAGAAGGTCGCGGCGAAGCGGCAACAGCTCGAGGCGTTCATCAACCGCTTCCGCGCCAAGGCCAGCAAGGCGGCGCAGGCGCAGTCGAAGATGAAGCAGCTCGAGAAGATGGAGGACGTCACCGTGCACCAGGAGCGCGCGACGGTGTCCTTCACGTTCCCCACGGTCGCGCAGAGCGGGCGGGAGGTGGTCGACTTCAAGGACATCTCCAAGTCGTTCGGGCCCAACGTCATCTACCGGCACATGAACGCGCAGGTGCTGCGCGGGCAGCGCATCGCGGTGGTGGGCCTCAACGGCGCGGGCAAGACCACGCTGCTCAAGATGCTGGCTGGCGAGCTGGAGCCCGACGCCGGCACGGTGCAGCTCGGGCACAACGTCGTGCTCGGGTACTACGCGCAGCACCACGCCGACACGCTCGACAAGTCGCACACCATCCTCGCGGAGATGATGGAGCTGGTGCCCGACAAGCCGCAGGCCTTCGTGCGCAGCGTGCTGGGCTCGTTCCTCTTCTCCGGCGACGACGTGGAGAAGAAGATCGGCGTGCTGTCGGGCGGCGAGCGCGCGCGCGTGGCGTTGGCGAAGCTGCTGCTGAAGCCCGCGAACCTCCTGGTGATGGACGAACCGACCAACCACCTCGATCTCGACTCGTCGGAGGCGTTGATTGAGGCGCTCGAGGGTTACACCGCCACGCTGATGTTCGTGTCGCACAACCGCTCGTTCCTCGACGCACTCGCGACGCACGTGTGGGACGTGAAAGATCACCAGATCGTCCCGTACCCGGGGAACCTCGCCGACTACCTCGTGCACCTCGACGCCGAGGCCGCTGCGCGCGCGAAGGGCGAAGAGCTGCCCGCGCCGGGGCAGGTGAAGGAGCCGAGCGCGAAGGATCGCAAGCGCGCCGAAGCCGAAGCGCGGCAAGCGAAGAGCGCGAAGACCGGCCCGCTCAAGAAGGAGGTCGCGAAGCTCGAGGCGCGCATCGCCGAGCTGGAGACCGCGCAGAAGGCGCGCGAGGCGCAGCTGAGTGACGCCGCGTTCGCCGCCGACTTCGCCAGGTCGCGCCCGGTGTTGGACGCGCACCGTGAGGCCGCGGAGGAGCTCGAGGCCGCGATGGCCCGCTGGGAGACCGCGAGCAGTGAGCTCGCTGCGCTCGATGCGTAGTCGCGAATTCGCGGCGCGCACGTTCGCCGGTAGGATCGCCTCGTGAGCCACGTCGACGAGTTCATCCGTCATCTCGAGATCTCTCGCGCGGCGTCGCCGCACACCATCACCGCGTACAAGCAAGACCTCGCCGCGTTCTCCGCGTACCTCGCGCCGCAGAGCGTGCCGCTCGAGAAGGCCACGCACCTCCATATCCGCGGGTTCCTCGGGGTGGAGTCGGTGAAGCTCGCGCCCGCGTCGCGCGCGCGCCGGCTGGCGGGCCTCAAGTCGTTCTACAAGTTCCTCGCGCGTCGGAAGATCATCGAGGTCAGCCCCGCGCGGCGCGTGAAGAGCCCGAAGCTGCCGCAGCGTTTGCCGCGCGCGGTGCCGGTCGACGAGACCTTCGCGCTCATGGAGTCGCCGGACCCGCAGAAGCTCCTCGGGCTCCGTGACACCGCGATGCTGGAGCTGCTCTACGCCTCGGGTCTGCGCGTCAGCGAACTGTGCGGCCTCGACCTCAAGGACCTCGACGTGCGCGCGAAGACCGTGCGCGTGATGGGCAAGGGCAGCAAGGAGCGCATCGTGCCGCTCAACGAGCCCGCGCTCGACGTGCTGCGCGAGTGGATGGCGCGCCGCCCCGAGGTGTTGGCGAAGCCGGCGAAGAAGCAGGCGCCCGACGCGATGTTCTTGAACGCGCGCGGCGGCCGCCTCACCAGTCGCTCCGTCGAACGCCACTTGAAGCGCTACGTCGCGGAGCTCGGCATCCAGCGCAAGGTGACGCCGCACTCGCTGCGCCACTCGTTCGCCACGCACCTGCTCGCCGGTGGCGCCGATATCCGCAGCATCCAGGAGCTGCTGGGCCACGCCAGCCTCTCGACCACGCAGCGGTACACCGCGGTGTCCTTCGAGCAGTTGCAGAAGGTCTACGACTCTGCGCACCCTCGCGCGTGATGAGTCAGAAGAAGAAGGACCAGCCCTTCAACAACCCCTTCGGCGGCGTGAAGTTGAAACAGGTCGAGGCGCCGAAGCCCGCCGCGCCCGCGCCGCCGCCGCGCGAGAAGCCGCGCAAGGAGAACCTGTCTGAAGACGCGCGACTCTTCCTCGAGTCGGTGGGCGCCGTCGCGCCGGTGAAGGTGTCGCCCACGCGCGTCGGGCCTCCGCCGCCGCGCACCGCGAATGACGTGCGCATCCCCACCGAAGAAGCCGAGAGCCTCGCGGCCCTGGCCGACCTGGTGTCGAGCACCGGTGAGTTCGACCTCGCCGACTCCACCGAGTTCATCGAGGGCGCGGTGCAGGGCTTCGACGAGCGCGTGATGCGCAAGCTGCGCGCGGGCGACTTCTCCACCCAGGCGCGCGTCGATCTCCACGGGCTGACTCGCGACGATGCGAAGCTCGAGCTGGAGCGCTTCATCACCGCCGCGCGCACCGCCGGCCACCGTTGCGTGCTGGTGGTGACCGGCCGCGGGCTGCACTCGGAAGATCAGGTCCCCGTCATCAAGCAGGGCGCGCAGCAGTGGCTCACCCGCGGGCGCCTCGCGAAGGCGGTGCTGGCGTTCTGCTCCGCGCGCCCGAAGGACGGCGGCACGGGCGCGATCTACGTGTTGTTGCGGCGCTGACGCCGGGTGAGCGTCAACACGCCGAAGAGCAGCGCGGCGAGCTGCCCGCCGGTCTCGCTGCAGCCGCACCCGAGGTTGTCGTTGTTGCCGAACTTCGAGCCACCGCCGCCGCCCTTGCTGCCCGCGTCGGGCGTCCCCGCGTCGCTGCCACTGCCCCCTCCCGCCGGGAGCGGCGCGGGGAAGCAGTAGTTCTCGTTCTCGGGGTCGCAGAACTCGTTGGCGTTGCACGCGACGGGGTTCGACGGGTCGCACGCCACCGTGCAGGTGCCGCTCTTGCACGTGAGGCCCGACTTGCAGGCGGCCAGGGTCGGCTGGGTGCCGCACGGGCCGCCGCGATCGCTGACCTGCTCCGGGCACGCGCACACGCCGCCGCCGGTGTCGTCGGTCTGCACGCACGTCGCGCAGTGGTTCGACTCGAAGATGTTGCAGGGCGGGTAGCAGCCTCCGGCGAAGCAGCTCAGCGTGCCGTTGCAGGTGCCGGCGTTCGTGCAGGCCGCGCACTGGTTGCCGTAGGTGCCGGGCAGGCACACGCCCTGACCGCTGACGAGGAAGCACGTCTTCCCCACGCCGCAGGAGCTCGGCACCAGCGGGTCACACAGCAGCCGGCAGGTGTTGCCGGTGCTCGACGCGACGCAGGTGAGGCCGGTGTTGCACGCCGCCAACTGGGTGGAGCTCAGCTGCCCGCAGGCCTCGCCTTCGCCCTTGAGTTCGTTGGAGCACGCGCACGCGCCGCTGGTGTTGGTGCCGTCGTTGTACGCGTAGCACGCCGAGCACGCGGTCCCCGGGGCGGCCGGGTTGCACGCCGCGCGGCAGGTACCCGCGAGGCACACCAGGCCCTGCGCGCAGGTGCCGTCAGACGCGCACGGCTGGCACGCGGTCGGCGACGCGGAGGCGGGCGTGCAGACGCTCGAGGAGCTGTCGCTGGGCAGCGCGGTGCAGGTCAGCCCGCTGCCGCACGTCGCGTTCGCGCAGCTGGTGCACGCGCCGCCTTGCCCGCTCCCCGAGCAGCAGGCGCGACAGGTGGCCTGGGTGCCCGCGGCGTTGAAGACGCACTGGTTGCAGCTCGCGCAGCTGCGCGCTGCCGTGCAGTCGTCGCCGGCCGCTCCGCGGAAGACGCAGCTCCCGTTGGTGCAGTTGTAGCCCGCGGCGCAGCTCGAGCCTGACGTGCACTGGTTGGTGCACGCGCCGCTGTTCGGCACGCAGTAGCCCGTGTCGCACGAGGAGCCCGCGGGGCAATCGGCGTTGCTCTGGCAGGTACTGGTGCAGAAGGTGACGGTGCTGTTGTTGAAGCGCACACACTGGCCCGTGGAGCACTGCGAGGCGCTCACGCAGAACTTGCACATGTCGGCCGCGCCGATCTGCGGGAGGCACGCCTGATCTCCGCTGGCCGTGGCGCTGCACTGGTAGCCGGTGGGGCAGGTGGTGGTGCACAGCTTGGTGCAGATCTTCGAGGTGGAGCCCGAGCGCGCGCGGCACTTGGTGTAGCCGTTCGTGGTGTCGGTGCAGTCGGTGTCGACCGCGCAGCTGCTCCCGAGCGAGCCACCCGCGGGCGCGTAGACCGTGCAGATGTCGGTCGTGTCGACGGTGGTGAGCGTCTGCTTCTGCTCGGCGGTGGTGTAGTACGCGTACATCACCGCGGTGCCGGCAGAGGAGTGGTCGATGCCCGCGAAGTGCCCCGCCTCGTGGAGGATGACCGACTCGATGTCGTAGGTGTCGGCGGCGGCGTTCGTCGACCAGGTGAACGCGTTGTTCAGCTCCATGTCGGCGTCGATGATCAGCGAGTCAGACGTGTAATAGGTGGTGGTGGTCAGCGCGAGCTCGCCGGAGCCGTGCGTCCAGCTCGCGGCCGGCTGCCAGATCACGTTGTTCTTGAAGTCGCTGCCGCTCACCGCGGCGGTGAGCGTCGGGGAGCTGAAGTCTTCGAGGTAGCTCACCTTGTACTGCGTGCTCCCGCCGGTGCACGACACCGCGCCCCATTTGGGGAACGTATTCTGGATGATGGTCTTGATGGCGCTCCACGACACGCCGCCGTTGACCGTGGTGCCGCCCGTGTTGCCGACGCTGGTGGCGACGCGGAAGTTGGGCTGGCAGCGGCCGTTGGTACACGTCTTGTTGGTCACCGGGTTGCCGGCGGAGCTGCAGCTGCTGGTGCAGACCTCCATCTCCCAGCGGCGACCGCTGGGGTTCGCGACGGCGACGGCCGGGAGCAGACAGAGGAGCAGGGCGCGCGGGTTCATTTCGCACCGCCCTTCGCCCACGCGCGGAGCTGCCCGAGGAACTCGTCAGCGGTGCCCAGGCGCTGCGCCCCGTCGACCGGCGCCACCTTGCCCGTCTTCGGAGAGGCGAAGCCAAGGCCGCTCAAGTCGCGCTGCGCGAGGAGCTGCCCCGCCTGCGACACGAGGGAGATTTTGCCAGCGGCCAGGCTGTACACGCGCCACACTCCCGGCTCGTCGGGCGCGGGGAAGAGCAGCACCACGCAGTCTTCGCCTTCGTTGAACTTCGCGGTGCCGGCCACGGCCTGGCCGATGCCGCCGGTCTCTCCGCCGGGCTGCTTGAAGAGCACCACGCCGCCGGCCTTGCCCTTGATGGTCTCGGTGACGGTGAGTTCGGTCCACGTCCAGATGCGGCGATGCTCCGCGTCCCACCCGGCGACGTTGCGGTTGACGTGGCCGCGCACGATGAGCGGCACCTTGTGCGTCATCTCCTCGAGCGTCTCGTTGACCACCACGGTGGCGGGCGCGATCGCGGCGAGCAGGAGGACAGCGAGGGCGAGAGTTCGTGGACGCATCACGTGAAGCTCCTTTTTCGAAGACTGACTGTACAGTGAGTCTCGCGATGCCGGGTCGAGTTGTGTTCTTCGTCAATCACGCCGGGTACGAGGCCGCGTGGCAGGCCACGTCACTGGGCATCACCGCCGCCGCGATGGGCGACGAGGTGGTCTTCGTGTTCGCCTTCGAGGCGTTGCGCAGCCTCGCGAACGGCACCTTCGGCAAGCCGCTGACCGAGAAGGAGCGCACCGAGTCGCTCCGCGGCAAGGGCCTGGGCGCGCCGTTGCCCGCGGCGATGCTGCATGACGCGCGCAGCATGGGCGCCCGCGCGCTGGCCTGCGACACGACGGTGAAGCTGTGCGGGCTCACCGCGCAGACGCTGACCGCGGAGGGCGTGCTCGACGAGGTGATGGGCCT
The DNA here is from genome assembly GCA_946479335.1 of uncultured Archangium sp. The sequence goes on from CAMLFP010000044.1 coordinate 23,050, forward strand.
GCCGCAGCTGTGGCGCCTCACGCAGGACGCGCGCGTGCTGAGCTTCTGAAAACGAAAGCGCCACGGCGGTGAGGCCGTGGCGCTCGGGCTGCTGAAGATCGTACGCGGCTTTTAGAGCTTCTCGACCGCGCGGATATCGAGCTGCACCGGGTTCTGCGCGGTGGAGTTGTGGATCTTGTCGCAGGTCGCGCCCAGCAGCGTGATGGCCTTGTCGCCGTCGTAGAAGTACGTGTCGCAGCCCGTCAGCGAGGTGCAAGCCGTCAGCGTCGTGCCGTCGACGATGACCGAGATGAAGCGTGGGTCGGAGGGCTTCGACGC
>CAMLFP010000045.1 GCA_946479335.1 uncultured Archangium sp.
AGCTGGGCCTCAAGCGGCCCGCGCGGTGACCGTCAGCGCACGTTGAGCAGCTCGACCTCGAAGACCAGCGTCGACCCTTTGGGGATCTTCGGCTTCGCGTCGTTCCCGTAGCCCTCCGACGGCGGCACCGTCACCACGCGGAGCTCGCCCTCCTTCATGCCCAGCAGCCCCTGATCGAGCCCGGGGATCACCTGGCCCTCGCCGACCCAGAAGTCGAACGTGCCGCGCGGGTGCGAGTCGTCGAAGACGCCCCCGTCGAGCACCGTGCCCACGAAGTGGATGGAGATCTTGTCTCCCTTCTTCGCGACGTCGCCGTCGTCGAACCCCGCGCGCAACGTCTGCACCACCACGCCGTGCTCGAGCGTCACCGGCGGCTGCGGCGCGACGGGCTTGTAGTCCTTCTTGCAGCCCGCGAAGCACAGCAACGAAAGCCAGAGCAGTCGGCGCACCATGCCTCGACCATGACACGGGCCGTGACCGCGAAGTTGCACCGTCGGCGCGAGCGCTCCACGCGCGGCAGGCATCTGCGTCACGCCATGAAAGACGACGCCACCCTGCAGCGAGTGGAAGCGATGCTCATCAACCTCCGCGATCAGCTCGACGAGCTGACCGAGCGGGTCGACGCGCGGCTGGCGGAGCAGGGCACCCAGCTGCAGCGCGTGCGGCGCGAGCTGCAGCGGGTGAAGGCGAAGACGCTGAGCGACTCGATGCTGGTGCGCCACGCGGCGAGGCCGCTCAGCTCCACGTGATGCGGAAGGTGACGTCTTGCCGCTCGGGGTGGTGCTCGACGATCTCCACGCGCGCGTCCTTCGCGCCGATCTGCGCGAGCATCTCGGCGAGGAGCCCGCGGCGGTAGTCCGCGACGCGCGTGGTGTGATCGCTCACCCGTGGCAGGAAGGCGGGGCCGGTGAACGTGCGCAGCCGCACCTCCGTCGCGCTGACCGGAGTGAACTCCGACTCGAGGTAATTGGTGGCTCCAGCGCGCGCCGTGGGCCGAGCAGCTTCGACAGCGCCAGCGCCGCGATGCCCAACGGGCTGCCGACGAAGCCGCGCATGAAGAGGCGGCCCAGCTCGACGTAGCGCTCGCTCTCCGGCACCTCTCCCAGCAGCCGCGTGGCCAGCACCGTCAACGCGTCGGTCCACGTGGCGACGTTGTAGGCGGTCTGGAGCTTCTCGAGGTCGACGCCCTTGAGCTTGAGCTCCTGCTTCACGTCGGGGGTGATGCGCGGGCCCATCGCGTTCGCCAGCGCCTCGATGGCGGTGCCGAAGAGGACGGGTTCAGGGGCGGAGTTCACCAAGACGATGCTAGCCCGCAGCGGTCGGTGCGAGCGAGTTCCCCTCGCGGCCTGCCGCGCGACGCGGAGTCTGTGGCATACGCGCGCCATGCCGCTGACGAAGCTCGAGCTCTTCCGGGTCCTGACCTCCTTCTCGCCGAAGCGCGTCGAGCTCCGCGGCGCGCCGTGGGAGGAGCTCACCGACTGGCTCCTCGCGCAGGGGCTGGCGCCGCTGGCTGCGTACAACCTCGAGTACCGCCTGGGCGCGATGCAGGTGCCCGAATGGGTGCGGCACCGGCTGCTGTCGCTCTTCCAGGGCAGCGCCAACGACAACGTGATGAAGCTGGTGAACTTGAAGCAGTCGCTCGCGGAGCTGGAAGGGCGCCGCATCGTGATGCTGGGCGGCGTCAGCTACGTCGAGAGCCTGTACCCGCACGTCGCCTTCCGCCCGGTGGTCGACGTGCGCGTCTTCGTGGGCCCGATGGCCGTCGAGCCGCTGTCGACCTGGCTGCGCCGCGCGGAGTTCAAGCCGCAGGAGGGCGTGGTCGATCGCGCCGGCGCGCAGAAGGTGCTGTCAGACACGCGCACCGAGATCTTCGTGCACGGCGCGCTGCTCGACGACGCGAAGGAAGACGCGGCGCTGTTGGCGCGGGCGATCTCCATGCGCCCGTTCGGCGTGTCGGCGTACCGGCTCGAGCTCGAAGACGCGCTGCTCACGCAGGTGCTGCTGATGGCGCGGCAGGCCTTCGAGGTCCCGGTGCTGGAGCTGCTCGACCTCCGCGAGTTGGTGCTGGGCGCGCCCGACATGGGCGGCGCGTACTCGCGGCCGGTCGACGTGGGGTTGGTGCACGAGCGCGCGAAGAAGTGGCGGCTCGAGCCCGCGCTCCGCGCCGCGATGGAGGTGCTCGCGGAGCTGTGGCCGGAGACCGCCGAGCTCGCCTCCCAGCTCAAGCCCGCGGGCGCTGCGCAGCCGGTGCCGGCGCTCGAAACCCTGCGCTCGCTGTTGGGCACCCGTTGAGCTATTCGCGGCCGTCATGAGCTCGTTCCCCGTCGCCGCGATCCGCGCGCTCCGCCCGAAGGAATGGGTGAAGAACGGCGTGATGCTGGTGCCGCTGCTGTTCGCCAAGAGCATCTTCGTGGCGGGGCTCCCGCTGAAGGCGCTGCTGGCCATCGTCTCGTTCAGCCTGCTGGCCAGCGGCGTGTACGTGCTCAACGACTGGTTCGATCGCGAGAAAGACCGGTTGCACCCCGAGAAGAAGAAGCGGCCCATCGCCTCGGGGGAGATCAACGGCGCCGGCGCCATCGGCCTCATCGTCGCCTGCTGGAGCGCCGCGGGCGCCATCGGCTGGGTGCTCTCGGAGAAGTACCTCGCGGTGATGGGCGCGTACCTGGTGATGCAGTTCGCGTACACGCTGGCGCTCAAGCACATGGTGTTGCTCGACATCATGACCATCGCGCTGGGCTTCATCTTGCGCGTGGTGGCGGGCGCCGAGGCCATCGACGTCACGGTGTCGAACTGGTTGTTCCTCTGCACGATGCTGGGCGCGCTCTTCCTCGGGTTCGCCAAGCGCCGCGCGGAGCTGAGCGCGCTCGAAGACGCGTCGTCGCACCGGGCCAGCCTCGCCGACTACACGGTGCCGATGCTCGACCAGATGATGAGCATCTGCGCGGCGTGCAGCATCCTCGCGTACGGGCTGTACACCGTGTCGTCCGAGACGGTGGCGCACGTGGGGAGCGATCGCCTCAAGTTCACCGTGCCCTTCGCGGTGTACGCGGTGTTCCGCTACCTGTTCTTGATGCACAAGCGCGGCGCGGGTGGTGCGCCCGCGAAGGTGTTGCTGGGCGACAAGCCGCTGCTGATCGACACCGCGCTCTTCGTCGGCGTCGCGGGCTTCGTGCTGTACGCGCGCTAACCGCGGCTGTCGCGACCGCGGTTGGGCACGCCCAGCACGGCGGTGAGCCCCTGCTGCTGGGCCGCCGCGAGCCGCAGCACGCGCGCCAGCTGGCCGATGTCGCGAATCCAGTCTGAGGCGCGCGGGCCGAGCCCCGAGAAGCTGACCGCGAGCACCGGCGGCTCGGGCACGCGCCCCAACCAGTACTCGAGGATCTCGTGCTTCTCCGGCGGCGTCACCGGCTTGAGGCGCTGCACTTCGCGCTCCAACAACCGCGACAAGACTCCCGGCAGCTTCGCCGCCCAGCGGTTGACGGTGATGGTGGAGCGCCACGACCAGTCGGCGCGCGCGAGGCCGTGCTGCGGGCTGTACTGGCCGTGCCCCTCGACGGTGAGCACTTGATCGGGCGGGAACCGCGGCACGGGGTCCCACACGCCGCACATCAACGTGGCCAGCCCGTGATCCTTCTTCGGCGTGTCCCAGAACGCGCGGCGGTAGTCGGAGGCCTTCGCGTCATCGGCGTACGGGTACGTCGGGTCTTCGAGCATCAGCGCGAGGTGGAACGTCTCCTCCCAGGGGCCGGCGAAGCCCAGCGCCGGCGCGGTGCAGCTCCAGCCTTCGTCTTCGGTCGACCACTCGAAGAAGAGCAGGCGGTAGAGGGCCTGGTTCCACCGCGGGTCATCGAGCCCGAAGAACGTGTCGCGGCTGCAGTTGTCGAGCACCAGCTCGAGCAGCACCCGCGTGTCGTGATCGCTGATGCGCTGAATCAGGTGCTCGAGCGCGGGAGTCGCGTCCATCACTCCGAGCTGGAAGGCCGGAAAGACGACCTCCGTGAGGAAGAGATCATTCGAAGGCCGTAAGACAACTTCCATTCACCACGCAGCTTACGCGCGGCCGTCTTCCTGCGCGATGAGCGAATAGATGTCGTCCGCTGTGGGAGCCGCGAGGATGGCGTCGCGCAGCGCGTCGCTGCGGAACAGGCGGCTCACCTTCGAGAGCGCCTTGAGGTGCACGCCCGCGGAGTTCTCGGGGGCGACCAGCACGAAGAAGAAGTGCGAGGGCTTGCCGTCGCGCGCGTCGAAGTCGACGCCTTCACGCGAGACCCCGAAGCACGCGGTGAGCGCCTGGAGCTCCGGCAGCCGCCCGTGGGGGATCGCGACGCCCTTCTCCATGCCGGTCGAGCCGACCTTCTCGCGCTCGGTCAACACCTCGAGGATGCGCGCGGGGCTGATGGAGGGGACCGTCTTCGCGACCACCGCTGCGAGCTCGGAGATCACATCTTGTTTGGTCCGCGCCGTCAGCGTGGGGAGCACTGCTTCGAGTTTGAGAAACTCGGTGATGCGCATCGCGGGCGGCTGACTACCCCACTGCACTTCACAGGCGCAAGGCGAGGGAAGGAGCGCCGCGCTTTTTTTGCTGTAGAACCAACGATTCATGGTGAGGGGCTTCTCGAGCGCGTGGCTGCTGCTGCTGGCGATGGCCTGCGCGCACGCGCCCGAGCAACGCGTCGAGTCGTCGCCCGTCGCTGCGCGCCCGGTGCAGCCCGAGGTTCCTCCCGCAGCCGCGCAGCGTGACGCCGCCGCCATCGACCCCGACACGCTGCTGGCGCGGATGTCGCTCGAGGAGAAGGTCGGCCAGCTGATGATGGTGGGCTTCGCGGGCAAGACGGTCGACGAGTCGATCACCCGCCTGGTGCGCGGCCACCACGTCGGCGGCGTCTGCGTCTTCAACCGCAACGTGGCGTCGGCGGCGCAGGTCGCGAAGTTGAACGACGATGTGCGCGCGCTGCTGGCCGACTCGATCCCTCCCTTCATCGCGGTCGATCAAGAGGGCGGCAACGTGGTGCGCGTGTCTGACGGCAACCTCGTGCTGCCCGGCAACATGGTGCTGGGCGCGGCGCGCGACCCGGAGCTCGCGTACCAGGCCGGCCTCGCGCAGGGCGAAGATCTCAAGCGCCTCGGCTTCAACATGAACCTCGCCCCGGTGTTGGACGTGAACTCCAACCCGCACAACCCCATCATCGGGCTGCGCGCGTTCGGTGATGACGTCGAGCTGGTGGCGCTGCTGGGCGCCAGCTTCGTGCGCGGTCAGCAGGCGGCGCGCATGGTGACGGTGGCCAAGCACTTCCCCGGGCACGGCTCGGTGCAGGAGGACTCGCACAAGGCGTTGCCCGTGGTGCGCGCGTCAGAGGAGACCGTGCGCGCGCAGCTCAAGCCCTTCGCCGCGGCGATGGAGGCGGGCCTCGACGGGTTGATGACGGCGCACGTCGCCACGCCCGCGCTCTCGGGCGACGAGACGCCCGCCACGCTCTCTCCAGAGGTGCTCAGCGGCGTGCTGCGCGACGAGCTCAAGTTCGACGGCCTGGTGATCACCGACGAGCTCGAGATGGAGGCCATCGCCGCGACGTGGGGTGTCGGCCCCGCAGCCGTGCTCGCGGTCAACGCCGGCAGCGACATGGTGCTGGTGCCGTGGCGCCTCGAGAAGAAAGAGGAGGTCTACGCCGCGCTCCTGGAGGCCGCGCGCTCGGGCGATCTCCCGCAGGCGCGCTTGAACGAAGCCGTGCGCCGGGTGCTGACCGTGAAGTTGAAGCGCGGCGTCTTCGAGGCGCCGCCTCCGCTGGAAGAGCGCCTCGCGTCTCTGGGCGAGAAGCGCGCGCTGGCCGGCCGCATCGCCGCCGCGGGCCTGACGCTGCTCCGCTCCACGCCGGCGCTCTTCCCCGTGGGAGAGCACCAGAAGGTCGCGATCATCTCTCCCGAGGCGAGCCTCTGCGAGGCGATGAGCCGGCGCTTCCCCGGCGCGCTGACGATGACGGTGTCGGCCTACCCGTCACCCGAGTCGCGCGAGGGCTTGAAGAAGCAGGCGAGGGCGCTCGCCTCCAGAGCCGACGTGGTGGTGGTGGGGGTGTCGAACTCGCGCCAACTGGAGCTGGTCACCAACGCCGCGCTCTCCGGCAAGCCGGTCATCGCGGTGGTGCTGGGCGCGCCGTACCTCGCGGGGCAGGCGCATCAAGCGAAGGTGGTGCTGGCCACGTACTCGGTGCGCGAAGAGGCCACCGAGGCGGCGGCTGCGGCGCTGGCCGGCGAGCAGGGCACGCCGGGGAAACTCCCGGTGACCCTGCCGCGGCTGAAGTTCGGGTACGGCCTCAACGTGGCCGCCCGTCACTGACTTTCGACCGCCGGTTCAGACGAGCGGCTTCTTCTCGACGGCCGACGCCTCGATGAGGCCGATGGTGCCGTCCTTGCGGTGGTACACGACGTTCATCTCCATCGTCGTGGAGTTGGTGAACACGTAGAAGTCGTTGTTCATCAGGTCCATCTGCATGACGGCCTCTTCGACGGCCATGGGGTGCACGAGGAGGTCGTTGGTGCGCACGATCTTCTGCGCGACGTCTCCCACCTCGGCGTGGTCGGCGTTGCCCTCGAAGACGTGGTGCTTCACCTTGAGGCGCTCCACCGTCTCCTGGCGGTGATGCACGCGCTCACGCCCGTGGTGGTGCTTGAGCTTCTCCTTGTAGCGCTTGAGCTGCTTCTCGATCTTGTCCATCGCGAGGTCGATGGAGGCGTACATGTCCTCGCTCTTCTCGCGCCCGCGCAGCAGGAAGCTGCCGGAGTGGATGCTGATGTCTGCGTGGTGGAGGTGGCGCTCGAGCGAGAGCACGACGTGCGCCTCTCCGGCCTTGTCGAGGTACTTGTTCACCCGTTCCACTTTCTCGCGCGCGTAGTTCTTGAGCGAGTCGATGGGGTCCAGCTGACGGAACGTGATGTTGAGCTGCATTCTTTCCCTCCTGCTTTGAGTGTGCTGCGTGACTGCGACTGCGACTTGCTTCCGTACAACCGCCGTAAAGGCTACTTCACTCCCGCGCGGCCGACCCACGTGCGGATCATGCCGCGCTGCGCTTCACCGAGGTTCTGCAACCGCACCGAGAAGCCTCCATTCCGCGCGGCGGCGACCCGGCCCGCGGCGTTGAGCTGCATCGCCATGCCCTCGAAGCTCACCACGATCTCCACCGGCGTGTTGGGCACCGCGCGCTCGATGGCGGGGATGAAGATGGAGTCGGACTGCCAGTTGTGTTCGACGTCGTGCGTGAAGGGCCGGGCCTCGCCGCGGTTGAGCGAGAGGCTCACGTGCAGCAGCCCACCCGCGCGCGACTGCACGCGCGCCTGCGGCCACGGGTCTTGCGCGGGCAGCGGCGGCGGCGCGGGGGGCGCGACGGCGTTGCGGTGCTGCTTCTCGATCTCCACCATGCGCTCCGAGAGCGCGATGAACGCGTCTTCACAGGCCAGCCGCAATTCGGGCGTGGTGTCGGGCGGCAGGCGGCTCGGCGTGTAGCGGTGCACCAGCTGGAAGAACGCCGCGCGCCACGCCGCGTGCGGCGCCGTCGGCGAGACCTTGAAGATCTCGTGCGCGGGCGCCGACTCGATGCTGCGCAACCACCCGCGGATCTGCGCGGTGGTCTCGGCCTGCGCGCGCTGCGTGTCGGTGAGGTTCACCGGCTGCGAGAGCACCTGCGAGAGCTCCGGCACGTCGCGCAACGGCACGAAGGTGCGCCCGTCGCGAGACACCGCGCGCACGTCACCCAGCTTGCCTCGCGCGTGCAGCGAGGTGACCACATCGAGCCCGATGGGCCCCACCACGCGCGCCTCACTGTCTGCCAACCAATATTCCTGAGCCATGAAGAGAATCTCTTAGAAGTACTTCTTGCGCTTGCTCGACGGCAGCACGCCCAACACCTCGCGGTACTTGGCGACCGTGCGCCGGGCGATCTCGATGCCCTGCGCCTTCAAAAGTTCGACGATCTTCTGATCCGAGTAGGGGTTCTTCGGGTTCTCCGTGCCCACCAGCTGCTTGATGTGATTCTTCACCGCTTCGCTGGCGATGTCTTCACCCGCGGTGCGCGCGATCGACGAATTGAAGAAGTACTTGAGCTCGAAGATGCCCTGCGGCGTGTGCACGTACTTCGCGGTCGTCACGCGGCTCACCGTCGACTCGTGCATGCCGATGTCTTCGGCCACGTCGCGCAGAATCAGCGGCTTGAGGTGCGCGATGCCCTTGTCGAAGAAGTCGCGCTGGAACTTCACGATGCTCTCCGTCACCTTGTGAATGGTGCGCTGCCGCTGCTGAATCGAGCGCAGCAGCCACTGCGCGGAGCGCATCTTCTCCTGCACGAACTCCTTCTGCTTGCCGTTGAGCGCCCCGGCCCGCAGCGCGCGGCGGTACGCGTCAGACACGCGCAGCTTCGAGAGCCCGTCGTCGTTGAGCACCACGTGGTACTCGTCGCCGATCTTGTGCACGAAGACGTCGGGGGTGATGTGCTGCGCGTCGTCGCCCGAGAAGTTGCGCCCGGGCTTGGGGTCCAACCGCGAGAGCAGCCGGCTCGCCGCCACCACCTCGTCGAGCGTCACCGCGCGGCCCTCTGACTTCGTCAGCTCGCGCGCGATGGCCGGGAGGTTCTTCGACTCCAGCAGCTTCATGTGCCGCTTGAGCATGGTCTGCAGCAGCGGCGCCGCCGGCTCCTTCATCGCCTGCGTCTGGATGAGCAGGCACTCCAGGAGATCTCTCGCGCCACAGCCCATCGGGTCGAGGTGCTGGATCTTCCGCAGCGTGCGCGTGGCCACCGTCATCGGCACGTCGGCCTCGTTCGCGAGGTGGATGAGCGGGTCGCCCTCCGTCTCCTCCAGCACCAGGTAGCCGTCGTCGTTGAGGTTCCCCACGATCAGCTCGGCGATGCGCCGCTCGGCGTCGTTGAGGTGCACGCCCGAGAGCTGTTCGAAGAGGTGATCGTAGAGATCCTCCTTCTTCACCATGCTCGCCTCGAACGACGGGAGGTCGTCGAGGTCGACGTTGCCGCGGTTCGACGGCGTGGTGGGTTCGTTGAACTGGTAGCTGTTGAGGTACTGATCCCAGTCGATCTCGTTGTTGTCGGTCTCGGGCTTGACCTCCTGGGCGGTCTCGGGGGTCTTCGCCTCGAGGTTCTTGGGCGCCTCCAGGTTGTCGGCCTCGAGCGACGCCTCGCCCGGCGCCTTGTCGCTCAGGTCTCCCTCGATCTCATCAGGCGACTCGAGGAGCGGGTTGCTCTCCATCTCCTCCCGCACCTGCTCCAGCATCTCCATGCGAGAGAGCTGGAGCAGCTTGATCGCCTGCTGAAGCTGGGGCGTCATCACCAGCGTCTGCGACATCTTCAGGCTCTGCTTGAGCTCCATCCTCGGTGCGTCCCTTTCGGCCGGATATCAAAAGCCGTGCCAAGGGTAAGATCATCGCGGCGACGAGGGGAACCTCCAAATTGCATGTGTCTTACAAGTAACTGGTTTCACTCAAGAAAGAGTGAAGTCAGAACCGAGATACACGGAGCGTGCCCGCTCGGAGGCGGCGATGGCCTGCGGCGTGCCTTCTTCGAGGATGCGCCCGGCCGCGATGATGTACGCGCGATCGCAGATGCGCAGCGTGTCGCGCACGTTGTGATCGGTGATGAGCACCCCGAGGCCGCGCTGCTTGAGCTTCGCGATCTCCTTCTGGAGCTCGCCGACGTTGATGGGGTCGACGCCCGCGAACGGCTCGTCGAAGAGGATGAAGCGCGGGTTGGGGAGCAGCGAGCGGGCGATCTCCGCGCGCCGCCGTTCGCCGCCGGAGAGCTGCTCGCCGAGTGAACCTGCGACGTGGGTGAGGCCAAACTCCGCGATGATCTCGTCGGCGCGACGCTCGCGATCAGCCGCGCCGTGGAGCTCGAGCACCGCCACCATGTTCTGCTTCACCGTCAGCTTGCGGAAGATCGACGCCTCCTGCGGGAGGTAGCCGAGGCCCGCGCGCGCGCGCAGGTGCATCGGCAGCCCCGCGAGCTCGCGATCTCCGAGCTTCACCGAGCCCGCGTCGGGCTGCGTGAGGCCGATCACCATCGAGAACGACGTGGTCTTCCCGGCGCCGTTGGGCCCGAGGAGCCCGACGATCTCCCCGGCCTTCACGGTGACCGAGACGCCGTCGACCACGCGCCGGCTGCCGTAGGTCTTCTGCAGGCCGTGCGCGACCAGCGCGTCGCTCACGCCGGGTCTCCGTTCAACGCCAGCAGCAGCCGCGCGCGGTACACGATGATCGCGTGCACGAAGGGCCCGACCAGCACGCCGCCGGAGAGATCCGCCAGCCACGCCCCTTCACGGTGCGCGTAGTCGGAGAAGATGCTCATCGGCATCGAGAACGCGAGGCCCATCATCACCAGCACGATCAACGCCGCGAACATCGTGCCCAGCCACAGCAGCGCGCCGCGCGAGAAGGTGTCGATGACGCCTCCGAAGGCGGCGGCGAGGTCGTCGCCATACACGAGCGCAGAGTCGACGAAGGGCAGCAGCCACACGAGGACCCCGACCAGGAAGAACCAGCTGCCGTACTCCATCGCGAGGAAGGCCAGCGCGAAGGTGGCGATGGGCAGCACCGGGCTCGCGTCTTCGACGCCGCCGGCCACGCGCATCGCCGCGCGCACGTAGAACGCCCAGCCCACGCCCTTGAGGAGGCTCACCAGCACCGGCATCACCGAGTGCAGCGAGCTGACCCACGCGTCCATCGCGAAGCCGGCGGCCAGCAACAACGACGGCACGGCCAGCAGCCACGGCGCGTCTTTCAGCACCGGCGCGACTTCACCACTCGTCTCTCTCAGGAGGTCGGCGTCGCTCACTTCTTCTTCCCGCCCTCGATGATGGTGGTGGCGTTCTCGACTTCAAGAAATTCCGACGCGGTGAAGAAGGTGACCTTCGTGCCGCGCAGCCGGGTGCCGTTCTGCCGCGCCTGCGGGTTCCCGGTGACGACCAGCACGCCTTTGGGCACGTCGTAGTCGGCCTCGCGCCCGCGCGCCCAGCGATCGGCGTCGGTGACCTCCACGCCGCCCTTCGCCTTGATGCGGGTGATCTCGCCGTCGGCGCCCCAGGTGGCGGTCAACTTCGGCGCGAGGAGCAGGGTGCTCGCCTTCACCGCGCGGACATGGCCGGTCCACACCGCTTCGCTGTCTCGGCTGCGCATCACCAACTCGTCGGCGTCGATGGTGACGCGCTGGTCTTTGGGCTCCTGCACGCGGGTGCGCGCCTTCGTCACCGTGACCTGCTCGGAGCCGGTGACGAAGGTGACGACCTCGCCCTCGACCTCGCGCGCGCCCTGCTTGCCGTGCGGGTTGCCGGTGACCGTCAGCACCCCGGTGGCGTTCTCGAACACTGCGCGATCGCCCCACGCCTGGCGATCTCCGTCGATGGCCTCCACGTGCCCGCTGGCGATGATCTGCTCCACCTCGTTGCGCGCGGAGAACCGCACCTCGATGGTGTCGCAGGTCATGGTCAGGGTGTCGCGCACCGCCTTCGCGTGGCCCGAATAGAGGGCGCGGCTGTCCTTCTTGAAGATCTCCAGCCGGTCGGCAGACACCTGCACCGGGCGCGCGAAGACGCCGGCGTCGGAGGTGGTCAGCAGCAACGAGAGGAACAGCGAGATCACAGGTCTGCGGTTTGTACCGCAGGTTGGCGCTTCAGGCCTCGACGATGCGCTGCAGCTTCATCGCGCGATCGGTGAACTCCGAGAGCCGGTACAGCACCGTGCGGCGCGAGACGCCGAGCTCCTGCGCCACCTTCGCCTGCTCCAGCCCCTGCGCGTGGAACAGCACCGCCGGCGCCTTCACGTGCTCGGGCGTGCGCGCCAGCAGCCGGCGCGAGAAGTCGCGCGAGAGCAGCGTGTCCTCGAACTCGTCGTCGACCAGCTCCGGCACCTGCGAGACCGGCTCCGCCTGCCGGCGGCCATCGCGCAGCACGTTGAGGCAATGGTTGGTGGCGATGCGGTGCACCCAGGGCAACACCGCGTCGGCGGTCGGCGCCTTCTCGGCGTGGCGCATCACCTTGATGAACACGTCTTGCGTCGCGTCTTCCGCCGCGGCGCTGTTCTTCAGCAGCCGCTTGCAGCGGGCGAAGATCACGGGGCCATACTTCGCGTAGAGGCTGGCGGTGTCGAGCTGCGTGCGCATGGTGCGGCTTTGTCGCCCGCCACCGCCCCCGGTTGCGGACCCAACGTGCCAATCGCCGGACACCTTGCGCCAACCGCGTTAAAGCGCGGCTCCCTATGGTCTGGATTCTCCTGGCGGCGGTCAGCGCAGCGATCTCTGGCGTCGGTTTCTGGCGCGGCACCCCCTCGGGCCTCGCGTCGCAGGCGCTCCCTGCAGCGGCCGGCGTGCTGTTCTGTCTCGTCATGTTCCGGGCCTCGACGCTGATCTCCGACCGCAAAGCGCTCGGCCAGAAGGGTGGCTGGCCGTTGATGGCCGCCGGAGCGCTCTGCCTGACCGCCACCCTCGCCGCGGGCGTCGACGTCGCGCGGTGGATCCCCACCAGGGCGCCCACCGTGGGGCCGTACCTGTTGCCGGTGGCCGCGATCGGCCTGCTGATGCTCGCGGTCGGAGCGATGCGGCTCTCGCTCGACTCACCGCGCCGCACCCACTTCTACGTGCTGGCGCTCGCCGCCGCGGCCAACTCGGTCGTCGCCGTCGTCACCTTCGTGCAGGCGCTGAATACGCCATAAAGAGTCTTGACGACTCTTTTGCGCGCGTTACATCATCTCCGACAGACAGGAGGCCACATGGCCGCGCCGCTGCTGCTCACCGATGGCTACAAGTTCTCGATGGCGGAGGCAGGCTGGCCGCTGCGCACCGAGACCTTCTATTACTCGCACCGCAAGGGCGGCCTGCAGGTGGTGCCCTTCGACGTCGAGGCGGAGCTCAAGGCGCTGCTCCCCGACGCGCGCCCCGGCGACTACGAGTTCCTCACCTCACACGACTACGAGCTGGGCGCGGCGGTGAAGGTGGCGCTCGCGAGCCGAGAGGTGACGGTGCGCGCGCTGCCGAAGTTCTCGGTGTTCCACGACCGCGAGCCGGTGTTCAGCGTGACGGGCCCCTCGGCGCTGGTGTCGTGGCTCGAGCCGCTGCTGCTCCAGTGGAGCTACCGGATTCAGGTGGCGACGGTGGCGCTCTTCCGGCCCGAGGAACTCGCCGCGGCGGTCGGCCTCGTGACCTGCGAGGCGCAGAAGCAGCTCGTGCTCGCGACGTTGGACGCGGTGAACGTGAAGGCGCCGGCGATCCGCGTCGACTCCGAGGGCTATGTCGATCGGGTGCGCGCCCGCGTCGCGGAGTTGGTGGAGATCACCGGCACGCCCGCGCGCCTCTTCGAGGTCGGCCTGCGCGCCGCGAGCTGCCCGGAGCAGCACCTGCTCGCGTTGGAGGGCTGCAAGCGCGCGGGGCTCAACCGCACCAGCAACGTCTACGGCGCGCGGGCGCTCGGCCTGGTGCCGGTGGGCACCATGGGCCACGAGCACATCCAGCGCTACGGGAGTGACGACGCCGCGTTCCGCGCGATGGTCGAGCGCCGGCATCAGCGGTCCAGCTTCCTCCTCGACACCTTCGACACCATCACCTCGGGCATTCCGGCTGCGTTCCGGTTGATCTCCGAGCGGCCCGGCGCGAGCGATTCGATCCGCTACGACTCCGGCGACAAGGAAGCGCAGTACCGCTTCGCCTGTGCCGAGGCGCGGAGGCTCGGTCTTCACCCGGTGCAGATCCTCGAAGATGGCTTCGACGCCGCGCAGACCCGCCGCTTCGAAGTGCTGCGCGAAGAGCTCGGCTGGAAACCGAGCGAGCAGGTCTACGGCTACGGCGGCTACCTCGTCGCGCAGACGAGCGGCTCCCCGTTGACCCGCGACAAGGTCTCGGCCGTCTACAAGCTCTCGCAGACCGGCCGCGTGGCGACGATGAAGTTCGGCAACGAAGCCGGGAGCGGCAAGCAGAGCATCCCCGGCAAGCCAGTGCTGTTCCGCCGGCGCTCGGACGCCAGTGGCGCCTTTGGAATCGTCGGTCAGGAGGGCGAGGCGCTGCCTGAAGGCTACGAGCTGCTGACGGGCGCGCCCGCGTTGAAAGCGCCTCCCTCGCGCGTGGAGGTGGCGGCACCGTCATTCGCGCTCTCGGCGGAGACGCAGAAGCTGGTCGAAGAACTCAGCCGCTGGCGCTCGTGAAAGGAGACACCGTGTTTCCCGATTTCTACCAGCCGTCGCAGGTCCCGGAGCTGTACGTGGAGCGGGCCGGCCTCGTCGCCGATGCCGGTGAAGCGTGGGCGAAGACGCACGGCATCCGGCCTTCCTCGACCGACACGGAGCGCATCGCCGCGTTCGGCATCGACGTGCAGGTCGGCTTCTGCACGCCGGGCGCGAGCCTCTTCGTCCCCGGCGCGGTGGAAGACACCGCGCGCACCATCGAGTGGCTGTACCGGAACCTCGGGCGCGTCACGGAGCTCTTCTTCTCGCTCGACACGCATCGCATGTTCCAGATCTTCCACCCGGCGTGGTGGGTCGACGCAGAAGGGCGCCACCCCGCGCCGCTGACGCCGGTGTTTCACGAAGAGGTGAAGCGCGGGCGTTGGCGCGCAACTCGTTTCCCCGAAGAAAGCCTCGAGTACGTGCGCAAGCTGGAGGCGGCGGGGAAATACGTGCTCACCGTCTGGCCGTACCACGCGCTGCTCGGCGGGCTCTCGCACGCGCTGGTGCCCGCGATGATGGAGGCCGCGCTGTTCCACGCCGCCGCGCGCAAACAGCAGACGCACTTCGAGACCAAGGGGCTGTCGCCGCTCACCGAGAACTACTCGGTGCTGTCTCCGGAGGTGACCGAGCTGCGTGGTGAATCCGTGGGCGCATTCAACGACGCGTTCTTCACGCGGCTGATGTCGTTCGACCGCATCTACGTGTTCGGCCAGGCCAAGAGCCACTGCGTGCTGTCGACGGTGAATGATCTGCTGGCGCGAATCTCTGCGACGGAGCCATCGCTGGCTTCGAAGCTCTACATCCTCGAAGACGCGATGAGCCCGGTGCCTGCGCCGCAATTGTCTCCGCTGCCCGAACATCTCAACTTCCCAGGACTCGCAGATGCGGCGGTCGAGCAGTGGCGTCGCGCGGGCGCACACATCGTGCGGACCACCGACGCGCTCTAGTGGACCTCGAGCAGCACCCAACGCTCGATGACGTCGTGCCGGGTGCGCGCGTCGAGGAATCGCAACGACGGTTTCGAGACGCGGAAGTTCTCGAAGGTGCCGAGCACCGTCACGTCTCGCCCGCGCTCGCGGAAGGCCGCGATGTCGACCTCACGCGTGAACACGCGCCCGCGCTTCACATCATCGAGCGCGATCTCCGTCGTCGTCGACGACGCGTAGAAATTGAACGCGTGCGAGAGCACATTGACGACCTGAATCGGTGCGGGCGACAGCGCGTTTGCTGCGCGAGCGGCAGGAACTCCGGCCTCGTTCTCCAGAATGTCTGGCCACCAACCGAAACCGAGCGCGAGGTTCATGGTGATGATGACGAGGCAGGCTCGAACGAACGGAAGTCTGGTCGTGACGAACGCCGCGACGCTGCAGATGGCGAGCGCTGCGAGCGTGATCGTCGACTGGTTCAACCAGAGGAGCGCGCCCGCGAAGAGCGGGAGGGCGATGAGGGGAAGCTCCACCAACCAACGCACGCGCCGTTCGTGCTGCGTCGTCGTCAGCCAGTGCGCCACGAGCAGCGCGAAGAAGGGAAAGAGGATGTTCAGGTAGTGCGGCAGCTGGTGCCGTGACACCGCGAACATCAAGAACGTCGGCACGATCGCGCCCAGCAGGTGACGGACCGGCCCGCGTTCTCGGAAATGCGCGAACACGGCTGCGTAAAGCCAGAAGCCCCACGGCGCGAACGCCCACAACACGGTGTGGAAAAAGAAGTCGTAACCACCGTGGGGAATCGCGCCGCCGTTCAGATCCGCGAAGCGTCCGAATTGGTTGTCCCAGAAGAACATGCGGAGGCCGGTGGCGCTGAATTGACGCCACAGGCACCACAGCTCGGGCGTGGTGAAGAGCACCGTCAGCACCGGCGCGAGCACCAGTCTCAGCGGCGGCAGCCGACGCCATTCCCACGCGAAGAGCGCTCCGATGACCGGGAGCACCACGAACGGCCCTTTGGTCATCACCGCGGCACCGAGGAACGCGCATCCGATGATGAAGTCGCGCCACGAGTCGCGGCCGCGGAGCAGATGAAAAACGGAGGCGGTGAGGAACCCGGTGAGGAAGGGCTCCATGCGCACGTCGGCGGTCGAGAGCACCGCGTGCTGCGAGAACAGCAGCATCAACACGGCGAGCCGCGCCACGGTCTGAGTGAAGAGCAGCGCGCCGAGTCGGTAGGTGTACAGCGCGCCGACGAGGAAGACGAACAACGCCGGGAGCCGGAACGCCCAGTCGCGCAGCCCGAACAACTGCATCGACGCCGCCGACAGCCAGAACGGGAGGTGCGGCTTGTCGAACCAGTCGTGCCCGCGCGCGGTGAGGTTCACCCAGTCGCCGGAGTCGACGATGTTGCGGGCGACGCTCGCGTAGAGGGCGGAGTCGGGCTCGAGGAGCGCTCCGAAGAGCTGCGTCACGTGGAGCGCGAGGCCGAGCGCCACCAACGGTCGCCACCAACGCTGAAGCCACGCCTCGAACATGAAGCGCGGCTCTTGCCAGAAACACGACGGCCCCGGCAATTCTCCGCCGGGGCCGATCAGACGTAGGCCTTGGTTAGTCTGCGTCGCAAGTGTACGTCACATAGTAGGAGTCGGAGCCGCTTTCGCCGCTTCGACACTGGATTTGTGCGTATACGTTATTGGCATACAGCGCGACTGAGACGCTTGAGACGATGTAGAATGCGTCGTCGCCGTCGGTGAGGTTGTTGTCATTCAGGGCTGCTGCTGAAGAGTGGAAGCCTGTGCCGCAGCTCCACGTAAAGAGTTGTGATGATGTCGTGCTGTTCGGGCAGGTTTTTAAGAACGGCGGAGTGGTTTGGGAGAAAGTGCACTGCGTCGTTGCGTTGCCATTGGTGTCTTTGCAGTCCGTGGGACAGGATGCCGCAAGTTTAAAGTGAGGCTTCGGGTTTGCTCCAGTGCATTGCGTGATGACTGTGGCGGTATTGCAATATCCGTCGTCGTCGGAATCGGGAAAAACATTGAGGTTTTGATATTCCAACGTTCCGTCTGCGGAGGGGTTGTCGTTGCAATCCACTGCGAGCGCTCCGGAGACATGCATGCAGGAGTTCTTGATTTGTTTGCCCGTTGGGACTGTTGAGCCGATGCATGTCGACACTGCGTTGTCGACCGTGCAGTAGCTATCGCCGTCAGCGTCAGTCATCAGGTCTTCATTGCGGTAAAGGCTCTCTCCTGCGTTCTTGTTGTCGTTGCAGTCCTCATCGATGACGCGAGTTGTTCCGCCGATCTGAATGACGTTGTGATAGTGGCACGCGCTGACATTTAGGAATCCAGGCGGCGGCGTTGTGCCGTCGGTGCATTCCTGGGTTGTGGGGGCCTGAGCGCAATAGGTGTCGCCATCGCGGTCGGGTCGTACATTCATATAGACATAGATGGAGGCTGCACTGTCGTTGCAATCGGTCGTTGGCTTGCATGAAGTCGCCAGGCTGTAGCCGGCAGGCACGGTTCCATCCGTGCACTTGTCAACCGCCGGGGCGCTCGTGCAGTAGGTATCTCCGTCAAAGTCGACTCGGACGGATTCCGTGAGGAAGACGGATGTGACGCCGTCGTTGCAGTCTGGGCCGAGCGACGTCGCGACGTAGCCGGTGGGGCAGTTGCCAAAGCTGGGGCGCGTCGTGTCCGGGCAGAACTCCTGCTGAACACTCGACCCCGCGTACTGGTCGTTGTCGGCGTCGATCATGCACAGGACCTTCGTGCCCTCGTCGACCTGGCCGTCGCAGTCGTTGTCGATGTCGTCGCAGATCTCCGTCGTCGGCTGAATCTCCGCCGCGCCGCAGACGACGCCGCCATCGGTCGCGCACGCCAGCGAGCCGCTCGACGCGCACGCGCCGACACCGACGCTGCAGCTCACGTTCATCGCCACGCCGCCGTCGGGGAGAGAGAACAACACGTCGTTGTCCACGGTGCCGTTGCAGTCGTCGTCGACGCCGTTGCACGACTCGCTCGACACCGTCGCGTCGCACGCGCTCCAGGTGCCGTCGCTCCCGCATGTCTGTGCGCCGCGACCGCTGCAGCAGGGCAGCGTGTCGCCTGTCTCGCAGTCCGGCATGCCCGCATCCACGCCAGCGTCATGGCCGGTCGCATCACCACCGCCGGTCTGCGTCCCGCCGCCGGTCAAGCCATCGCCACCACCCGTCGTGGTCCCGTCGCCCCCGCCGGTAGTCCCGTCACCACCTCCGGTGTTCGACGGGTCGCCAGCATCGACCGGCGTCTTGTTCACGCACACGCTCTTGACGCACACCTCGTCGGGGAAACAATCGGCCGACACCTGACACGAGTTGGGCGGAGGGCCGCACGCGCTCCACAGCGCCGCGGCGCAACACACGGGGACAGACAGCCAGAGATACCTCGTCATGGGACTTCTCCTTGGGAAAGAGGGGAAACGGCGCGGCACCCATGAGCAGGGCTGGTGCCAGCGAGTCTCCGCTCTGTTTTCAATGGGTTGCGTGCGGCGCTCCGTCCGCCGCACGATTCGCCGTCTCAGCGCGTGGACGGTGTAGTGTGCCGCGCCTCGTCATGACCGACAGCACCACGAATTTCATCGAAGAGATCGTCAACGCCGACAACGCCAGCGGAAAGTGGAAGGGCCGTGTGCAGACGCGCTTCCCCCCGGAGCCCAACGGTTACCTCCACGTGGGCCACGCGAAGAGCATCGTCCTCAACTCCGGGCTCGCGCGGAAGTTCGGCGGCAAGTTCAACCTGCGCTTCGACGACACCAACCCGGCGAAGGAAGAGCAGGAGTACGTCGACTCGATCATCAACGACGTGAAGTGGCTGGGCGGAGACTTCGAAGACCGGCTCTTCTACGCGTCGGACTACTTCGAGCAGATGTACGCGTGGGCCGAGCAGCTCATCGAGAAGGGCAAGGCGTACGTCTGCGATCTCAACGCCGATGAGATGCGCGAGTACCGCGGCACGTTGGACAAGCCCGGCAAGAACTCACCGTTCCGCGACCGCACGCCGGCCGAGAACCTCGAGCTCTTTCGCGGCATGCGCGCGGGCAAGTTCAACCCCGGCGCGAAGACACTGCGCGCGAAGATCGACATGGCGTCGGGCAACATCAACCTCCGCGACCCGGTGATGTACCGCATCATCAAGGAGCACCATCACCGCCAGGGCGACAAGTGGTGCATCTACCCCTCGTACGACTGGGCGCACGGCAACGAAGACTCGCTGGAGGGCATCACGCACTCCATCTGCACGCTGGAGTTCGAGAATCACCGCCCGCTCTACGACTGGTTCTTGAACGAGCTTGGCATCCACCACCCGCAGCAGATCGAGTTCGCCAAGCTGCAGCTGACGTACACGGTGCTGAGCAAGCGCAACCTCCTGCACCTGGTGAAGGAGAAGTACGTCAACGGGTGGGACGACCCGCGCATGCCGACGTTGAGCGGAATGCGGCGCCGGGGCTTCACCAGCGAGGCGCTCCGCGCGTTCTGCGAGGAGATCGGCGTCACCAAGCACGAGAGCGTCATCGACGTGGGCCGCCTCGAGAACGCGGTGCGCACGCACCTCAACGCCGTCGCGCAGCGGCGCATGGCGGTGCTCAACCCGCTCAAGGTGGTCATCACCAACTACGCCGAAGGCCAGGTCGAGCAGGTCTCGGTGCAGAACAACCCTGAAGATGAGCAGGCGGGCGCGCGCAGTGTGCCGTTCTCGCGCGAGCTCTTCATCGAGCGCGACGACTTCATGGAGGACCCTCCGAAGAAGTTCTTCCGCCTCGCGCCCGGCAAGGAAGTGCGCCTGCGCGGCGCGTATTTCATCACCTGCACCGAGGTGGTGAAGGCGGCCGACGGCTCCATCGCGGAGCTGCGTTGCACGTACGACCCCGCGTCGAAGGGCGGCAACTCGCCTGACGGGCGCAAGGTGAAGGGCACGATTCACTGGGTCTCGGCACCGCACGCGGTGAACGCGGAGGTGCGCGTGTTCGATCGCCTCTTCGCGGCCGAAGCGCCGGGCAAGGCGCACGAAGGCGTCGACTTCCCGTTCCTCAAGGATCTGAACCCGAAGTCACTCGAGGTGGTGAAGGGCGCGAAGCTCGAGCCGGCCCTGGCCAGCGTGAAGGCCGGAGACCGGTTCCAGTTCGAGCGCCTTGGTTACTTCACGGTCGATCTCGACTCGAAGCCCGGCGCGCTGGTCTTCAACCGCACCGTCTCGCTGAAGGACTCGTGGGCCAAGGAGCAGGACGACGCGCCCGCCGCGCCGCCGCCGCCTCCAGTGGCGAAGAAGGAGGAGAAGCCGAAGGCCGCTGCCGCCCCTGCCGCGCCCCCGTCGGAGATCGAGTTCGGCGACTTCGCGAAGGTGGCGCTCAAGGCCGGGCGCATCGTCACGGCCGAGAAGGTCGAGAAGGCCGACAAGCTGCTCAAGCTGAGCGTCGATCTCGGTGAAGGCACGCCGCGCACCATCGTGTCGGGCATCGCCGAGGCGTTCGCGCCCGAGCAGCTCCCGGGGCGAAATGTCGTGGTGGTGGTGAACCTCAAGCCGCGCGCGCTCAAGGGCATCGAGTCGCGCGGCATGATCCTCGCGAGCGGGAGCGGCAAGAGCCTCTCGCTGATCAACCCCGGTGACGTCGCGCCGGGTAGCGATGTGAAATGAGTCGTGTCATCGTGTTCGTGACTCGGGGAGGAGTCATCGCATGAGCAATGAAGAGACTGAGGTCGAAGGGATGGACGCGGCGCCTCCGGCGTCACCTGAGCTGCGCGCGCTCATCTTGAAAGACCCGAACTCCGAGCGCATGGCGAAGGCGCTGGGCCTTGGCCTCGAGGAGTTCGTCAACCGCGTCGCCTACTTCATGAGCAACCCCGACGCCCAGCCGCTCTTCGCGGTGGTGCCCGACGAAAAGCTCGCGGAAATGGGCGTGCAGGTGCCCTCGGCCGAGGCCATCGAGGCCAACGTGAAGGCGTCGGTCGCGGCCATCCAGGCTGGCGAGCAGCGCAGCGGGTTCGACCCCGCGAAGAAAAATGCCGTGGAAATCTCGACGGCTGGCGGCAAGGCGCTCACCTCGGCGTCGAACCCCGACCTCGAAGACGCCGTAAAGAAGCTGCGGCGCCCGAACAAGGGCTGACCGTCGACGCAACTCGGCGCAGGTTTCGGCCGAAAACTGTTCACTCTCGTTTCACTTCTCAAAAAAGGAGCGTTCCCCATGGGTGGTGCACTCAAGGCAATTGGCGGTGCGATTTCGAAGGTCGGCAGCTTCGTGCAGAAGGCCGTCCACTTCGCCAGCGGCATCCTCAACGGCCCGCTGGGGACGTTGGCCTCGTTCATCCCCGGTGTGGGGCCGTTCATCGCCGGCGCGGCGAAGATCCTGGGGGCGGCCGACTCGGTGATGAGCGGCAAGGGCCTCTCGGGCATCGTCAGCGGCCTGGTGGGCAGCCTCGGCGGCGGTCTGCTCGGCAAGGCCGGGTCGCTGCTGTCGGGCACTGGCCTGAGCTCGCTCATCGGCCTGGGTTCGAAGGCCGGCACCACCAACATGTTCACCGACCTCATCAGCCAGTTCGCGGCGCCTCGCGCGGGCAACAACTCCACCGCGGCGCAGGGTGACATGTTCAACCTGCAGCAGTTCGGCGCCTTCCAGTTCGCGCAGCTGCTCCTCGCGCAGCAGTCGAAGTAAGCGCTTCCGGTTTCGAAGTTCGAAGCCCACTCCGTCACCGGGGTGGGCTTTTTGTTTTTCAGCGCGGCCGGTCCCACGCGCCGTGGAAGCCGTACGGCAGCAACGGCAGCGGCACGCGCGCCACCGGCCCGCGGTCGATGGCGGCTGCGTCGAAGATGGCGAGGGTGGTCTCGTGGCGGGCGCCATCCGAGAGCATCGCGAGCACGTGTTCCGACTCCGGCGCGTAGAGCGGCTCACCGACGAAGACATTCTCGGGCGCGGTCCACAGCTGCGGCGGGCGCTGAGGGTCATCGAGGTCGACGCGCAGGACGGAGTCGAACGGGTCGGAGTGCGCGAGGTCTGCGCGCGACGCTGCGAAGAGCGTGGGGGTGCGCACGCCCTCGTGCTCCGGGTGCACGCGGGGGAAGTCGACGCCGTGCGGTGCGCGCTGCGTCAGCGTCGGGGTGTGGGCGCCGTCGCGCGCGGTGATGCGGAAGAGCCGCTGCGGCGCGCGCGCGTCGGGGAGTGCGGGGTCGAGCGGGCGGGTGGGGCCTTGAAACCCGAACTCCGCGCCGAACTCGAAGTCGGAGAACAGGCTGGCGTCGAGCTGCAGCGCGCCGTCGTGCTCGAACGCGTTGCCGTAGTGCACCGCGAAGGCGCGGCCGGGGAGCGTCACCGTGCGCAGCGGCCCATCGCTGGTGCGCGGCACGAGGTACACCGCGCCGGGCGCGTCACGGTCGGTCTCGATGGCGTCGAGCATCGTCGCGGCGCCGAGGAGCGCGCGCGCGAGCGCTCCGAACTTCATGCGCAGCGGGTTGCTGATGAGCGCGTACCAGTTCGGGGTGATGACGAAGTCGTGGATGAAGAGCGCCGACGGGAGCGCCACGGTGCGCGTGTGTCGAAGCTTCGAGGTCTCGTCGAACTCGCGGAAGGTGAGCGCGCTCTTCGGGCCCATCTTCACGCTGCAGGTGACGAGGCGCTTCGCGGCGACGTCGTGCTTCATGTGGGCGAGCGTGGCCTGGCCGGCGATGGCTCCGCCGAAGGTCTCCTCGCCGTGGGTCGCAAGGGAGTCGGCGTCGAGCGAATAGGGCGCGCCGCCTTCCCAACCGGCGAGCAGCTTGCCGTTCCACCGTTGGATGGTGGTGTTGGCGACGTTGCGGCCGCTCATCCCGCTGAAGAGGTTCTTCCAGAAATGGGGGCTGGGGTTGGTGCCGAGCCCGCGATGCACGAGGTGACCGGCGGCGAGCTCGGCCTGGTACGCGGGCGTCTGCACGAAGCGCGCGCGCAGCCGCACTGAGCCGTCGGCTTCGAAGGAGACCGCGCGCACATAGCCGTGGCCGTCGAAGGGGTGCGCGACGCGGTCGCCGATCTTCGTCCACCCGGGGCCGTTGGAGAGCACGCGGCCGCCGATCAGCGCGGCGGGGAGCGCTCCGGAGATGCGGGACTTTTCGA
>CAMLFP010000046.1 GCA_946479335.1 uncultured Archangium sp.
ACCTCCGTGCGCAGGCGCTGGGGCGCGTCGGGCAGGAACGAGGTCGACGTGAAGTGGCCGTAGTCGGGCACGTCTTCGGAGCCCATCGGGCAGGTGGTGGTGTTGGTGCACTGGCCGTCGCCGTCGACGTCGCTGACGTCGGGCACGTACGCCAGGCTCGAGAAGGTGAGGCCGCTCTGCTGCTGGAAGTCGAAGGCGCTCAGGTACGAGAGCAGATCGATGGAGCGGATCGACGTCAGCAGCGAAGTCGAGGTGCGCCCGGCGAAGCCCTGCGCGAAGCGCGCGACGCCCGGCTGCGCGAAGCCCAGCGCCCGGGTCTTCACGTCTTGCGGAATCCCCAGGCCGGGAGACGTGTAGAGCACCACCGCGCCGGGCACCGGCACGCTCTGGCCCACGCCCGGGATCTCGGTCATAAAATTGTCGCCCAGCAGGCGCGACGGCGTCATCGAGGCCACGTCGCTCATCGACACCACGATGAAGCCCGCCCAGAGGTTGCCGCTGCTCGACACGTGGTTGAAGCCGATGCCGCCGTTGAAGCCCGCGGCGCCGTGCACCGGGTTCTCGCGCAGCGGCAGCGCGACGTCGGCCACGGTGGTCGACAGCAGCGTCGCGCGCTCGTGGGCCGGCAAGCCGTCGCTGCGCACGTCGACCGGCACCACCGTGAAGCTCGCGGGCTGGTTGTCGAGGAGCGGGAACGCCGCGATGCCGTCAGCGCCCGCCACGACGTCGATGGGCGCGCTGCAATCGCCCTGACACGCGCGCACCAGCGAACCCGGCAGCGGCTGGCCGGTGGCGGCGTCGGTGACGATCACGCGGCGGCCCATCATCAACGCGGGCACGATGTGCACCGAGGCGAGGTTGCTGCGCGCGGTATTGCCGGCGAGCTGCGCGCGGATCTGCACGTCTCCGGCGCTCAGGGCGGTCAGCACGCCCGCGTCGCTCACCGTCGCCAGCGAGGACGCGCCGCCGTCGAGCTCCAGCACCTCGTACACCGCGTGGGCGAGCGGGGTGCCCGTGCCGCTGAAGCGGACACCGCGCAGGGTGAGCTGCAGGGTGTCGCCCTCGATGACGTTCGCGCTGGTCGGCGTGAGCAGCAGGCTCGAGACCTCGGGCGTCGCGATCTCCGGCGTGCACGCGCCCGCGATGCAGTAGCCGCCGCCACAGTCGGAGTGCTCCCGGCAGATGCCCGGCACGCACACGCCCCCGATGCAGATGTCGGGGCTGGTGCACTGCCCGTTGACGGTGCAGCTCGTGGCGCGCTGGCAGTGGCCCTGCTCGCAATACCCGGTGGCCACCACGCCCGCGTCGCCCAGCGACACGCAGTCTTGATCGGCGATGCACAAGGGCAGCTCGAGGCACAGCTTCTGGGTGCAGTCGAAGCCGGGCGGGCACTCGAGCTGGTTGAAGGCGCGGCACTCGAAGTTCACGCCGCACTGCGAGGCGTCGGTGCAGGCGGTGAGCGTCAGGCACCGGCCGAAGGTGGCCGACGAGCAGTACCTCCCGGTGGGGCAGTCGGCGAAGGTGGTGCACTGCGCGGGCTCACAGGTGCCGCCGAGGCAGATGAGGCTCGTCGCGCCACACTGGAGGTCGGTGGTGCAGTTGCGTTTGCAGGTGCCCTCGTCGCAGTTCCACAGGGCGAAGGCGAGGCGCGGGTCGAGCGTCGGCGCGCAGTCGGTCGGCCAGCTGCACACCGGCACGCAGGTACCCGAGGTCACCTCGCAGCGCTTGCCGGTGCCGGCGCAGTCGGTGTCATCACTGCAGCGCGGGCGCGACTGACAGCGGCCGTCGGTGCATTGCTGGTTGGCCGCGCACGCGGAGTCGTCTTCGCACGCGCAGCGGCCCTGCGTGCAGGTGAAGCCCGTCGCACAGTCGGTGTCTTTCGCGCACTCGGGCCGGGCGCCGCACGTCCCGTCGATGAGGCACACCTGCTGTGCGCCGCACTCGGTGTCGTCGAGGCACAGCGGCCCGCACGCGCCCTGACGGCAGCGCTGCGTCGCCTCGCATTCGGCGTCTTCAGCGCACGGCTTCGAGTTGACCGGTGGGCATGCAGTCAGCAGTGTCAACAGCCAGAAGGAGAGGGCGCGCTTCACATCGGCACATATAGCGCCAACGCGTGTAGCCTTCCCGCATGGACGCGCGCCGTTTTCTGCAGGACGTGGGCAGCACCGTCTCGTCGGACTTCGCGAAGAACCGTTCGCTGCTGTCCTTCGAGGAGTACCTCCAGCTCTACCTCGCCGCGCCGAAGCTGCACGCGCGGAACGCGGCGCGCTACCTGAAGGACGCCATCGATTCGTTCGGCACGGTGCAGGTGCCGCACCCCTCGGGCCCGATCCGCCGCTTCAAGGTCTTCGACGCGCTCCAGGAGGGCGAGGTGCGCGTCGCCGGTCAGGAGGAGGTGCAGAACGCGCTGTACCGGCTGATCGGCAACTTCGTGCGCGCGGGGCGCATCAACAAGCTCATCCTGCTCCACGGGCCGAACGGCTCCGCGAAGTCGTCGCTGGTCGAATGTCTCAAGCGCGGCCTCGAGCGCTACAGCCACACGCCGGAGGGCGCGCTGTATTCGTTCAGCTGGGTCTTCCCCAAGGAGAAGCTCGAGAAGGGGTCGATGGGTTTCGGCAGCGAGCGCGGCAGCGCCAGCACGCTGGCCAGCTTCGCGCACCTCGACGCCGAGGCGATCGACGTGAAGATCAGCAACCCGCTCCGCGAGCACCCGCTCTTCCTCATCCCCAAGGAAGAACGGAAGAAGCTGCTCACCGACGCGCCGGCCTACGTGCTCGACGGCGAGCTGTCAGCGACCAGCCGGAAGATCTTCGACGCGCTGCTGTCGGCGTACTCCGGCGACTGGCTCAAGGTGCTGCGCCACGTGCAGGTCGAGCGCTTCTACGTCTCGCGCCGCTACCAGGTCGGCACCTTCTCGGTGGAGCCGCAGATGAGCGTCGACGCCGCGTACCACCAGATCACCGCCGATCGCTCGCAGGCCAACATGCCGCCCGCGCTGCACAACGTGATGCTGTTGCAGCCGAACGGCCCGCTGGTGTCGGCCAACCGCGGCCTCATCGAGTACTCCGACCTGCTCAAGCGGCCGCTGGAGGCCTTCAAGTACCTGCTCGGCTTCTCGGAGACGCAGGAGGTGCCGCTCGAGCACATGGTGCTGCAGCTCGACGAGGTGCTGATCGCCTCGTCGAACGAGAAGCACCTCGCGGCGTTCAAGGAGCTGCCCGACTTCTCGTCATTCAAGGGCCGCATCGAGCTGGTGCGCGTGCCGTATCTCCGCCGCTGGCAGATCGAGCGCGAGGTGTACGACGCGCAGGTGACGCCGGTGACGGTGGGCCGCCACGTCGCGCCGCATGCCACGCGCGTCGCCGCGATGTGGGCGGTGTTGACGCGGCTCAAGAAGCCGCTCGCCGAGCGCTTCGCGAGTGAAGCGCGGCCGTTGATCGAGCGCCTCACGCCGCTGGAGAAGCTCAAGCTCTACCAGGACGGCGAGGCCCCCGACCGGCTCTCCGTGCAGCAGCAGAAGGAGCTCAAGAAGCTGATCCCCGCGCTGTACGAGGAGTCGGACGCGTACCCGAACTACGAGGGGCGCTCCGGCGCGTCGGCGCGCGAGATCAAGACCGCGCTCTTCAACGCCGCGCAGTCACCCGAGCACGACTCGCTGCACCCGCTGGCGGTGCTCAAGGAGCTGCTGGCGTTGACGCGCGACAAGAGCGTGTACGAGTTCCTCCAGCAGGAGATCGTCGACGGGTACCACGACCACGCGGAGTTCGTGCGCATCGTGGAGAACGACTACCTCGACGTCGTCGATCGCGAGGTCCGCGAGTCGATGGGGCTGGTGAGCGAGGCGCAGTACGCGGAGCTCTTCGAGCGCTACGTGCAGACCGTCTCCGCGTGGGTGAAGGGCGAGCGCGTGCAGAACCGCATGACCGGCGCGCAGGAGAAGCCCGACGAGAGCCGCATGACCGAGTTCGAGGGCTTCGTGATGACCGCCGGCAACGACGCCAACGAGTTCCGCCGCAGCCTGATCGCCACCATCGGCGCGTGGCGCATCGACAACCCCGAGGGCGCCATCGACTACGCGCGCGTCTTCCCCGATCTCTTCAAGCGTCTGGCGCAGCACTTCTTCGAGGAGCGCAAGCGGCAGCTCAAGCGCAACGTCGAGAACATCTTGAAGGTGTTCTCCAACGAGCACAGCGCGCTGTCAGCCCGGGAGCAGGCGCAGGTCAAAGCCACGATGGACGCGATGCAGCAGCGGTTTGGCTACACCGAGGGCTCCGCGCGCGACGCCATCGTGTTCCTGGTGCGCAAGCGCTACGCGTAAATCGTTGATTTGGCGGGAAAACCTGCTCGAAAAGAGTGCTTCGCACCTTGACCGACAGGCCCAGTTCGAGGAGACTCCGCGCCCTTCAATTGTGGCCGGGGTGCGGCAGGCCATCCAAGGAATGAAAAACGAAATGAGCAACGGACCCGTGATCCACTTCTTTGCCGGTAAAGGCGGCGCTGGCAAGTCGACGCTGGCGACGGCTTTCGCCCTGAACCAGTTGGAGGCGTATGGCAAAGAGAAGATCCTCCTGCTGTCGCTCGAGAACCCCGGCGGCCTCGCCGATCTCCTGAAGAAGAAGCTGGGCGAGAAGCCGGCGAAGCTGCTCCCCGGCAAAGGCAACGGTGGGCTGTGGGCCGCGGAGGCCGACTGGGCCGCCTACGCCGACGCGTTCGTGAAGTTCGCGAAGCCGCAGCTGCTCGCGGCCGCCGGCAAGGGCCAGGTGCTCTCGGAGGACGACCTCAAGAAGCTGCTCGAGGCGAGCCTCGCCAACGCGGGTGAGACCGGCCTGTTGTTCTGGCTGCTGGCGCAGACCGAGGGTGAGAAGGAGTTCGACCAGATCATCATCGACGGCTGGTCGACCACCCACGCGCTGCGGCTGCTCGATCACGCCACCGAGGTGCGCCGCCTGTGCGCGCACCTTCGCGCCGAGCGCACCTTCCGCCCGACGAAGAACGCGGTGCGGCCGACGACGCCGGTCGACGAGCTCGCGGCGCGCGCCGACGCGGTGAACGCCTTCTTGAAAGACCCCAAGCGCTTCGGCGTGCACGTGTGCGCGGTCGCGGAGCCGGTGGGCGAGGCGCAGATCAAGTTCCTGATGAAGGGGCTGACCGAGCGCGGCGTGCCGGTGCTCGAGATCATCGCCGACATGATCGAAGACGGCAAAGGCAGCCGCGAGCTCGAAAACCGCCGCGGCCTGCAGGCGCCGCACGTGCGCAAGTACCAGACGCTCTCGCCGAAGGTGGAGCTGCTGCTGCGCCGCATCGTCGGCCCGCGCGGGCTGGAAGAGGTGAAGAAGTTCGGCAAGGAGTGGGCGAGCGGCAAGGAGACCAAGGCGCTGCAGTTCAGCCCCGCCGAGGCCCCGCCCGCGCTGGTGCGTGCTCCGTCGATGCCGCCGATGGCGGCGCCGCCCATCCCCCCCACGCGCTTCATCTTCTTCGTGGGCTCCGGTGGCGTGGGCAAGAGCTCGTGCGCCGCGGCCGCCGCGGTGACGCTGACGGAGAAGGAGGGGCCGGTGCTCCTCATCTCCATCGACCCCGCGCACTCGCTGTCGGACGTGCTGCAGAGCCGGCTCACCGACACCGAGACGCAGGTGAAGGGCACCAAGGGCCTGTACGCCCGCGAGATCGACTTCGCGAACTGGTACGCGAACCTCCGCAAGAAGCTGAAGGAGCTCGCCGAGCCCATCTTCGGGCCCGAGACGAAGGGCGAGACCTTCGCGCTCGACAAGGAGCTGTTCCGCAACCTGTTCGACCTCGCCCCGGTGGGCATGGACGAGCTGGCCGCGGCGACCGCGCTGACCGACGCGTTGGTGCAGGAGCGCTTCAAGCGCATCGTGATCGACCCCGCGCCCTCGTCGAACTCCGTGCGCGTGCTGGAGTTCGCCGCCGTGGCGAAGCAGTGGTTCACCACGCTCCACGGGCTGGCCACCAAGTACAAGGCGAAGGGCGCCGGCGCGCTGCTGACGTGGCTCGATGGCCAACTGGCGCACATCGCGCGCTTCGAGAAGGCCATCCTCAACCCGAACGAGTGCCGCTTCATCGTGGTGACCCGCGGTGAGGAGCTCTCCATCGGCGCCGCCGAGCGCCTGGTGGAGAACCTGAAGAGCAAGAAGCTCCCGGTGGAGCGCGTGCTGGTGAACCGTGTGCTGCCCAAGACCACGTGCCCGGTGACCGAAGAGCGTCGCAAGAACGAGATCGAGGTCGCGCGGGTGGTCGAGAAGAAGGTCGGCCTGCCGGTCACGATGGCGCCCGCGTTGGGCCGTCACCCGGCCGGGTTGCGCGAGCTCAAGGGCTTCCGCACCAGCTGGTACGCCGCGGCCGCGGTGCTCAAGGCCCCCAAGGCCGCCTGATCATCGTGCTTGCGGCCCACCACGAGGCATCGCTCGCGCGCGGTGCTTCGCGGGGGGCAACGTGACGCGCGTTGCGGGCGTGCGCGTTCGAACACCAGGGGAACTGCCCAATGAACTCACAGGCCTCCGAAGCGTTGGCCATGAAGCTGCTTTCCACCGTCGAGTCCTTTGTCGATGCAGCCCGTGCGCCTCGACCTGCGGTCGCGCGCGCGGAGTTCGCGGCTCCGCTGCGCGTCCCTCCGACGCTCGCCGCGCTTTGGGAATGGTGTGATGGCGAGCAGACGCCTGGCCTGTTCCGGCTCGCGCACGCCCTGTTGAGCGGCTTTCCGCATGAGGAGGGCGCGCTGGAGCACGCGGTGTCCAACATGGAGCTCTGCGCGCCGCAGAACGCCGTGCGCGACTACGGCTGGCCACCCGATTGGCTGTGCATCGGCGACAACGGCACGGGAGGCAGCCTGGTGGTCGACGGCGAAGGGGCCGTGTGGCTCTGGAGCAGCAACGTCGACATCGAGCCCATCGACGTACACGCGTCGTTCGAGCAATGGATGCAGGATCTCGGTCGGGCGATCGAGCAAGGGCGATTCGCTTTCACCTGCGACGCCAGCCAGCGCCGGGTCGTCGTTGATGACACCTGGTTCTACGACCTCGACGACTATGGGTGGTGGCCGGTGAACGCAGCCGACAGCGACCGCTGACGACTCGCCAAGCGTCTACAAGATGAACTCGGTGCTCAAGAACGCCGAGTGATGCTCGTTGAGGATCTCGCGGACGATCTGCTTGTTCGCGTCGGTCACCTTCGCCGCAACGAGTGAGCGGATGGAGAACACCCGCAGCGCGTCGTGGATCGACAGCGTGCCCTCCGCGGAGTCTTTGCGGCCGTTGAAGGGGAACGTGTCGGGCCCGCGCTGGCACTGCGCGTTCAGGTTGATGCGCCCGACCTGATGCGCGCACGCGTCGATGAACTTGCCGAGCCGCGCCGGGTCTTTGCCGAACAGCGACACCTGTTGGCCGAACGGTGACTCGACGATGGCGTCGATGGCCTCTTGATCGTCGTCGTAGGTGCCGATGGGCACCACCGGGCCGAACTGCTCTTCATGGAAGAGCCGCATCGCCTTGTTCACGCCGGCCACCACCGCGGGCGTGAAGTACCAGCCGTCGACCTTCCCGCCGTCGGCGTTCACCACGCGCGCGCCCTTCGCCGTCGCATCGCGAATGAGCTCGGTGAGGTATTCGGTCTTCCCGGGCTCGGGCAGGGCGGTGATCGACACGCCGGCCTCCCACGGGAGCCCCAGCTTGAGCTTCGAGACCGCCGCGCTGAACTTCTCGGTGAACGCGGCTTCCACGCTCCGATGCACGAGCAGCAGCTTCAACGCCGTGCAGCGCTGGCCGTTGAACGAGAGCGACCCCAGCAGACATTCGCTGACCGCTTCATCGAGGTCCGCGTCCTGCATCACCACGCCGATGTTCTTCGCGTCGAGCCCGAGCACGGCCTTCAAGCGATGCGGCAGCGGGTGCATCTTCTTGAGATCTCGCGCGCCCTTGTTGGTGCCGATGAAGGCGAGCACGTCGATCTTCCCCGACTCCATCAGCGCGCCGACGGTCTCGCGGCCGCGCCCGTAGATCACGTTCACCACGCCGGGCGGGAAGCAGTCGCGCAGCGGCTCCAGCAGCGGGCGCATCAGCAGCACGCCGAACTTCGCGGGCTTGAGCACCACCGCGTTGCCCATCAACAGCGCGGGGATGAAGGTGCTGAACGTCTCATTGAGCGGGTAGTTGTACGGGCCCATGCACAGCGCGACGCCCAGCGGCACGCGGCGCACCTGGCCCATGATCCCCTGCTCCTGAATCAGCTTCGCCGAGGTGCGATCGATCGCCTTCAGCTCGGCGATGGTGTCGACGATGTAGTCGACGGTGCGATCGAACTCCTTCTCGGCGTCTTTGAGCGTCTTGCCGATCTCCCACATCAACAGCTTCACCACCTCGGCGCGCTTCGAGCGCATCGCGACCACGAACTTCTCCACGTGCTCGATGCGGCCCTGCACCGACATCGTGGGCCACGCGCCGCGGCCGAGGTCGTAGGCCTTCACGGCGGCGTTGAGCGCCTCCAGCGCTTCGCGCGTCGTCAGCAACGGGGTGCTGCCCAGCACGCGCGGCTGCGGGCCCGTCGGCGTCTGGTGCCACACCGGCGAGCGCACCTCGTTGAGCGGACCTCCCCACTGCACCAGCTGCCCGCCGACCAACCACTCGCGCTGCTCGAGGGGGCCGTTCAGTCTGAACGCCTCGGGGATCTCGTCGTCGCTCGGGAGTCTCATGCGGTGCAACTCACCACTGCGTGCCGCGAATTCAACTCAGAGCGTCATCCGCGATTCCTTGACCTCCGGGCGCGGGTGGACGAAACGCGCGCGACATGGCTCTCAACATTGCCCACGCGCTGGAGTTCGAGCGCCCGCTGATCGAGCTCGAGAAGAAGATCGAAGAACTGAAGGGGCTCTCGGGCTCCGTCGACATGTCGGCCGAGCTCGGCCGTCTCGAGAAGAAGGCGAAGAAGCTGCAGGAGGAGATCTTCTCCGACTTGAGCCGGTGGCAGGTGGTGCAGCTCTCGCGGCACAACGCGCGCCCGTACTTCCTCGACTACGTGAACAACATCTTCACCGACTTCTGCGAGCTCGCGGGTGACCGCCTGTTCGCCGAAGACGAGAGCATCGTGGGCGGCTTCGCGCGCCTCGACGGCCAGCCGGTGTTGGTGATGGGCCAGCAGAAGGGCCGCGGCACGAAGGAGAACATGCGCCGCAACTTCGGCATGCCGCGCCCCGAGGGCTACCGGAAGGCGAAGCGCCTGATGGAGCTGGCGGCGCGCTTCAACCGGCCGATCTTCACCTTCATCGACACGCCCGGCGCGTACCCCGGCATCGGCGCCGAGGAGCGTGGCCAGGCCGAGGCCATCGCGATGAACCTCGAGGTGATGGCGGGCTTGTCGGTGCCGGTGATCGCGACGGTGATCGGCGAGGGCGGCTCCGGCGGCGCGTTGGCCATCGGCGTCGGCAACCGCGTGCTGATGTGCGAGTACTCGATCTATTCGGTCATCTCGCCCGAGGGCTGCGCGTCGATTCTGTTCCGCGACGCGAGCCGCGCCGACAAGGCGGCCGAGGCGCTCAAGCTGACGGCGAGTGATCTGCTGAAGCTGGAGGTGGTCGACGAGGTGATCAAGGAGCCCGCCGGTGGCGCGCACCGCGATCACCAGGCGATGGCCGTCAACCTCGGCAAGGTGCTGCGCAAGCACTTGAGCGAGCTGCAGGAATTCTCGCCCAGGCAGCTGATCGCCGATCGATACAGGAAGTTCCGCGCGCTCGGCGCCTTCATGGGCAAGTGATGAAGCGGCCCTTCATCGTCGCCATCGATGGGCCCGCGGGCGCAGGAAAGTCGACGGTCTCGAAGATCCTCGCGCTGCGGCTGCACTTCACGTTGGTCGACACCGGCGCCATCTACCGGTGCGTGGCGCTCAAGGCGCGCCGCGCGAACGTCACGCTGACCGACGAGGCCGCGCTCCAGAAGATCGTCGACGGCCTCTCGGTCTCGTTCGAGATGACCGAAGAGAAGAACCGCGTGCTGCTCGACGGCGAAGACGTGTCGGAGGAGATCCGCACCTCGGAGAACTCGCTGGCGGCCAGCCGGGTGTCGGCGCAGCCGGTGGTGCGCGCGGCGCTGTTGGGGCTGCAGCGCAAGCTGGCGCTGGCGGCGGAGGAGGGCGCCATCCTCGAGGGGCGCGACATCGGCACCGTCGTCTTCCCCGACGCGGAGCTCAAGGTGTTCCTCTTCGCCGACCCCAAGGTGCGCGCCGAGCGCCGCTTCGAGGAGCTCTTCCAGAAGGGCCACGAGAAGCCGGTCGATCAGGTGCTGGCCGACCAGAACAAGCGCGACAAGGAAGACTCCGAGCGCGAGCTGGCGCCGCTGAAGCCCGCGGGTGACTCGGTGCAGATCGACTCGACGCACCTGCACCTCTCAGACGTCGTGCACCGCATCGAGGCGCTGGTCGCCGAACGCCGGGCGCGCTGATTTCTTTTTTCAGCCCGCGAGCCCGGCCTAAGCTCCCGCCACTTGGGCATGAAGTGGACCACCGACGAATTCACCGGGAAGCGCTTCGGCAAGTACGAGGCGTTGTGCCGGCTCGCCGTGGGCGGCATGGCCGAGATCTTCCTCGGCTTCGCGCGCTCCGGGCCGTTCCTCGGGCGCCCGGTGGTGATCAAACGGGTGCTCAACGAGCAGCGCGAAGACCCCAACACGCTGCAGATGCTGCTCAACGAGGCGCGGCTGACGGCCACGCTGAGCCACCCCAACATCGCGCAGATCGTCGACCTCGAGGTCGATGACGAAGACGTGCTGCTGGTGATCGAGTTCATCACCGGCGCCAACCTCGAGGAACTCTCGGAGGCGCACGTCGCGCGCGGCGAGCCGATGCCGTTGGGCTTCACCATCTCCGTCATCCGCGAGGCGGCGCAGGGGCTCGGCAATGCGCACGGCCACAAGGACGCGCGCGGGCAGCCGCTGCCGGTGGTGCACCGTGACGTGACGCCGCGCAACGTGATGGTCGACTTCTCGGGCAACACCAAGATGCTCGACTTCGGCATCGCGCGCGCGAAGGGCAGCGAGCGGCGCACGCAGGCCGGCATGGTGCGCGGCACCACCGCGTACATGTCGCCCGAGCAGGCCATCGGCAAAGATCCCGACCCGCGCTCCGACCTCTTCTCGCTGGGCACGATCTTCCACGAGCTGCTGACCGGCAAACGCCTCTTCTACAAGGGCAACCCGGCGCTGGAGATGGCGGCGGTGTACGAGGGCGAGATCCCGCTCCCGTCGCAGGTGAACAAGCGCGTGCCGCAGAAGCTCGACGCGGTGGTGATGCGCATGCTGGAGCGCAAGCTCGACCGGCGCTTCCAGTCGGCGCCCGAGCTGATCCGCGAACTGAACGCCGCCGCCGGCACGCTGGCCTGGCCGCGCGAGAAGTGCGCGGAGCTGGTGAAGACGCGCTTCGCGTCGCGGCAGAAGGAGATCGAGGCGCTGGTGGCGCGCATCCCCGCGCGGCAGCCCGACCCCAGCGCGCTCAGCACCGTGATGACGCGCGGCCCGGTGTCGGCCAGCAGCCTCAACGACGAAGAGTCGTCGGCGCGCACGCTGGTCGGCGCGCAGCCGTTGCCTCCGCGTCGGCCGCCCATCAACACGCAGCCCGAGCGCGAGGCCGCCACCGACCCCTTCAAGCAGCCGCTGCTGCGGCCCACCGAAGACACGGGGAAGGGCCTCTCGGTCGACGAGCTCTTCGAGGAAGACGCGCCGCAGCCCACGCGCATCATCGCGGGCGCGTCGATCCGCAACCTCCCGCGCGCAGTGAGCGAAGCGCCGACCGACCCCCGGCGCGCTGCGGTGGCCCGGCCGGGCACCGGCAAGCAGCCGCAGAAGCCGAAGTCGAAGGTGCCGTTGATCATCGCGGCGATCCTCGCGCTGGCCATCGGCGGAGGGGGCGGGGCGATGCTGCTCAAGTCGCTGCGCAAAGCCGCGCCTCCGCCGCCGACCGAGCCCGAGCCGACGCCCGACCCGGCGCCGGTGGCGAACCCCACGCCGGCGCCTCCGAAGCCCGACGCGCCGAAGCGCACCATGATGAAGCTCTCGGTCTCCAGCGATCGCCCGGCGACCGTGTTCCTCGGCGAGATGGAGCTGGGCGAGACGCCGGTGTCGATGCTGGTGCCGCTGGGCCAGCACCGGCTGGAGTTCGCCGAAGATGGCGGCGCCCGGCGGATGTTCGACGTGGAACTCTCGGGTGATGAGGCGGAAAAGAAGCTCGCCGTGACGCTCGACTCGCTCGCGCCGGTGCCGTAATTGCGAGCGCATGAACGCGCTCCTCTTCGTAGCCGTCTTCGCCGCCCAGTCTCCGAAACCCGCCACGCCTGACGAAGCGAAGGCCTTCGTGAAGAAGGTCGACGCCGACCTGCGCAAGCTGTGGGTGCGCCAGTCGACCGCGGAGTGGATCAAGTCGACCTACATCACCGACGACACCGAGCGGAACGCCGCGGCCCTCAACGAAGACGTGATGGCCTACGTCACCCAGGCCACGAAGGACGCGCAGCGCTTCAAGGGCCTCAAGCTCGACGCCGAGACCGAGCGCATGCTGCTGTTGCTGCGCCTCTCCACCGCGCTCCCCGCGCCGTCTGACGCCGCCAAGCGCGCGAAGCTGGCGGAGCTCGCCGCGAAGCTCGAGGGCCTCTACGGCAAGGGCAAGTACTGCAAGCAGGTGAAGGGCAAGGAGGAGTGCCGCGATCTCCAGCAGCTCTCCGACGTCATCGGCCGCGTCGCCGACAAGAAGAAGCCCGCGAGCTACGACGAGATCCTCGACGCGTGGAAGGGCTGGCACCAGACCTCCGTGGAGATGCGGCCGCTGTACGAGGAGCTGGCGAGCCTCTCCAACCAGGGCGCGAAGGAGTTCGGCGCGGGCGATCTCGGTGAGCTGTGGCGCTCGGCCTACGACATGAGCCCGGCCGACTTCGAGAAGGAGACCGACCGCCTGTGGACGCAGGTCAAGCCGCTGTACGACGACCTCCACTGCTACGTGCGCGGGAAGCTCTCCAAGAAGTTCGGCGCCGACAAGGTGCCCGCGAACGGGCCCATCCCCGCGCACCTGTTGGGCAACATGTGGGCGCAGGAGTGGACCAACGTCTACCCGCTGGTGGAACCGTACGCCGGCCAGCCGTCGCTCGACGTCACCGCGAAGCTCAAGGCGCAGAAGTACGACGACAAGAAGCTGGTGAAGCTGGCCGAGAGCTTCTTCACCTCACTGGGCCTCGACCCGCTGCCGCAGACCTTCTGGGAGCGCAGCCAGTTCGTGAAGCCGAAGGACCGCGACGTGGTGTGCCACGCCTCGGCGTGGGACGTGACCTTCTCCAACGACCTGCGCATCAAGATGTGCATCCAGGTCGACGAAGAGAACCTGGTGACGCTGCACCACGAGCTCGGTCACGACTACTACTTCATGAACTACTACACGAAGCCGGTGCTCTTTCAGCAGGGCGCCAACGACGGCTTCCACGAGGCGATCGGCGACGCGCTCACGCGCTCCATCACCCCGGAGTACTTGAAGTCGCTCAAGCTGATCGACGCGCTCCCGCAGGGCGACAAGGGCGTCATCAACGTGCAGATGAAGGACGCGCTCGAGAAGGTCGCCTTCCTGCCCTTTGGCCGCATGATCGATCAGTGGCGGTGGGACGTCTTCAGCGGCAAGACCAAGCCGTCTGAGTACAACAAGCACTGGTGGGAGCTGCGGCAGAAGTACCAGGGCATCGCGCCCGCCGGCGGCCCGCGCGGCGAGGAGTTCTTCGACCCGGGCGCGAAGTACCACATCCCCGCGAACGTCCCGTACATGCGCTACTTCCTCGCGGCGATCCTCCAGTTCCAGTTCCACCGCGCGCTGTGCAAGGCGGCCGGGCACCAGGGGCCGCTCCACACCTGCAGCATCTACGGGAACAAGGCCGCCGGCGCGAAGCTGAAGGCGATGCTCGAGCTCGGCGCCAGCAAGCCCTGGCCTGACGCGCTGGAGGCCCTCACCGGCGAGCGCCAGATGGATGCGACCGCGATCCTCGACTACTTCGCGCCGCTTCAGTCGTGGCTCAAAGAGCAGAACAAGGGCCAGACCTGCGGCTGGTAACGCGCCGCGACATTCCAGTCAGCCTGTCTTTCAAAAATGCAATGGGTGGGGTGGACAAACCTCGCACCAATTGTCTAGGTCGCCTTCACCCGCTCCTGATTGTCGGGAGCGGCAACTTTGAAGGACGAAACAACGCATATGGCTACTGGCACTGTGAAGTGGTTCAACGACGCGAAGGGCTTTGGGTTCATCACGCAGGACGGCGGCGGAGAAGATGTCTTCTGCCACCACACCGCGATCACCATGGACGGGTTCCGCACCCTCCAGGAGGGTCAGAAGGTGGAGTTCGACGTGACCCGCGGCCCGAAGGGTCTGCAGGCGCAGAACGTTCGCGCGGTCTGAAGCACTCACGCATCACATAGAAGTTCCATACGCGGCCCGGCTGGGGGGATCTCATGCCGGGTCGTCGTCTGTCTGGAGTCTGACGAAATGCTCGTGCTCTCGCTGTTGCTCGCCGCCGGCCCCGTGAACCTGAAGACGCTCGAAGATGATCTGGTGAAGCAGCACGGCGAGGCGCAACGCGCGCGCGTGCACCGCGGGCTGCAGCAGGTGAACTCGCTGTGGAAGAAAGACGACGGCGATCTCGCGGCCTTCGCGAAGAAGTTCTTCATCGCCGACGAGCCGGAGCTGAACGCCACGCTGGCGCGCTTCGAGGGGCACCTGGAGCAGCTCGACGGGCACCTGCTGGAGATCGGCCGCGACTGGCGCGCGCCGCAGGAACTCGATGTCGGCCCGCTGCTCCCGGTCGACTCGATGTTCGCGGAGTACGACGCCACCGCGCACGTCACCGACGATCTCTTCGGCAACAAGCTGGCCTTCGTCGCGCTGCTCAACTTCCCGCTGACCACGTTGGACGAACGCCTCGCGGCGAAAGACTGGTCGCGCATGCAGTGGGCGCAGGCGCGGCTCACCGGGCGCTTCGCGCGGCGCGTGCCGGCGGCGGTCTCGCAAGAGATCACCAGCGCGCAGTCGGCCGCCGACCTCTACATCGCCGAGTACAACCTGTGGATGCACCACGTGCTGGCCGAAGACGGCGCGCGGCTGTTCCCCTCGGGCAAGCGGCTCATCTCGCACTGGAACCTGCGCGACGAATTGAAGGCCAACTACGCTGACAAGGACGGGCTCGCGAAGCAGCGCACCATCATCAAGGTGATGGAGCGCATCGTGACGCAGACCATCCCCGCGGCGGTGATCGACAACCCGCGCCTCGACTGGAACCCGTTCTCGAATGTGGTGACGGTGACGCCGGCGGCGGAGCTGGAAGCGGATGCGCCGAAGCGTGACGCGAAGGCTGACGCCACGCCTGAAGCGAACGTGCGCTACGCGAAGCTGCTGGCGAACTGGGCGTCGCAGAAGAAGGCCGACCCGTTCTCTCCGACGACTCCGACGGCGATCGCGCGTGCCTTCGACACCGGCGCTGAAATGCCTGAAGCGCGCGTGAAGGAGCTGCTGGTCTCCGTGCTCTCGTCGCCGCTGGTTCCGCGCGTCGCCGCGGAGATCAAGAAGAAGGCCGGCCGTGAGCTCGAGCCGACCGACCTGTGGTTCAACGGTTTCCTGGCGCGTGGCGCGATCCCCGAAGAGCAGCTCGACGCGAAGGTGCGCGCGAAGTACCCGACGGCCGCGGCGTTCGCGAAAGACATCCCCCGCATCTTGCAGGCGCTCAACTTCTCGCCGGAGCGCGCGAAGTACCTGTCGGAGCGCATCGTGGTCGACCCGTCTCGCGGCGCCGGGCACGCGATGCAGGCGGCGCGGCGCGGCGACTTCCCGCACTTGCGCACGCGCGTCGAGAAGGACGGCATGAACTACAAGGGGTTCAACATCGCGGTGCACGAGCTGGGTCACAACGTGGAGCAGGTGTTCTCGCTCTACGACGTCGACCACACGCTGCTGACCGGCGTGCCCAACACCGCGTTCACCGAGGCCATCGCCTTCGTCTTCCAGGCGAAGGATCTCGAGCTCCTCGGGCTGCCGAAGCCCGACGCGGAGGCCGAGCGTCTGCGCGTGCTGAACGACTTCTGGATGACCTGGGAGATCGCCGCCGTGGCGCTGGTCGACATCGAGGTCTGGCACTGGATGTACGAGCACCCGAAGGCCACGCCCGCGCAGCTCAAGGACGCGACGGTCGCCATCTCGAAGAAGATCTGGAACCAGTACTGCGCGCCGGTGCTGGGAGGGAAGGACACGCCGCTCCTCGGCATCTACTCGCACATGATCAGCTACCCGATGTACCTCTTCAATTACCCGCTCGGGCACCTGATCGCCTTCCAGCTCGAGGAGCAGGTGAAGAAGACCGGCAAGATCGGCCCGGAGATCGAGCGCGTCGCGAAGTTCGGCATGGTCACCCCCGACGCGTGGATGATCAACGCCACCGGCGAGCCCGTGTCGTCTGGGCCATTGCTCCGCGCGACCGAAGCCGCGCTGGCACACTGAAGGAGACCACATGGAAGAGAGCGTGAGCTTGACGCAGCTGTTCATGGAGGGCGGGTGGACGATGTGGCTCATCGTGCTGCTGACGCTCGGGGCGGGGGCCCTGACGGTGGCGGCGTTGATCGCGAACAGCCGCGTGATGGCCTTCGTGGCGCTGGGCGGGGTGGCGTTGATCGCGCTCACCGGGGTCGGCGGCACGATGCTCGGGCGGCATCAGGTCGACGCGGCGATCGTCTTCGTCGACGACGCGCATGACCGTGAGCTGATCCGCGAGGGCGGCTACCGGGAGGCGGGCCGCAACCTCCAGTTCGCGGGGATCGTCGGCGTGCCGTTGCTGCTGCTGGCCGTCGCTGCGTACGCGCGCGCGATGCAGAAACAGTCGTGACTCACGGGGCCGTGCGGTGGCGCGCGGCTTCGGCCTCACGCCTCCACCGGCGGTTCCGCAGCGAGCCGATGATGAGCAGCGTGACGCCCACGAAGAAGCACAGCCGGAAGGCGTCGGTGGCCAGGAAGAGCACCGCCGCCACCAGTTGATTGCTCAGCTGGTGCGCGACCTCATTGAGCGGCCGCGGAATCACGAGGCCCATCACGATCCGCGGTGTTCGTCATGCGCGGGTGCTTCCCGGAGTTCCGCGCGGCGCGGGCTCGAGGCGCTCCAACGGGTCACCGCGCCCGTGGCGAAGCCGGCGCGCAAGAAGCGCTGAGCGGTCAGTTGCAGGTGTCGAGCAGGGCGCTCTCGGTCCAGCAGGCGGTGATGACGCCGCCATCGGCCTCGTCGACCGTCAGCGTGGTGGCCGCGGCGTCATAGCGCAGCGAGATCGCGTCGAGGGTTGCCCAGGCGTCGATGACCGGCACCGACGCGCGGTAGCTGGCGACCGGGGAGTCGATGACGCCGCTGCCATCGCCGAGGTCGGCGCTCGCGGTGATCACCCGAAGCCACGCGCCTCCGGAGATGCGGGTCTCGACGCGCCACGCGAAGTGCGTGTCGTCGGTGCGGTCGATGACCAGCTCCAGCTCGCGCGTCGAGTCGCTCTGGTCGACGTAGGGGCCCCAGGTGCGGGCGCTGTCGGTGCGCGACAAGGGCGGGATCGCGCGGGCCTGCTCCGACATCGCGGTCAACCCGTCGACCGACGCGTTCCACGCCTCGCCACCGTCGGGCGCGTGCAGCGCGGCTCGGCGCGGCAGCGCGCTGGCGAACAGCAGATCTGTGCCCGACCAGTCGCCGCCGCACCCGGAGATGCACAACACGAGGAGAAGTCGTCGCATCACCGGAACTCGTAGTTGAAGGAGAGCTGGAAGTCGGCGCTGACGAGGTTCCGCACGGCGTCGAGGTCGTAGCGGAGGTAGTGGACGCGCGCGGTACCCAGCACCGAGAACCCGCCGATCAGGCGCACCTTGAGCCCGGCCACCGCGCCCGGCGCGATGGTGGTGTAC
This sequence comes from uncultured Archangium sp., assembly GCA_946479335.1. The sequence goes on from CAMLFP010000046.1 coordinate 17,938, forward strand.
GTCTGCACCGCGTAGGCCTCGTCTTTGAAGGTGCGGCTCATCACCTCGACGGCCACGTGGAGGCCGGCGAAGGGGATCCACCGGCCGTCGGGGAAGAACTCGTAGAACAGCGCGGCGCCGACCGAGACGCGCGAGTAGTCGTACGCGAGGTCGCCCAGCAGCGGCACGTGGGCCTTCGCGCCGATGAACCCGTAGCCGCCATCGACGCCCACCGAGAGGCCCCGCGTCAGCAGGTTGTGGATGGTGACCTGCCCACCCACGAAGGCCGCGGAGGGGAAGACGCCCGACATCGCCTGCCAACCGCCGGCCAGCGAGACGCTCCAGTGTCGCGAAAACGTGGAGACCGTCGTCGTGCCCTTCACCGGGTCTTGCGTGAACTTCACGTTCTCGAGCCGCGACTCATCGAGCATCAAGACCTCGGCGGGCTTGATGGTGATCTCCCCGACGCGCAGGCGATCGGCGAGGCGGCGCTTGAGCGTGTACGTCCCCGCCGGGAGCGCGAGGAAGCGTGACGCACCGGCCTTCACCGTCTCGGCGTAGACCGCGCCGCGTGAATCGACGACGTAGTACGGGCCCGCTGGCGCCGCCGACGGCAGCATCAACCCCTCACCGCGCGCCGCGAGATCGGTGAGCGGCGTCGCGTCGGTGGCCGCGGGCAGCGCCATCGCGTCGAACTTCAGCACCGCGCGCGTGCGCTCCAGCGACCAGTTGACGGCCTCGCTCCAGTTGACGCGCCCGTCGCCGTTGTCGTCGGCCGAGCCGATGAGGGCGGTGGCCAGGTGGTAGCCGAAGTAGCCGGCGCCGATGACGTCCGACTCCTTCGACTTCGGGTTGGCGAACTTCGCGGTGACGCGCGCGCCATCGACGGTGAACTCAGGAGGCGCGTCGTTGCCTTCGCCGGCGAGGTCGAAGAAGGCGACGGTGCCGAGCTGCTTGAGCTGCTCGTAGACCGGGTCGCTTGCGTTGCCCGAGAAGAAGATGATCGACGGGCTGATGGCGTCGAGCGCGCGTTGCACCTCCGCCGGCGTCACGTGCTGCATCAGCACCGCGTCGCCGTCGTGGAGCCCGCCGAGCCGCACGAAGGTGTCCCGCAGGCGCCGCGCATCGCTCTCCGCGTAGAAGAGCGCCGCGCCGTTGTTGCCGACGAAGAGCGCGGTGCGGTGCGTCTGCGCGCTCGCGGTGAGCGAAAAGAGCGCCGCGACGAGCAGGCACCTCAGCGCGTGGAGTCTTCGGCGAGTCTGAAAGCGCACCCCGGCTCAGTGCCGCAATTCTGCGAGCTATCCCAGCGGTAATTGAGGTGGCGGCTCAGCGACGAATAATGCGACATCGCGCCGCGCGTGCTGTGCCCCGAAAGCACGCCTGCTATTGAGCCGGCGTTCAGGTTCTTCACCAAGGAGAAGGTCATGCGAGGTCTGGTCCCCCTGTTGGTCGTGGCGATGTTCACCGGCTGTGCCGAGTTCAGCACCGTAATGAAGGACGTCGAGCGCACCACCGCCCAGGTGCTGATCACCGACGAGCAGGAGAACCAGCTCGGCCTGCAGGTGCACCAGGAGCTCCAGAAGGAGAACGTGAAGTTCCTGGAGAACCAGCAGGTCGGCCTCTACGTGGAGAGCATCGTCAAGAAGCTCACGCCGCAGGCCACGAAGGACCGGCCGAACGTGCCGTGGAAGTACTTCGTGATCGACGACCCGGCGACCATCAACGCCTTCGCCACGCCCGGTGGGCGCATCTACGTGTACTCGGGGCTGCTGCTCGCGGCGGAGAATGAGGCGCAGGTGGTGGCGGTGCTGGGCCACGAGATGGGCCACGTCGTCGGGCGGCACTCCGCGCGGCAGCTGGTGCAGCAGAAGGGCGTGGAGACGGTCACCGCGATGGCGCTGGGCAAGGCCTCCGCGCAGGTGCAGCAGTGGGCCGGCGCGCTGGCCGGCATCGGCGGGCAGATCGGCGGGCTCGCCTACGGCCGCGAGATGGAGAACGAGGCCGACACCTACGGGGCGCGGTACACCTCCGGCGCCGGTTACGACCCTCACGCGCTGGCGACGTTCTTCCAAATTCTCACGCAGAAGTACGGCGACACGCCTAAGGTGATGACCTACTTGTCCACGCACCCGGCGAACAGCGAGCGCATTGCGAAGGTGAATGCCTACATCACCGCCAACAACCTGCGTGGCACCAAACTCTCGCCCGAGACGCTGAAGCCGATTCAGCAGGCGTTGGGCGCGAAATAAGGAGCACAGGCACGTGAAGCGTTACTTCGGAGTCATTGTGGCGTTGTTGGCGTCTGGCGGCGGCATCGTCTTCGCCTTCAAGAAGTACGACGCGATGTCGGCCAGGGCTGCGCGCGATGTCAGCGTCGAGAAGCTTCGCGGCGACTACCTCGAGCGCGCGGCGTGGCTGCGCAACGTGCCTGATCAGAAGGCCTTCATCGACGAGAACCAGAACTTCCTGCGCTGGTACTTCAAGGAAGTGAACGCCCACGTGAACAAGTTCCGTGAGCTCGACGGCGACTTCAAGAAGGCCTACCTCGCGGAGCTCGACAAGCGCGCCGCCAAGGGGAAGGACGACGAGAAGGCCGAAGACAAGAAGAAGCGCTACGAGGCCGCGCTCGCGATGTACACGATGTTCGAGAAGGCCGACTACGCGCCCTGGTGGAGCGTGACGGACAAGGGCATCCGCCTCGATCTCGTCTCGGCCGACACCGTGCGCGACGGGCAGGGCGAGAAGATCCACTTCCCCATCGTGATCTGGGGCCTGCCGCGCGACGTGAAGGTCGACGACAAGGGCATCCGCCGCGTCAACGTGCCCTTCAGCCTCAAGTTCCACTGGAAGCTGACCGGCGACAAGGGCCAACTCCTGGGCGAGGTCGAGGGTGAAGGCCTCGACGGCAAGGACGACAGCCCCGAGCGCATGATCAGCTTCTTCCCGCCCGGCGTGGTCTACGGCTACCTCGACTTCGACAAGGTGCCCTCCACGGTGAACATCGAGAAGAAGGACGTGCCCGTGAAGAACGTGGAGATCGAGTGGACGATCACCGCGCGCTCGCCGACCGGCGGCGACATCAACAACACCTACAAGTGGTCGGGTGAGCCGCCCGCGGCGTGGAAGCTGAAGCCCGGCGAGGCCTGGCAGGGCGCCACCGAGTCGGAGCGCCCGGAAGAAGAGATCAACCCGGCGATGAAGAAGTAAGCGCGACGTCGAGCGCTTCACGCGAAGCCCTCTCCCTCACGGGAGGGGGCTTTTGCTTTTCAGTCGTGGAAGCCGACCACCTGCCACGCCGCGCCCGCCTGGCGCAGCAGCACGATGGCGGCGTGACCCGAGAGGTTCGCTACCGCGACGAAGGTGGTGCCCGACTTGAGCGGCCACGCCGAGAGCCGCGCGGGCGGCTTGCCGTACTTCTTCTCCATCTCCGCCGGCGTGAGGATCTCGACCGAGTAGAGCTTGAGGAGATCGGTGCGGCGGCTGCGGAGGCTGCGGGTCCACGCCGAGAGCAGGTCGTCGGGGCGGTCGACGCGGCGCGACTCCATGAAGAAGGGGAAGCCGGAGCGCGCGACGAGCGCCGAGGCGTCACCGCCGATCACGTCGGTGAAGAAGCCCCGGGCCACCACCAGCGCCTGATCATTCGGCGAGAGCGTGAGGTAGGTCAGCAGATCGACGTCTTCCGCGGGGAGCACCGGGTTCGACGTGGCGTGCCCGAACTGCGCGCGGAGGCGCTCGATGGCGGCGATCTGCTCGTCGGGCTTCATGCCGGAGAACTTCTTGACGGTGCTGTTCACCTCGTCGGCGCCCTTCGGCTTCGCGGGGGGCACCGACGTCGGCGCTGCCGGCCCCGACGGGGTGCCTCCTTCCTGCGTCTGCTGGGCTGACTCGGTGGCCAGCTCCTGCTCCAGCGGCACCGCCGGAGGTTCAGCGTCCTGGGAGAGCGCGAGGGCGAGGGCGTACGCGGTGACGTTCATCGGACCGCGGGTCTTACTCTCCCTTGGCGTCTTTCGGCAGCACGCGTGCGCTGATGGTGAGGTGCCCCACCGCGGCCAGCGCGCCGAGCGCGAGCCCGCCCAGCCATACCCCGCGATGCCCGATGAGGGGGATGAGGGAGGTCCCCAGCACCGGCGCCAGCATCGACGCCAGGCCCCAGGTCAGCGTGAAGCTGCCCTGGTAGCGGCCGCGCAGGTTCTCCGGCGAGAGCTGCGCCACCACCGTGGAGTTCACCGGCGCGAAGAGGATCTCGCCCAGCGTCCACACCGCGACCGCCCCCACGTAGGCCGGCAGCGTCGACGCCCAGGTGTTGAGCGCGAAGCCCACGCCGGTGAGCAGCGAGGCGAGCGCCAGCGCGTGCGCGTGTCTCCAGCCGGCCTGCAGCCGGGTGATGAAGGGCTGCAGCAGCACGATCAGCACGCCGTTGGTGGCGATGCTCAGGCCGTAGTCTTCGGTGGAGAGCCCCTTGTGGGTCATGTCGTCGGGTTGCACCGAGAGGTGCAGGAAGAAGACGGTGGCCACCATGAGGTTCAGCAGCAGGAAGGGCGCGAACCGGCGATCGACGAAGGGCGTGAGCAGCGAGCCCGCCTTCGCTTCATGCTTCACGGCTTGCGGGCGGGTCTCGGGCACGAAGCGCCAGATGATGAGCGCCAGCAGCAGGGTGGTGACCGCGTCGCCGATGAACAGCACCGCGAAGTTGCGGGTCGCCATGTAGCCGCCGATCACCGCGGCGAATGACACGCCGAGGTTGATCACCCAGTAGATCATCGAGAACGCCTTGAGCCGGTGCTCGGAGGGGATGATGTCGGCCATCAACGCCAGCGTCGCCGGCCGGCTCATGTCAGACGCGAGCGCGAAGACGAAGGTCGACAGCGCGATGGTGGGCAGCGCGTCAGCCACGCCGAGCAACAGGAGGAAGGTCGCGCCCGTGAGGTACGAGGCCAGCATGGTGAAGCGCCGGCCGTAGCGATCGGCGAGTGAGCCACCCAGCACGCTCCCCAGCAGCGCTCCGAGCCCGTAGAGCGCGACGATGCCGCCGGCGATCGGCAACTCGAGCCCGCGCCGCTGCGTGAGGTACACGAAGAGCAGCGGCATCACGAAGCTGCCGGCGCGGGTGATGAAGGTGCCGACGAGCAGCGCCCAGAACGGCCGGTGGATGCC
>CAMLFP010000047.1 GCA_946479335.1 uncultured Archangium sp.
GCCAGCTGTTGCTCGACGAGAACGCGCTGGTGGTGATCTACGGCGAGCCCAACGCACAGCAGGTGACGCGCGGGCCGGCGGTCATCGAGGGCGAGGTGCGCCTCGCTCTCTCCGGGGCGCGCGCGGTCGAGCTGCCGGGCGGAGCGACGGTCACCGGCATCAAGGCCTCCGGGGTGACGGCGGTCGACGGCGCAAAGACCGGGCGCGTGTCGATCTTCGACGGCGACGTGGTGGTGGAGTCACAGCAGGTCGCCGTGAAGCTGACGCAGGACCAGGGCACCGTGGTGCGGGTGGGTGCGCCGCCGCTGCCTGCGCGCCCGCTGCCGAAGCCGCCGGAGCCCGACGCGTTCTCGGCGGTGATCGTCGCGGCGCCCGATGGGCTCGCGAAGCTGCCGGTGTCGTGGCCGCCGGTGGAGCACGCCGAGCGCTACCGCGTGCAGCTCGCGCGCGATGCGCGGTTCCTCGACCTCGCCGCGAGCGAGATGACCTCCACGCGGGCGCTGACGCTCGAGAAGCTCGCGCCGGGCCACTACCAGCTGCGCGTCATCGCCTTCGACGCGGAGGGCCTGCAGGGCCGTGCGTCACCGGCGCGCCCCGTCGACGTCGTGTGGCTGGGGCAGGGCGCTGATGACGCCGGGGTGGTGGCGCTGCGCGCGGGCGAGGCGCCGAAGTTCGTCGCGCCCGAGGGCTACTCGTTGACGCCGGAGCCCGCGAAGCTGCCCGCTGGGCATCACGAGCTCGAGGTGCACGCCGCTGACGGTCACGTGCTGGCGCCGGTGCGGGTGTCGGTGCGGCCGGCCGCGCCGCGCGCGCGGGTCGAGCAGGGCACGCTGGTCCTGGAGTTCTCAGAAGACGTCGCCCCCGGCGGCGGCCTCACGGTCATCGATGGGCAGGGCGAGGTGCCGTTGCTGCAGAAGGGCCTGCGTCGCTTCGAAGCCACCCGCCCGCTGCGCGGCCGCGCCGTCGTGAAGTGGGACGCGTTCGATCTCCTGGGCTTCGGCAACTGAAGGTCAGGCCTTCTCGAGGAACACGCGCAGGTTCGTCGAGGTGCCGGCGACGACGACGGCCCAGCGCTCGACGGTGCGGTAGCCCGCGAGCTCGACGCGCACCTGATGCGGGCCGGCGGAGAGGGTGAGCGTGGTCGGCGAGGTGCCGTGGGGCTTCCCCGCGACGAAGATGTGCGCGGCCTCGGCGACGCCCTTGGCGGTCACCACCACGCGCAGCTGCCCCGCGTTCTTCGGCTGCTTGGGCTGCACCGTGAACTCCGGCGGCGGCGCCGGCTTCGCGGGGCGCGCCGGTTCGCTGTCGAGCTGCAGCACCACGGTGTGCTGCTCTTCACCGCCCGCGGAGTGCACGTCGCTGTTCGACGCGATGGGCATGCTCTGCGCGATGGCCGGCGGGGGCTTCGCTTCGGCGCGGGTGCCGCGCGTCACGCGGGTGCGCTCCGGGTGCGAGACGTCGAAGGCGCGCGCGAGGTCGACCTTCTTCACGCCGGCCTGCGCGTCGAGGTCGGCGATGAACTGCAGCACGTCGACGATGCGATCGTCGCGGCGCTTGCTCAGCCCGTGGATGATGACGTCGGCCACGCCGGGAGGCACTTCGGGCACCAGCTCCGAGGCGTCGGGCGGCGGCGTGTTCTTGTGCCCGTACAGCACCTCGAAGTTGTTGTTGCCGAGGTACGGCGGGCGCCCGGTGAGCAACTCGAACGTCACCGCCGCCAGCGCGTACACGTCGGTGCGCTGGTCGATGTCTTCCACGCCGAGGATCTGCTCCGGCGACATGTAATAGGGCGTGCCCACCATCGCGCCCGGCTTGGTGAGCCCGGGGTTCGACTGATCCCTGACGACGCCGAGATCGAGAATGCACACGCGCCCGCCGGTCGCGAGGAACACGTTCTGCGGCTTGATGTCGCGGTGCACCAGCCCCTGGCTGTGGAGGAACGACAGCCCCGCGGCGATCTGCTTCACGATGGTGACGGTCTCTGCGAGCCCGATGCGCCCGCCGGGCTGCTTCTCCAGCATCTCCGCGAGCGTCAGGCCCTCGAGGAACTCCATCGCGATGAAGGGCAACACCCCGCGCCGCCCGTGCCCGTGGAAGCGCACGATGTTGGGGTGCGAGAGCTGCGTCATCTTCTCGGCTTCACGTTCGAAGCGCGCCACGACCTTCGGCTTGCGACAGTGCTCCGGCGCGAGGATCTTGATGGCCACGACCTGGTTGTTCTTCAGGTCCTTCCCGCGGAAGACGCTGCCCATCGCGCCCTGACCGATGCGCGTCTCCACACGGAACCGCCCGTCGAGCACCTCTCCCGGTGCGACGTGGGCAACTACCGTGTGATCTGGACTGTCTGCGGCCACGTCAGGGGCTCCTTATACGCTCACGCGTCGTGGGTGGTCGGCCATCTCGAGGAGTTTTCGGACCCGGCGCGGCGAGAGGTGCTTCGCGGCGCAGACGCGCTGGTTGGGAGCACGGGTCGATCAGCGCAGCCAGACGCGCTTCCACGCCGCGAGCCGCGCGGCGATGTCGCGGCGGTCGTCCTCCGTGACGTCGCCCGTCAGGCGCAGCCGCTGCTTGTTCAGCACGTGCAGCGCCTCCTCGATCTCGTCGGGCTTGAGCCGCTTCTGCTGCCGCAGCTTCGCCTCGAAGACGCGCAGCTGTTTCTGCAGCGCGGCGGCGGTGGGCGCGGCGGGCTTCACGGTCGGCTTCTCGGCGCGCTGCTTCTTGCGCGGTGGCTCCTTGGTGGGCGGCGCGTCGACCGGCGGCGGCGGCCCGGCATCGGGTGCGAGCGGCTCTTCGACGGGCGCGGCTCCTGCATCCAGCGTCGGCGCGGGCGTCGGGAGCGGAGCAGGCTCGGGCGGCGGCTCGACGATCGGCGGTGTGCGCGTCGCCCAGAACGCAACGCCCGCGAGCGCGACGAGCACCAGCCCCGCGGTGATCACACGACGCGGTTTGCGCGCCGACGTGGCAGGGCGCAGCCATTCCAGCTCGCGACGCATCGCCGCCGCAGAGTCGGCGCGCCCGTTGAGCAGCGTGCTCAGCACCGCGTGCAGCCGCTCGGGGACATCTCCGCCCGGCGGCGGCGGCACCCCCTCGAGCTCCTTGCCGCTCAGCAGGGAGAAACCCAGCGCGCCCACGGCCTTCAGATCGTCGGCGGTCGTCGCGGTGCCCTTCGCGAGCCCGAAGTCGATGAGCTTGAGCTGCCCGCCGACCCGCAGCACGCTCGAGGGCCCGAGCCGGCCGTGCACGACGTGCCACGCGTGCGTGGTCTGCAGCACCTTGAGCAGCTTCGAGAGCACGTCGATGGTCTCGGGCACCGTGAACTTGCCGGTGATGTGGAGGTCATCGTCGAGCGATCGCCCGTCGAGCAGCTCCATCACGCGCGCCTGGCGGCCGTCGGGCAGCACCGCGAAGTCGTGCACGCGCGCGATGCCTTCGCACTTGAGGGCGTTGGCCGCGCGGGCTTCTTGTTCGTCGCCGACGAGCCCGGTGCGCAACACCTGCAGCGTGTAGGGCGCATGCGCGGCGTCTTCGGCGCGGTAGCGCGTGCCGAAGCGGCCCTCTCCCGCGCGGCCGGTGATGGTGTACGCGCCGACGGTCGCCCCCAGGAGCGGGTCCACGTGGGCCTGGGTCCTGGAGAGGTCGAGGGGCGGCGAATCCATGGCGGGGTCTAGGCCGTGATCCTGAAGAGCGAAGCGGCGTTGTCGCGCGTCACGCGGCGCACCACGCCCGCGGTCAGCCCCGCCTTCTCGAGCCGGTGCGCGGCGCGCGCGAGGCTCAAGATGTCTGACGCGCCGTCACCCGCGGCGCTGCTCAGAATCAACCGCTCCGGCCCCAGGGTGCGCACCAACGTCACCGCCTTCTCGACGGTGAGGTGGTCGGGGTGCAGCGTGAGCCCGGCGTGAAAGCCGAGTTCCCGAATGGCGCGCACCGTCTTCCCCACCGCGCCGTCGACCATGATCTTCGAGGTCGGCAGCTCCGCACGCTTCAGCGTCGCCAACAGCTTGCGCGTCACCTTCTCCTTGTTCGCGTCGGGCACCGCCACGATGGCCGGGAGCTGGAACCGCTCCGCGAGCTCCAGCTGCGCGAGCAGCGCGTCTTCTTCTGCCTCCGTGGCGCGGGCGAGGCCCAGCAGGCCGAGTGCGATGACCTTGCCGCCGCGCAGGTACGAAGGCAGCGCGTCGAGCACCTGACGAAGCCCACGTCGCGGCAGCACCCGCGGGTGGACACCGAGCGCCGCGTACGCCTTCAACCCCGCGCGCTCCAGCCGCGAGACGTGCTTGAGGAGCTCGTCGAAGTGCGCGAACAGCCCTTCGGGAGTCGCCGGGTGCGCGGTCGCGTCGGCCACCGCGATGACCGTCTTCACGCCGAACAGCTGCAGCGTCTCGAGGTCTCGCTCGTCGAGCGTGGCCGGGTGCACGCGCGGGTCAATCAAACGCAGGGCTGCCATCAGGCCACGCGCGTGCCCTTGGGGATGACGACGATGCCGCTGCGCGTGACGGGGAAGCGCTTGCGGTCTTCCTCGAGGTCGACGCCGATCTTCGTGCCTGGAGGAATCGTCACGTTCTTGTCGATGATCGCCCGGCGGATCTCGCAGTGCCGGCCGATCTCCACGTTCTCCATGAGGATGGAGTCGTAGATCTCCGCCCAGGAGTTGACGCGCACGCGCGGCGAGAGCACCGAGCGCGCCACCAGGCCGCCGGAGATGATGCACCCCTCGCTGATCAGCGACTCGTGCGCGCGGCCGATGCGGTTGTTGGCGGCGTCGGAGAACACGAACTTCGCGGGCGGCAGCGAGGTGCTGGCGGTGACGATGGGCCACTGCGAATTGTAGAGGTTGAAGACCGGCTCGATGGCGATGAGGTCCATGTTGGCCTCGAAGTAGGCGTCGATGGTGCCCACGTCGCGCCAGTAGCCCAGCTCGCGCTGCACCAGCCCCGGCACCTCGTTCTGCTGGAAGTCGTAGGCGTAGACGCGCGCGCGCTGGTTCAGGTTGCCGAGGATGGACTTGCCGAAGTCGTGCGCCGACGAGGGGTCTTTCGCGTCTTGCGTCACCTCGCGCACCAGCGTGTCGGTGTTGAAGATGTAGTTGCCCATCGACGCAAGGCACTTGGTCGGGTCGCCGGGCATCGGCGGCGGGTTCTTGGGCTTCTCGATGAAGTCCTTCACCTCGCCGTCCTCCGCCACGTGGAGGATGCCGAACTGATCTCCCTGCTCGATGGGCACCGGCAACACCGCGACCGTGCAGTCGGCGCGGCGCGCGCGGTGGAAGTCGAGCATCTGCTGCACGTTCATCTGGTAGATGTGATCGGCGCCGAAGACGAACACCGTGTCGGGCTGCTCGTCGGTGATCAGGTTCAGGTTCTGGAAGATCGCGTCGGCGCTGCCCTTGTACCAGTCGCCGCCGGTGCGCATCTGCGCCGGCACCGTCTCGCAGTAGTGCCCGAGGAAGGCCGTCATCCGCCACGTGCGCGAGATGTGCGAGTTGAGCGAGTCAGACTTGTACTGCGTCAACACCTTCACCTTGTAGATGCCGGAGTTGACGAAGTTCGACAGGCAGAAGTCGATGATGCGGTAGCGCCCTCCGAAGGGCACCGCGGGCTTCGCGCGTTCACGGGTGAGCGGATCGAGGCGGGTTCCGGCGCCTCCGGCGAGGACCATCGCGAGCGTTCGGCCAGACATGCGCGCGAACTTAAGACGGCCGCGGCGCGATCGCGATTTCGTAGTGGGTGTCGAGGCGCCTGCCGGGCGGGTAGAACCGGCGCATGTTCACTTCGATGCTCCTGCTGGCCCTCGCGGGCGCTCCCCACGCGCAGCTCACCGACTGGGCGCGCACCCGAGAAGGGCAAGCCCGCGACCTGCGCTTCACCGACAAAGACGGCGCGCACCTCGTGAGGTTCGCCCTGGGCGCGAAGCGCCAGAAGAAGACCGAAGAGGGCTACACGCGCGACCGCGACCTGCACGTCACCCACACCGTCGGCACGCGCGAGGTGTGGAAGGCGAAAGACTTCGTGAAGCAGTGCGAGTTCGACCTCGAGCTCGAGTTCCTCGACAACTCCATCGAGGTCACCGACCTCGACGACGACGGCATCGCGGAGGTGTCATTCCTCTACAAGCTCGGCTGCCGCAGCGACGTGTCGCCGCTGGAGGTGAAGCTGCTGATGTACGAGGGCAAGACCAAGTACGCGCTGCGCGGCGAGTCGTACGAGCGCGTCGGCGAGACCGAATACATGGGCGGCACCTTCAAGCCCGACTTCGGTGACGCGCCGCCGGCGTTCCTCGAGTTCGCGAAGGCGAAGTGGCAGCGCCTCGTCGTCGATCTCGCACGTCCGAAGGACTGAAGCTGTTACCCTCTCGCGCGCGATGAAAATGTACCTGCCTCCTCCGGGAGAGAAACCGTCGCGGCGTGGGGTGTTGAAGAAGGGGTTGTTGGGCGGCGTGGTCCTCGCGCTGGGCGGCGGCACGTGGCTCTTCACGAGGCCCTCCGCCTCCATCGAGGTGCCTGATGGGCTCCGGGTGCTCAACGCGCGCGAGTACGCGTGCCTCCACGCGCTGGTGCAGCGCTTCATCCCTCCCAACGAGAACTTCCCCGACGCTGACGCGCTCAACACCACCGTCGCCGCCGACGGCGTGATGGCGATGATGGAGGAGGTCACGCGCGACGAGCTCAAGCAGCTCATCAACCTCTTCGAGAACGCGCTCCCGGCGTTCCTCTTCGGCCGGCGGCGCCAGACCTTCTCGATGCTCCCGATGGATCAGCAGTTCGCGGTCATCGATGAGTGGCGCGACAGCAAGCTGACGCTGCGCCGCACCGGCTACCTCGCGCTGCGCGGGCTGGTGATGGCCGCGTACTACGGCAACCCGAAGACCTGGCCCGCGGTGAAGTACCCGGGCCCGCCCGCCGGCATCCATGACCCCAACGCGCCGGTGTGGAAGGGCGGCGACACCGCGCGCCCCATGTCCAACGGCAAATGGAATGAAGCGCCGGCCGAGCCGGCCGACGGAGGCACGCCATGAGCGGCCGCATCTTCACCGCTGAAGACATCACCACCGATCAACACGTGGAGTGCGACGTGTGCGTCATCGGCAGCGGCTCCGGCGGCGCGTGGACCGCGCACGAGCTGGTCAAGCAGGGCAAGCGCGTCGTGTTGCTCGAGGAGGGCGGGTACCACACGCGCCGCGAGTTCGACATGACCGAGGCCCGCGCGTTCCCCAACCTGTACCAGGAGCTGGGCAACCGCAGCACCGATGATCTCTCCATCACCATGCTGCAGGGTCGCAGCGTCGGCGGCGGCACCACCGTCAACTGGTGCAGCAGCTTCCGCACGCCCGAGCGCATCTTGCAGCGCTGGCGCGACGAGGCGGGCGTCGACACGCTGTCGACGGAGATCCTCACGCCGCACTGGGAGGCGGTGGAGAAGCGGCTCCACATCGCCGAGTGGCCCGAGAGCGCGATGAACGCCAACAACCGCGCGCTGTGGGACGGGTTGCAGAAGCTCGGGTACTCGCGCGGCCTCATCCGCCGCAACGTGAACAACTGCCTGAACCTCGGCTACTGCGGCATGGGCTGCCCGGTCGACGCCAAGCAGTCGATGCTGGCCACCGTCATCCCCGACGCGGTCGAAGCGGGCCTCGACGTGTACGCCAACTGCTCGGTGCGCGAGTTGCTGTGGAACGGGCGCAAGGTCATCTCGGTGCACTCGGAGATCCTCGACCCGAAGACGCAGGAGCCCACCGGCGCGCGGCTCACCGTGAAGCCCAAGCTGACGGTGGTGAGCGGCGGCGCCATCAACACGCCGGGGCTGCTGTTGCGCAGCGGGCTCGACGGGCGCGGCAACGTCGGCAAGCGCATGTGGCTGCACCCGGTGGTGCTGACGCTGGCCGAGATGCCCTTCGACGTGAACGCGTTCTCCGGCGCGCCGCAGTCGGTCTACTCGCACCACTTCAGCGAGCGCGGCGCCGGCCAGATGGGCTTCTTCCTCGAGGTGCCCCCGGTGCACCCGATGCTGGGCGCCATCGTCTCGTCGGGCACCGGCGCGCAGACGCAAGACCTGTTCTCGAACTTCCCGCGGCTGCAGGCGATGTTGGCGTTGGCGATCGACGGGCTGATGCCCGAGGAGACCGGCGGCACCGTGCGGCTGCGTGACGGCGCGCGCGGGCGCTACTCCATCGACTACGCCTTCACCCCGGCGCTCTTCGAGGCCTTCCGCGTGGCCAGCAAGGAGATGGCGAAGCTGCAGTTCGCCGTCGGCGCGAAGCGCGTGCTGTCGCTGCACCTCGACCCGGTGGTGATGAACAGCGTCGACGACATCGATCGCCTCGACAAGGCGCCCTGGGAGCCGGTGAAGCTGCGCGTCTTCTCCGCGCACCAGATGGGCGGCTGCGCGATGGGCAAGAACCCGGCGAAGTCGGTGGTCGACCCGAACCTCCGGTACCACTCGCTCGACAACCTCTACATCGTCGACGGCTCGGTGCTGCCCACCTCGCTGGGCGTCAACCCGCAGGAGACCATCTTCGGCATCGCCCACTGGGCCGCGGAGCACATCGGCAAGGCCGTCTGACTACTTCGGCGCGTGCTGCACCTCCGCGCCGTCGAACGCCGCAGCCGCGTCGAGGTAGTCCTGTTCGAGCGGTGAGGTCTTGAGCTGCTTCGCGGTCGGGCTGGCCTCGTAGACCGGGCGGCCTCCCTCGCGCTGCGTGACCGTCGCGCCGTTGCAGAAGAGCCACTGCGTGCGGCCGCCTTCTTCCGTCGCGAAGTACACGACCGGCCCCGGCGTGGAGCGCTTCTGGCGGCAATGCGTGTCGTACGCCGACGTGCGCCGGCCCTCGAGCTCCGAGTGCCACCGGGTCACCGCGGTGGCGCAGCAGGTCAGTGCGAGTGTGGAAAGTGCCGCAGCCCAGCGTCTCATACGGCGAACTTAGGGGCGCCGGGGCCCTGTGCTACAAACCAGATTTGCGATGAGTGGCGAAACGCGCGTCACCAAGATTCAGAAGCTGCAAGACCTCCGCGCCAACGGAGAGAGCTGTCTGGTGATGATCGCCGGGCCCTTCCTCGGCAAGAAGTACCCGCTGATCGAAGACGACACGTTCACCGTCGGCCGCGAAGACGGGAACTTCGTCGTCGTCGACATGGACAACGTGAGCCGCCGCCACGCCCAGGTGCGCCTGCGCGACGGCCGCTACTTCGTGAAGGACCTCGGGTCGACCAACGGCACGTACTTGAACGACGAGGAGATCCGCGAGGAGCAGCCGCTGCGCAACGGCGACCTGGTGAAGATCGGCTCCGCCATCTTCAAGTTCCTCTCGGGCAACAACATCGAGCAGCAGTACTACGAAGAGATCTACTCGCTCACCATCAACGACGGCCTCACGCAGGTGAGCAACAAGCGCTTCTTCCTCGAGTTCCTCGAGCGCGAGATGGGCCGGTGCCACCGCTACCAGCGGGCCCTGTCGCTGATGATGATGGACATCGACCACTTCAAGCAGATCAACGACGTCAACGGCCACCTCGCCGGTGACTACGTGCTGCGCGAGATGGCGGGCATCATCAAGCCGCGCGTGCGCAAGGAAGAGTGCTTCGCGCGCTACGGCGGCGAGGAGTTCGCCTACGTCATCCCCGAGTCGGGCGGCGACAACACCCGCAAGCTGGCCGAGAAGGTGCGGCGGCTCGTCGAAGACCATCACTTCGTCTTCGAGGGGAAGAGCATCAAGGTGACCCTCTCCATCGGCGTGGCCGACCTCACCGGCGAGATGACCGAGGGCCTGCAGTTCATCAAGGTCGCCGACGCGAACCTCTACAAGGCCAAGAAGTCGGGCCGTAACCGCGTCGTCGGCTGAAGGAGCTTCTTTTCAATGTCGGGGAACGCCGCGCTGGCGCAGTTCATCCGCTCCATCCCACTCTTCTCGCTGGTCGATGACGCCGACCTCAACGACGTGCTCACGTTGTTCCGCCCCGTCGAGCTGACCGCGGGGCAGGTGCTCTTCGCCGAAGGCGACCCCGGCCGCGCGATGTGGGTGATGGGCGAGACCACCGAGGTCTCGGTCGCCACCACGGCCGGCCAGCAGCGCCCGGTCGCCGTCGCCTACGCGAGGAAGGGCGACGTGCTGGGCGAGATGGCGCTCATCGATGACGGCCCGCGGTCCGGCACGGCCATCGTCACCCAGTCGGGCTCCGCGCATCAGATCGACGCGCAGGAGTTCCACGCCATGCGCGCGTCGTTCAGGCCCGCGGCGTTCAAGATCCTCCGGAAGATCTGCCTCGACCTCTGCGCGCGGCTGCGCGCGACGAATGAGCGCATCGTGCCGTCGGGTCACGCGAAGGTCGACACGCCGCCGTTGCCGCCCGGCCCGCGCGCGGGCGCGGAGCTCATCGATCGCTACCCCGCCTTCCACGCGCTGCCCGCGGTGGTGAAGCTGGCGCTCGCGCAGAAGCTCGAGGTGGTGAAGGTCGACGGCATGACGCCCATCTTCGCGGAGGGCGAGAAGGCCGACGCCGCGTACTTCATCGTCGACGGCGAGGTGTCGGTGGGCCGCAACGGGAAGACGCTGGCGAACCTCCCGGCGGGCACGATGTTCGGGGTGGTGGCGTGCATCGACCAGGGCGTTCGCTCGGCGAGCTGCCTGACGACCGGCCCGGCCACGCTGCTGAAGATGACCGATCAGCACTTCGACACGCTCTTTCAGTCAGGGCACCGCTTCGCCTTCCAGATGGTCGACCTGCTGGCGCGGCAGCTGGTGCAGCACCTCCGTGAAGCGAACCAGCTGCTCCCGCTGCCGGGGAACAAGCCGGGCGTGGCGAAGGTCAGCAAGCCGATGACGAAGATCCTCGAGGGCGAGCGCTCCGAAGACGAGCTCGACATCATCTCCACCGAGCTGGAGGTCGAGGACGCGCTGCCCATCGAGCTGGAGATGGAGATCGCCGAGATCCAGCCGGAGTCAGACCTGCTCAGCTGAGTGGGGCGCTTGCGTTTCGTCGCGCTCCTCTTTACTTGCTGTCCGTAAGGAGCCTTCCCACATGTCCGTCAACATCCAGCTCGAGTGGACCCCGAACCCCAGCACGCTGAAGTACGTGGTCGACACGTCGTTGCTGCCGCGCGGCGCGATGAACTTCACCACCCGCGAGGTCGCCAACGAGAAGTCGCCGCTGGCGACGAAGCTGTTCGACATCAAGGGCGTCACCGCGGTGATGCTCGGCACCAACTTCGTCACCGTCACCAAGGGTGACGAAGGCGAGTGGGACGAGCTCAACGACGGCGTGATGCTCGCGTTGGACAACCACCTCACCGCCGGCGACACGGTGGTGAAGCCCGAGGTGCTCGAGGCGTGGCTGGCCGCGGCGCAGGCCGGCGGCGGCGGCGCGTTGGAGCAGCGCATCCGCGAGATCCTCGACCTCGAGATCCGCCCGGCGGTGGCCAACGACGGCGGCGACATCACGCTCGACCGCATCGAGAACAACACGGTGTTCCTGCACATGCAGGGCAGCTGCGCCGGGTGCCCGTCGTCGACCGCCACGCTGCGCATGGGCATCGAGACGCGCCTCAAAGAGGCGTGCCCTGAGATCGTCGAAGTCGTCGCCGTCTGATGACCTCCAGGCCGCGCGAGACGGTCGCCGCGAAGCACGTTCGCCGCGAGCTGCTTGAGAACCAGTCGATCGAGCTGCTCAAGACGCTGCACCTCGTCACGCGTGATGGGCAGCTGAACGCCGACGCGCGCCGGAAGCTGAAGCAGGTCAACCACCTCGTCGGGCTGCTGCAGCCCGCGTTGGAAGGCGTCGAAGCGCCGGTGGTGGTCGATGTCGGCAGCGGCAACGCGTACCTCGGCTTCGTGCTCTACGAGCTGTTCTTCAAGGACAAGCCCGCGGGAGAGGTGGTCAACGTCGAGGCCCGCCCGGAGCTGTCGAAGAACGGCACCGAGCGCGCGCAGGCGCTGGGCTTCTCGCGGTTGCGCTTCGAGACCGCGTCCATCGCGCAAGCGAAGTACCCGGAGAAGATCCACCTCCTGACCGCGCTGCACGCGTGTGACACCGCGACCGATGACGCCATGGCCGTGGCGCTCGCGCACAAGGCCGACTTCATCGCGCTGGTGCCGTGTTGTCAGGCGGAGGTCGCGCAGCAGCTCAAGGACGCGCGCCCGAAGGTCGACTCCGCGATGCAGTCGCTGTTCTCGCACCCGTGGCACCGCCGCGAGTTCGGCTCGCACCTGACCAACGTGATCCGCGCGCTGGTGCTGGAGGCCAACGGCTACCAGGTGACGGTGACGGAGCTCAACGGCTGGGAGCACTCGCTCAAGAACGAGCTCATCTTCGCGCGGCGCACCGGGCAGCCGAACGGCATCGCGAAGAAGCGGCTCGCGGCGCTGCTGGAGAGCACCGGGGTTGCTCCCAAGATCATCCGGACGCTCGCGGCGTGAAGGCGTCACTGTTCGCCGGCTGCACGCCCGGCCTCGAAGACGTGCTCGGCGAGGAGCTCTCGGAGCTCGGCTACGCGGGCGAGGTGGTCGGCGGTGGCTGCGAATTCGAAGGCGACTACCGGCACGTGAACCTCTGGAGCCGCGTCGCCAGCCGCGTGTTGTTGCGCGTGGCCGAGGTGCGTTCAGCGG
The DNA here is from genome assembly GCA_946479335.1 of uncultured Archangium sp. Next base: position 12,592 of record CAMLFP010000047.1, read on the forward strand.
CGGAGCTCAAGCAGCTCGACCTGCGCGCGTACGGAGCGCAGTTCGAGATCGACGCCTTCGGCGAGACGCCGGAGAAGTGGGGCGGGGTGTTGAGCTCCACGCCCGGCGCGGTGAAGCTCCTGCTGCGCGGCACGAAGCGGGGCACCTGTCAGGTCAGCGTCGACACGACCGGTGAGCTGCTGCACTTCCGCGGGTACCGGCAAGAGGTCGGCCGCGCGCCGATGCGCGAGACGCTGGCCGCCGGCGTGCTGCGGCTCGCACAGTGGAAGCCCGGCGAACCCCTGTGGGACGTGATGTGCGGCTCCGGCACGTTGCTCATCGAGGCCGCTGAAATGGCCGCCGGTCTTGCGCCCGGCCGCAACCGCGCGTTCGCGTTCGAGAAGTTCGCCAGCCACGACGACGCGGCTTGGAAGGCGCTGCCGCGTTCTCGCGAGGCCGTGAAGACCGACTTGTTCGGCAGCGATCTGAACGCCGGCGCACTGGGGACGGCGCGCCGCAACGCTCGCCGCGCAGGCGTGCTCGAGAGCATCAAGCTGGAGCGCCTCGACGCCACGAAGCTCGTCCGCCGCGGAGAGAAGGGCCTCGTGGTCGCCAACCTCCCGTACGGCAAGCGCGTGGGCGAACGCGACGAGCTCGCGCAGCTCTACCGGGCGCTGGGGCAGTCGCTCACCGCCGCGTGCAAGGGCTGGTACTTCGCGTTTCTTTTGCAGAGCGGCGCGGAGCACCTGCAGCTGCACATCGACGAAACGCACCGGGTCGGCAACGGCGGCCTCGACTGCGAAGTGGTGCTGGGCCAGCTTTGAGCGCATGCGCGCGCTCGAACCCGTGACGGCCGGCGTCTGGACCTCCACCACCGAGGTGCGGTTGCTCAAGGTGATGCGCATCCCCGCGGCGATGACGGTGCTGCGGCTGCGCGACGACGAGCTGCTGCTGCACTCGCCGGTGCCGCTGACGCCGGAGCGAAGAGCCGAGGTCGACGCGCTGGGCCGCGTGACGCACCTCTACGCGCCCAACGCGTTTCATCACCTGAACCTCGGCTTCTGGGCCGACGCGTACCCGCAGGCGACGGTGCACGCGCCGAAGGCGCTGGCGAAGAAGCGGCCCGACCTGCGCATCGATCGCTTCCACGGCACGTCGGAGCCCGCCTTCGACGGCCTGCTCGATGAGGTGCACGTCGACGCGTTCCGGCTCTCGGAGACGGTGGTGTTCCACCGTGCGAGCAAGACCCTGGTGGTGGCGGACCTGCTGCAGAACATGGTGCCGACGCACACGCTGACGCGCTGGTACGCGACGCTCGCGGGCTTCAACGGGGTCGTCGGGGTCAGCGGCGTCATCCGCAAGACGGCGTTCCCCGATCACGCGGCGACCAGGAAGTCGCTCGAGCAGATCCTCTCGCTGCACTTCGAGCGCATCGTCGTCGGCCACGGGAACGTCATCACCCACGACCCGAAGACGCAGCTGGCGCGCGCCTACGACTGGCTGGGCTGACGAAGCGGTAGCTCCCGGCGCCAGTGCATCGGCTCGAGCGGCGTGCCCGCGGTGACGTGGAGCATGACGAATGCCGCGTACAGGAGCGCGGCCCCCAGCGCGTCGCCGGCGAGGCGCGCGACGAAGTCGCTGACGAACTCGTTGAGCACCGCCGGGGCTCCGATCGACTCGGCCACCGTGCTGGTGATGATGGAGATCACGATGCCGACGAACACCACGCCGACGTGATGTCGGCCAGGCCGAAGCACGTCCAGAACCGGCCGCGCACGACGGCACGTGAGGCCTCGAGGGCGTCTCCCTTCGTGCGGAGCGCGGCGACGCGCGAGAACATCAGCAGCACCGCCTGCCACACGCCGGGGATCAGCAGCAGCAGCGTGAAGAGCGTGGTCCACAAACCGCTGCGGAACGCGGCGCCGATGGCGCGGTTCCAGTTCATCGCGGCCTCGTTGAAGGCCTGCCCCAGCGTCAGCACGCGCCCCTCACCTCGCGCGATGAAGAGCGCCAGCATCGTCTGTGCACCGAGGGTACCGGCGAGCCAGTCATAGAGCGCCGAGGTGCGCACCGAGCGGCTCAACGACGCGAGGTCGCCCTGGTCGGGCGTCGCCGCCTGCAGAATCGCTGCGGGCACCGAGAATACGAGGACGATGAACAGTACGCGCGGGAGCTCAGCCACCACGAGGCGCGCGGCGATGCGCACGGCTTCAAGGTGGGAGAACGCGCGCGAGAGCCCGTACGGGTCGCCGGCGAGTCGTGCGCACTCCGCGCAGAAGCCGTCGGAGAGAAGGCATTGCGCGCAGCCGAACCGGCCGCACCGCGCGCAGGTTCCAACGGCGGGTGACTCCGGGTGCAGCGCACACTGCGCGGCCGCCGTGGAGCCCACCTCAGTCCATCGGGTGCAGCTTCTTGAGCGCCGCGACCAGCTTGGCCTTCGTCGGCGCCTGCACGCGCGCGCGCACCGGCGGCGGCAACGGCTTGCGCGGGTCGACCTTCGCCACCACGGTGGCGGTCTTCAAAATCTTCTTCTTCACGCGTACCGTTTCTGCGCGATGGCGCGGAGCAGCCCGCCATTCGATTCGAGGAACCGGCGGAACTCGGCTTCGTCGAGCCGCATGCGCGTCAGCACGCCGGTGATCAGCTCATCGACCGGGCGCGCGTCGGCCTTCTTGAGCTCCATGGCGATCTTCAACATCGCCACGCCGTAGAGCGGGCTGGCGGCCACCTGAGGCGGCAGCACAGACTCTTCGGACGGCGCGGTCTCCAGCGCTACGACGCGAGCTGACTTCCCCCTCGGGTTTGCCATGGCGTGACGATATGTGACATGCCATGTCAGGTCAACCAATGGCTTGATCTTCTTGCCCTTTTCCTCGATTCCGTTGCGTCAAAAAGGCCCTTGTGGTCAGTTGCCCGACCTCTTCTCAGGCCGATTTATCGGCCTCCAACGCGATGAAACTCGACCACCGCTACATCGTCGTGGAAGGCGCCATCGGCGTCGGCAAGTCGTCTCTGACCAACATCATCGCCGACCGGTTCCAGGCGCGCCGGGTGATGGAGGTCGTCGAGGAGAACCCCTTCCTCGCGAGCTTCTACACAGACCGCAACAAGTACGCGTTCCAGACGCAGATGTTCTTCCTGCTCTCGCGCTTCAAGCAGCAGCAGGAGCTCTTCCAGCAAGACCTCTTCTCGAACATCACCGTCAGCGACTACCTCTTCGCGAAGGACCGCATCTTCGCGGCGCTGACGTTGGACGAGAACGAGCTGGCGCTCTACGAGCGCGTGTTCGGCGCGCTGGGCCCGCAGGTGACGAAGCCCGACCTGGTCATCTACCTCCAGGCGCGGATGGACGTGTTGCTCTCGCGCATCAAGAAGCGCAACCGCGAGTTCGAGCGCCGGTTCGACGTCGGCTACCTCGAGGGGCTGGTGCGCGCGTACAACGACTTCTTCTTCCACTACACCGACACGCCGCTGCTGGTGGTGAACACCTCCGACATCGACTTCGTGAACAACCCCGATGATTTGGAAAACCTGCTCCAGGTGATCCGCCAGACGAAGAAGGGCACGGTGCATTACCAGCCGTTGCCCAGTAAGAAGTAGAAGCAGCACCCTTTCATCGTCGGCGACTCTTTGAGAGCGGCGAACGAGAACGAGGGCCACCCGCAGTCCAAAATCCGGAGGTGAACCGTGAAGCCGGTCACCATCCACACGCTGAAGAAGTTGAAGGACGCAGGTCAGAAGATCTGCATGGTCACCGCCTACGACGCGACGTTCGCGCGGCTCTTTGATGAAGCCGGCGCCGACGTGATGCTGGTGGGCGATTCGCTGGGCATGGTCATTCAAGGCAACGACTCCACGTTGCCGGTGACGATGGACCAGATGGTCTACCACTCGCGCTGCGTGACCCGCGGGGCGAAGCGCGCGCACGTGGTCGGCGACCTGCCGTTCATGAGCTACCAGAACTCGATTGAAGACGCGGTCCGCAACGCGGGGCGCCTCGTCACCGAGGGTGGCGTGGGCAGCGTGAAGCTCGAAGGCGGGCAGGAGTTCGCCGACGTCATCTCGCGCATTGTCCGCGCCTCGATTCCGGTGATGGGCCACCTGGGCCTCACGCCGCAGTCGGTGCACAAGATGGGCGGCTACGTGGTGCAGGGCCGCGACGACGAGACAGCGCGGAAGATCCTCGCGGACGCGGTCGCGCTGGAGCAGGCCGGTTGCTACGCGCTGGTGCTCGAAGGCGTGCCGCTCGAGCTGGCGAAGACCATCACCGCGCGCCTCTCGATTCCCACCATTGGCATCGGCGCCGGCAAGCACTGCGATGGGCAGGTGCTGGTGAGCTACGACCTGCTGGGCTTCAACCCGCACTTCAAGCCGAAGTTCGTGAAGCACTACGCGATGCTGGGCGACGCGGTGAAGGGCGCCGCCGGTCAGTACTTCGACGAGGTGCGCGCGGGGAGCTTCCCCGACGAGGAGCACTCCTTCCGCAGCAGCAACATGCGGCTGGTCGCGTCGAACCCCGACGTGATGCCTGCCGAGCGCGAAGAGAAAGACGCCGTCTACGGCGCGCCGGTGTGACTCCCGTCGTCTGGAAGACGCCCGCCGAGGTGCGCTCGTGGAGAGCGTCGCTCGGTCGGCAGCGGCTCGCGCTGGTGCCCACCATGGGTTTCCTGCACGACGGGCACCTCTCGCTGATGCGGGAGGGGCTGCGGCGCGCCGAGGTGTGCGCGGTGTCGATCTTCGTGAACCCCACGCAGTTCGGGCCGAAGGAAGATCTCTCGCGCTACCCGCGTGACGTGGCGGGCGATCTCGCGAAGTGCGGCGCGGCGGGCGTGTTCGGCGTGTACCTCCCCGAGCCGCTCACCGTGTACCCGCCCGGGTACCAGACGTACGTGAACGTCGACGAGGTGAGCCAGGGGTTGGACGGCGCCTCGCGGCCCGGGCACTTCCGCGGCGTGGCCACGGTGGTGACCAAGCTGCTCTCGCTCTTCCGCCCCGACGTCGCGCTGTTCGGCGAGAAGGACTACCAGCAGCTCCAGGTCATCTCGGCGCTCGCGCGTGACCTCGAGCTGGGCGTGGAGATCGTCGGGCAGCCGACCATTCGCGAAGCCGACGGCCTCGCGATGAGCTCGCGCAACGCGTACCTGAGCGCCGAGGAGCGCCAGCGCGCGCTGGGCATCTCGCGGGGGCTGTTCGCGGCGCAGCGGGCCGCGCAGCACGGCGAGGCGAACGTCGAGACGCTGCGGGCGCTGGTGCGCGCCGAGCTGGAGCGCTCTGCCTTCCGCGAGGACTACGTGGCCTTCGTCGACGCGGTCAGCTTGAAGCCGCTGGAGCGCCTTGCGCCCGGCGTGCCCGCGCGCGCATTGGTTGCGGCCTTCATGGGCACCACCCGGCTGATTGATAACGTGCCGATCCTCCTCCCGAGCGTGTAGAGGAGCCGCGCCCATGGCGCCGAAGCGAGAGACCGGCACGAAGCTGATCTGCGAGAACCGCCGCGCGCGCTTCGACTACGCCTTCGACGACACGCTCGAGGCGGGGCTGGCGCTGCTGGGCTCCGAGGTGAAGGCGCTGCGCAACGGCGAGGCCTCGCTGTCTGACGCCTACGCGCTGCCTGACAAGAACGAGCTCTACCTCCACAACGCGCACATCGGCGCGTACAAGCCCGCCAGCGCCTTCAGCCACCTGCCCATTCGCCCGCGCAAGCTGCTGCTGCACCGCGCGGAGCTCGACCGTTGGGCAGCGAAGGTGAAGGAGCGGGGTTATTCGATCATTCCGCTCGAGCTCTATTTCAAGGAGGGCCGGGCGAAGGTGAAACTGGGGTTGGGCAAGGGCAAGACCGGGCTCGATCGGCGCGACACGATCAAAGACAGGGAAGCGAAGCGCGAGATGGACCGCGCCATGCGCAGACGGTGAACGACACGTGAGTGACAAGCGCGACAACGAAAAGAAGACCCGGCTGCTGACCGCGCTGGAGCACGGCATGGCGCAGCTGCACCTCGACGCGCGGCGGCCCGGCGTCATCGTGCCCGAGCAGTTCAAGGGCGACTTCCACCTGCGGCTCAACCACTCGTACCGCTTCGACCCGCCCGACCTCGCGGTCAATGACTGGGGCGTGCGGCAGACGCTGTCGTTCAACGGCAGCCGCTTCAAGGTGGGCGTGCCGTGGAGCGCCATCTACGCCATCGCGTGCCTCACCACCGAGGAGCTGTGGATGTTCCCCGACAACATGCCGGGCGAGCTGGTCGCCGCGGCCACCGAGAAGGCGCGCCTGCCCCCGGAGATGCCGGGTGAAGACGAACTCGCGCCGCGCGCGGTGCTGCGCGAGGTGGTGGCGTCGGAGCCGCCCGCCGAAGAAGCCCCCAGCGAGCCGACGCCCCCCAAGCGCGGTCACCTCCGGCTCGTGAAGTAGCGCCATGTGGTTCCGTCGCACCGCGATCGTTTCGTTGGCCTGGTCGCTGTTGGTCATCATCTGGGGCGCGTACGTGCGCGCCTCGGGGAGCGGCGCCGGGTGCGGCGCGCACTGGCCGGTCTGCAATGGAGACCTGATCCCCCGGGCGCCGAGCGTGCAGACGCTCATCGAGTACACGCACCGCGCGACGAGCGGCATCGCGCTGCTGTTGGTGATCGCGGTGTTCGTGATGGCGCTGCGGCAACCCTCGCGCGTCGCGCGGCGCTTCGCGGTGCTCTCGCTGGTGTTGATGCTGACCGAGGCCGCGCTGGGCGCGCTGCTGGTGAAGGCGGAGCTGGTCGCTGACAACGCCACCGCCTCCCGCGCGGTCGCCATGTCGATCCACCTCATCAACACCTTCTTGCTGGTCGGCGTGATGGTGATGACCGTCTTCCACGCGTTCGCCGGTGACGTGGCCGCGCGTCTGCGGGGCAGCTCCGCGGTGTTCTCGTGGCTCGCGATGGTGCTGGTGATGGTGACCGGCGTGAGCGGCGCCATCGCCGCGCTGGGTGACACGCTGACGCAGCAGGCGGTGCAGAGCGCCTTCGTCGACCTGCTGATCCGCCTGCGCATCATCCACCCGTTCCTCGCGCTGGCGACGGCCGCGGTGTTGCTGAACCTGGGCCGCGTGACCTTCTCTGCGGCCCGCGGGTGGACCATCGCCCTCTGGTCACTGGTCGTGCTTCAGCTGATGGCGGGGCTCACCAACGTCGTGCTGCAGGCCCCGGTGTGGATGCAGCTGGTGCACCTCGGCCTCGCCGACGCGGTGTGGGTGACCGTGCTGGTCGCGACGCGGAAGCTCGCGGTGTCTGCGGTTCGCTGAGCGCCCCTCACCCCTCGCTGCGCGAGACCCTCTCCCCGGGGGAGAGGGAATTTCGTTCAGCCTGCGTGCTGCATCGCCGTCACCGGCTTGAGCCGCGCCGCGATGAACGAGGGGATGAGCGAGATGAGCGTCACCACCGTGGTGATGAAGAGCGACACCGTCAGCACCCACTGCAGCGTGGGGTACGCCGCGAGGTGATCTGACAGCAGCACGAAGCGCACGCCGATGGGCAACGCGATGTGCGCCGAGTTGATGAGCGCGCAGGAGATCAACCCCAGCGTGATGCCCGCCGCCGTCGACAGCGCGCCCAGCAGGAAGCCCTCGAGCAGGAACATCGCCAGCACGCGCGTGCGCTGCATGCCGATGGCGCGGAGCGTGCCGATCTCCCGCGTGCGCTCGCGGATGGCGATCCACATCACGATCATGATGCCCACGCCGACGATGGTCATCAGCAGCCCGCCGAGGAAGAACGAGAGGAAGCTCATCAGGTCGACGGTCCACGACGCGAAGCTGACCTCGTCGTGCCAGTTGGTGAGGTCGAGCTTCTGGCCGACCCAGGGCTCGCGGTTGACGTTCTCGAACTTGAACCAGAACGCGCGGCCGTCGTCGTCGAGCAGCTGGTAGCCGGCCTTGCTCAGCGCCTCGCGCAGGCGCGCCTGCACTTGCTTCACCTGCGTCAGCTCCGAGGTCGGGAGGTAGATCTGCAGCGCGCCGGTGGTGTCTTCCTTCAGCTGGTACAACTGCCGGAGGCTCGTCTCGTGCACGAAGCTGGAGAACGAGCTCATCATGCCCATGCTCTCCGCGATGGCGACCACGGTGACGTCGACGGTGTTGTTGGTGCCGCGCGGCGTGGGCGCGGTGATGGTGACTGCGTCACCGGCGTGCACGTTGAGCGTCGCGGCCTGCTCCTCGAAGAGCAGGGCGGTGCCGGGCTCCGACAGCTTCGAGAGGTCGCCCTCCTTGATGCGCAGCGTGCGCTGCAGGCCTTTCTCCTCGCCGATGACGATGCCGGAGACGCCCAGCATCATCGACCCCGACTCGCTCACCACCTTCGCGAAGCCGCGGCCGCGCGAGGCGATGTAGGTCACCTCGGGCACTTCTTTCTTCACCAGCGCGCGGAGTTCGTCGGCGTGGGTGACGACCGGCGCGGCCTGGCCCGCGGTCACCTTGAAGAAGCCGCCGACGTTGACGTGGCCGCTCATCAGCGTGGTCGACATCTCGACCAGCGAGCGCTGCATGCCCTCGCCGATGCCCAGCATCACCACCATCAACGCGGTGACCAGCGCGATGGCCGTCATCAACACCCCGGTGCGCCGCCGGTGCTGCCAGAGAGAGAGGAACGCGATGCGGAGGAGCATGTTGGTCAGGCCTCCTGAGACTGCATGGCGGTGATGGGCGCGACGCGCGTCGCCAGCACCAGGGGGAAGATGATCGACAGCACGCTCACCACCGTGACCACCACCAGCGACAGCACCACGCCGCCGGCGGTCAGCTCCGGCCGCAGCACCGGGCCCGAGAAGAAGAAGTACAGCTCGTCGCGGAACGCGGGGATGCCCGTCGCGTGGAGCCACCGCACCGCCAGTGCGCCCACCAGCGCGCCCACGCTGCCGAAGACCAGCGCCAGCACCACGGTCTCGATGGTCACCATCATCGCCACGAAGGTCTTCTGGGCGCCGATGGCGCGCAGCGTGCCGATGGTGGACGTGCGCTGCAGCGTGGCGATGGTCATGCCGATGGTGACGACGATGAGCGCGAAGAAGGCGAAGGCCGCGACCACCGCCACCAGCAACAGCCGGAAGAAGTCGATGAACTTGCCGAGGAAACCGGCGGCGCTGGTCCAGCTGACGACCCAGGTGCGCGGCGACGCGCCGGTCAGCAGCGCGGAGATGGTCTTGTACTCGTCGTCAGGCAGGCGCGGCTTCTCGGTCTTCAGCGCGTCTTTGAGCGCCAGGAGGGCGTCGAACGACGGCGTGAACTCACCGCGGGCGCGCGTCTCTTCGAGCTCCACGACCTTCTGCAGCGTGGCCATGAGCGCCAACGGCAGCGTCTTCTTTTCGAGCAGCGCCTTCGCGGCGGTGAGGTGCGCGGGGTCGACGGGCGGCGCCTCGGCCTGCAGCGCCCGCTCGATGTCACGCTGCGTCTGCAGCACCGCCAGCGGCGAGCCATCTTTCAGCCAGATGGCGGCGTTCATCACCACGCCGTCGTCGACCTCCGAGACGGGGAAGGTGTCGGCCAGCCGGCGAGACGTCGTGTCTTGCGCGCCACCGCCGGGGAGCGTGTCGTCGAAGGCCTGCTCCTTCACCTCCTCGACGACCTCCGCGTCGCCGCCGAACAGCGCGTCTTCGGCGTTCTCGCGACTGACCTCCTTCGCGCCGGTCTCTGCCTTCATCGCGTCGAGCTCGGCCTTCTTCTCGGCGGTGAGGAAGCCGTACAGCGTGCGGAAGGTGACGAGGTCGGTGAGCGCGTTCGCGCCGGCCAGCGGCGACTTCTCGAGGCCCTGCAGCTCGAAGATGCCGTACACCTTCACCAGCGCCGATTGAATCGAGCCGGCCTTGCCGATGGCGCGCAGGGTGATGCTGTCGCCCACGCGCACCCGGTACAGCGAGAGCATCGGCGCGAGCTGCTCGTAGAACCACGTGTAGCGCGCGTCGAAGTTCTCGTCGGTGACGGCGAAGAACTGCGCGAGCAGCTTCGGGAGTTCCTGTTCCTGGCTGCCGAGGACGGTCTGCAGCTTCGCGACGGCCTTCGCGGTGTCGGCCTCGTCGAGCTGCAGCACGATCTCCCGGGTCTGCGCCACGTTCTCGCGCACGAAGCGCTGGAGGTCCTTGTCGTCGGGGTCGCTCAGCTTCCGCCCGGCCGCGCGCGCGTCGTGGATCTTGTCGAGCCGGCGCGCGTTCTTGAGCTTCAAGAACTCCTCGACGAAGAACTTCGGCAGCAGGATGCCGCGGTGCCCTTCAGGCACCTTGCCGCCCTCCACGATGCGCATGCGATCGAACGTGGCCTGGTACGCGTCGAGGTCGGTGCCGAGGTAGCGCAAGAAGAGCATGTCGCCGTCGACCAGCACCG
>CAMLFP010000048.1 GCA_946479335.1 uncultured Archangium sp.
GCCTCGGCGACGGTGCTCGCGTCGGCGCCGCTGCGGCAGGCCACCTCCGAGCTGCGCTTCCGCGACTACTACGCGCTGGTGCGCGCGACGAACGTGGGCGACGCGTACGTGTTGACCGAGGAGTACCGCTCGCTCGCGCGCGTCACGCAGTAGCGGTGCCGTGGTACAGGCGCGGGCATGAGCGAACCCAGCGCGAACAACGGCCCCAGACTGCCCGTGGTGGCGCTGGTGTTGTCGGTGGTGGGCCTGTGCTTGCCGCCGCTGCTGCTCGTCAGCTTCGGCCTCGGCCTCTACAGCTTCCTGCGCGCGCGCAAAGACGCCGCGTGGGCGCCGCGCAAGCAGATCTCCCAGATGACGATGGCCGTCAGCGGCGCGGGCTTCGTGGTGTTCCTCGGGCTCGGCCTCCCGGCGCTCAAGGAAATCCCCAGGCGGGCGCGGCAGCAGGTGTGCCGCCAGCTGCTGGCTGACCTCTACGTGCAGGAGGTCGACTTCAAGAACGCCAACCACCGCTACACCACGCGCATCGCCGACCTGCCGAAGCCGCCCGCGATGGGGCCGCAGCTGATCCGCCTCGCGGGTGAGGGGCCGCTCACCGGCGCTGACGCCGTCGGCATCCCGTCGAGTGAAGGCGGTGTCGACGAGAAGCTGTCGACGTTGCTGCGCCCGCAGCTCGGGCTCCAGGGGGAGTGCCCCGCGTGCCAGTTGACGATGGCGTGCGCCGCGCAGCTCGACGCCGACCCCACGTTGGACGTGTGGACCGTCGCCACCTTCGAGCGCACCGGCGGCAACGGCGCGCGCATCCCCGCGGGCATGCCGTGGGTCGACTCCGACGACGTCCGCGAGTGACGTTCCACCCGCGCAACGCACTGTCTCAGCCGCTTCGCTTGTTCTGCGCGCGCGCCGACGCACCTTGGCGCCATGGAAACGCAACGAACGAATCGCAGCATTGACGGCCTCTACCGCGCGCCCGAGCTGCACTGGGTGGGCGATGGCTTCCGCGTCGCCGGGTACTTCAACGTCATCCCCGATGCGGCGCGCAAGTTGGACCCGTTTCTCCTGCTCGATTACCACCCGCCCTACGACTACGCGCCCAGCGAGCACCCGCGCGGCGTCGGCGTGCACCCGCATCGCGGCTTCGAGACCGTGACGCTGGCCTTCGATGGCAGCGTCTCGCACCACGACAGCGCCGGCGGCGGAGGCACCATCGGCACCGGCGACGTGCAGTGGATGACCGCCGCGAAGGGCATCCTCCACAAGGAGTACCACTCGCCGGAGTTCACGAAGCAGGGCGGCCGGTTCCACATGGCGCAGCTGTGGGTGAACCTCCCGCGCGCGCACAAGATGGACGCGCCCCGCTACCAACCGCTGGTCGCCGCCGAGATGGGCCACGTCACGCTCCCCGACGCCGAAGTGCGCGTGGTGTCGGGTGCGTTCGCAGGCGTGAAGGGGCCGGCGAAGACGTTCTCTCCGGTGACGGTGCTCGACGCGACGCTCGGCGCAGGCGGCGCGCTGCCGCTCGACTTCTCCGCGACGTCGACGCTCGCGGTGCTGGTGATGCGCGGGGAGGTCGAGGTGCAGGGCCAGCGGGCCGTCGAGGGCGACTTCGTGTTGTTCCACCGCGACGGTGAGCGCGCGACGTTCACCGCGCGCACCGACGCCCGCCTGCTGGTGCTCAACGGCGAGCCGCTCCAGGAGCCGGTCGTCCAGTACGGCCCGTTCGTCATGAACTCCGAAGCGGAGATCCGCCAGGCGTTCCTCGACTTCAGCCGCGGAGCGTTCGGGTACCTCGAGGAGTGAGCGCCCCCGCGCGTGGTCGAAAAAGCGTATTGGGTACGTATTTTCGACCGCGCGTGAAGTCAGACGTCGGTCGTCTGCGCGCCGGTGAGCGCCAACAGCTCTCGGTACCAGCTCGCCGTGTGCCGCGCGCGCCCCGGGAGCGCGTTCGTTCCCCACACCACCGACAGCGTGCGCGTCGTCTCCGGCGTGGTCTTGGTGCGCTGCGCGTCCTTCACCGCGTTCGCGCACGGGCCGTCGGCATCGAAGAGACAGAGCAGCCCGCCGAGGTCGATGGTCTGCCCACCGCGGTTGAAGACGTACGAACTCCCGGGCGCCGCGAGGCCGACGCGGAAGGGCGCCTTCGCCAGCGCCAGGTCGACCACGCTGATGGGCAGGCCCGAGTGGAGCGACGCGACGTTGCACGCGTCGACCGCGGCGTTGATGCTCGACAGCGCGCCTTCGCCCACCGCGCGGAGCAGGTACTCCGACGCCGGCTTGCCGCGCCCGGTGGGCTTGTAGCCGCCGTGGCGCAGCAGCTCGCGCACCGCGTTCCGCACCTCGTCGCTGGAGCGCACGGGCGCCGGCGCGTCTACCTTCAGCAGCTCGAGCATCGCGGGCACCGCGCCCAGCTCGCCCAGCGGCTTCGGGAACTCGGTGACGAAGGCCACGACCTCAAGCAGCGGGTGCGCGTCGAGAGAAAGCATGGCAACACTTCATGCCATGTCGATTGACGCCGTCATTCTCGATCTCGGCAACGTGCTGGCCTTCCACGACAACACGAAGCTCTTCAGCGAGATGGCGCGCGCGTTCTCCACCACGCCCGAGGCGCTGAAAGCAAAACTCGGCGAGGGCTTCTGGGAGCCGGTGAACCGCGGCCAGCTCCCCGGCGATGCGCTGCGGCAGGAGCTCGTCAAACGCTTCGAGAAAGACGTGACGCCCGCGCGCTGGCTCGAGGTGTGGAACTGCCACTTCACCATCAACGAGCAGATGGCGATGTTCACCCAGTTCCTCGTCGGGCAGGTGAAGCTGGTGCTGCTGTCGAACACCCACGACCAGCACTTCCACTTCCTCAAGCCGCAGCTCCCCGTGCTGGAGCACTTCGACGGGCTGGTGCTCTCGTACGAGGTCGGCGCCCTCAAGCCCGAGAAGCGCATCTACGAAGCGGCGCTCGCCAAGGCCGGCACCGCGCCGTGGAAGACCGTCTTCTTCGACGACGTGCAGAAGTACGCGGTGGGCGCCACGCAGGTGGGCATGCACGGGCGCGTCTTCACCACCGTCGAGCAGCTCACCGAAGACCTCGCGAAACTCGGCTTCAAGGCGGGCTAAGTCTCGCGCGCATGACCGCACGCATCAGCACCCTGTGGGACTCGGTTGGCAACACGCCGTTGCTGCGCCTCGGCACGCTCTCCCGGCGCACCGGCAACGAGGTGCTCGGCAAGGCGGAGTTCATGAACCCCGGCGGCTCCATCAAGGACCGCGCGGCCAAGGGGATGATCCGCGACGCCGAGGCGAAGGGGCTGCTCAAGCCGGGCTCCACCATCGTGGAGGGCACCGCGGGCAACACCGGCATCGGGCTGACGCTGCTGGGCCGCGAGCGCGGCTACCGCGTGGTGGTGTCGATGCCCGACAACCAGGCGAAGGAGAAGTACGAGTTCCTCGAGGCGATGGGCGCCGACGTGCGCAAGGTGCCGGTGGTGCCCTTCGCCAACGAGAACCACTTCTTCCACCAGGCGCGGCGGCTCGCGGAGGAGCACGGCTGGTTCTGGGCCAACCAGTTCGAGAACCCGGCCAACGGTGACTTCCACTACGAGACCACCGGCCCCGAACTCTGGGAGCAGTGCGAGGGCAAGGTCGACGTGCTCATCGCCTCCTGCGGCACCTCGGGCACGCTGTCGGGCACCTCGCGCTACCTGAAGGAGAAGAACCCGAAGCTGGAGGTCATCCTCGCCGACCCGTACGGCTCCGGGCTCTACACGCAGGTGAAGGAGGGGCGGCTGGAGGCCACCGGCGGCTCCATCACCGAGGGCATCGGCATCATGCGGCTCACCGAGAACTTCCGCCGCGCGCGCATCGACGACGCCGTGCGCGTCACCGACCAGGAGATGGTCGAGATGCTCTACCACCTGGCCCGCGAAGACGCGTTGGTGGTGGGCACCTCCGCGGCGCTCAACGCCCGCGCGGCGTACGAGTACGCCCGGGCGCGGCGTGGGCAGAACCTGCGCATCGTCACCTTCCTCTGCGACCACGGCAGCCGCTACGCGTCGAAGATCTTCAACCCCGAGTTCCTGAGCAGCAAGTCGCTGCAGGTCCGCCCGCTCCCGTAACGTTTTCACTGACGCACGCCTTTTTGTGGCGTCACGGTAGACTTGGTAAGACGCTGCGTCGCGATGAGGGAACTGCGCCTAAGCCCCCGGAGTTGGTGGGAAAACCTGTGAGCGAGAACATCGAAGTCCAGGGCTCCCTGAGGCCCGGGCAGCTCATCGCGAATAACTACCGGGTGACGCGGCCGCTGGGCGAAGGCGGCTTCGGCGCCGTGTACCTCGGCGAGAACACCACGCTGACGCAGCAGAAGGTGGTCATCAAGAAGCTGAAGGGCGGCGAGCGCGGCGCGGCGGCGGAGGAGGCGAAGATGATGGCCTCCTTGAACCACCCCAACGTGGTGCACGTGTACGCGTACGACGAGGTGAACGACTGCCTCGTCATGGAGTTCCTCAACGGCATGTCGCTCGTCGACTACGCGACGACGCGGGGCGCGAAGTTCGATTTGCTACAGGCCATTCGCGCCTGTGAAGAGGTGGCGGTCGCGCTGAAGGCCATTCACGGCGCGGGCCTGGTGCACCGCGACCTGAAGCCCGAGAACGTGATGGTGGGCGAAGACCTCGAGTGGGTGAAGGTCATCGACATGGGCACCGCGCTCCGCGTGGGCCGCACGGTGAACCCGCCCGCCGGCACCGCCGAGTTCTGCCCGCCGGAGCAGTTCGACGGCAATATCCCCGCGTCGCCCGCGAATGACAATTACGCGCTGGGCGTGATGCTCTTTAATCTGATTACCAGGCAGTTGCCCTTCGAGGGCACGCCGGAGGAGCTGCTCAAGCACCACTTCTACTCGGAGCCTCCGTCGCTGTACGAGCGCTTCAAGGCCGGCCGCGAGCTGGAGCCGGAGGTCGACTTCGTACTCGAGAAGGCCGACGAGCTTGTCGCTGAATTGATGAATAAGGACGCCAGCAAGCGCCCCGACGCGCGCAGCGTCGCGAGCCAGCTGAGCAGCCTGGAGTCGAAGTTCGCCAACGAGAAGACGCAGGCGCGCTCGATGGCGCCGATTCCGCTGACGGTCGAGGTGCCGGGCGCAGGCGTGAAGCGCACCAGCACCACCGTGTTGCCGAAGAAGGCGCCGGGCATGGCCGCGCCGTCGACGACGGAGGCGCTGGCGTCGCTCCAGAAGCCGAAGAAGGACCGCAAGTGGGTGGCGGCGGTGGTGCTGTTGTTGCTGCTGCTGGGCGGGTGGGGGCTGTGGCCGAGGGCGGAGGTGACGCCTCCGGAGCCCGAGGTGAAGCCGGAGCCGGTGGCGGTGCAGCCGCCCGCGCCGGAGCCGGTGGACGCCGGGGCGATGGTGGCGAAGGTGGAGCCGCCGCCCGCGCCGGTCGATGACACGGACCTCGCGCCGCTGCCCGGCGTGAAGCCCGAGGCGAAGACGCCGCCGCTGACGGTGAAGCTGCCGAAGACGAATATCCAGGTCGAGAAGGCGCCCGCCTGCACCTTCGACGATCGCTATCTGCAATACGCCCGCCGCCATCGCACCGAGATGCTGCGGATGGACAAGAAGGACGAAGGTGCCTTCTCGCGGGCCGACGACAAGCTGACTGATGCGCTGGTTGAGAAAGACTGCCGCCGCGCGAACACCGCGCTCGACGAGATGAGCCGCCTCGTCGTCGGCGGCGAATGACTGGAGAACGTGTGAAGACTCATGTGTTGGTGATGTGTCTGGCTTCGACCGTGGCGCTCGCGCAGCCCGCGCAGCCGTCGCTGGTGGCGGCGCCGCTCGAGGTCGAGCCGAACCCGTCGTTGAACAAGCACGAGTTGGGCATGCGCAACGCGTACTTCACGATGGTGGAGCTCGACTCCGGCGCCATCGTGACGTCGAAGCGCGAGACCGAGACGGCGTTGACGGAGACCAAGCGGCAGGACTTCCGCGACTCCGACGAGGCGCTGGCGCAGCTCGCGGTGAAGGCCAAGACGCTCTACGCGCTCCACGCGTGGACTGATTTGACCACCGGCAAGCAGCTGACGCTGCACGGCCGCGTGGTGCGCGATGACGGCAAGGCGATGGGCGCGGCGGTGGTGCAGGCGCCGCTCAAGGGCGAGAAGCCCGACAAGGTGATGAAGAAGCTGGCGAAGGAGCTGCTGGAGCAGCTCAAGCTGGGCGCGCTGCCCGCGCAGAAGGAGGTCGCGGTGGTGCCCCCGCCCGTCGAGACGCCGCCCGTCGAAGTGAAGAAAGACCCGCCGCCTGACTTCGTGCCGCCGCCTCCGCCGCCGCTGGTCGACCCCATCGTTCGCGACGAAGACGCGGGCAAGCGCAGCGCCGGCAAGGCGCTGTTCGGCACCGGCGTCGCGGTGGGCGTCATCGGCGGGGTGCTGGCCGGCGTCGGCGCGGGTGTCGGGTACGGCGTGCGCCGCGACGCCAACAATCAGGTGCTGCCGGCGGGCGCCGCGACCGCGACCACCGCGCGGACGTTGAACACCGCGGGCATCATCACCGCGGGCGTGGGCGCCGCCGCGCTCGCCGTGGGCGCGATTCTGTGGGGGACCTCCAAGCCGCCTCCCGCAACCCTCTCTGTGGCGCCCGTGGCCGGTGGCGCGTACGTGCAAGTCGGAGCGAGCTTCTAATGCGTAATCAACTCCTGGTGCTCTGTCTGGTTGTTTCGGGGTGCTCGTTCGATATCAAGACGTGCACGACTGATGATGACTGCGTGGCCGGCGGCTATTGCGGTGAAGGCGGCTTTTGTGTCGCGCGCGAGGAGCAGACGGGCGGCGGCGCGGGCGGTGGAGGCGGTGCGCAGACCACGGGGGGTGGAACGCAGGTGGGTGGTGGCTCAGCGACCGGTGGCGGCGATCCCACAGGCGGAGGCGGGACCTCCAGCCTGTGTGACGGCGGGTGTCCTGTTTGGGAGGAGTGCACCTCCGATGCCGTGTGTGTCGATATCGGCCTGGAGTTGTCGTGGGCAACGCCAGATAGCGGCTCGCGATTCGGCCCGAATCAGACTGTGCCGTTGAAACTGAGCGTTTCACGTGCAGACGGCGGCGCGCTTCCAACCTCGATTCCTTTTGCTCTCATTGGCACTACGACTTCGTCTCTCGCCGGGCCGGGTTACGTCGGCAGCGTTCAACTGACCAACGCTTCGGGCACCAAGACGCTCTGGGCGGGCTGGGACGGCGGGCCGAGCACGACCACAACGTTCGATATCGACTCCACGCCGCCTGATCTGGAGTTTGCGACGGACGCTGGTTACCACCAGCGGGATGAAGTGATTTATGGCATTCTGCGAGCGACTGACTCGATTGCGGATTCAGGAGTTGTTCTGGGCGGCGTTGAAGCGCGTCGCGTTGATGCCTCTTTGTGCCCCGGATTTTCTCAAAACTCACAAGACACTGCATGTTATGAGCTTGATCTAAGTAAGCCGACATTTAACAAGTTTGATGGGGGCATGAGCGTTTCGCTGTCGGCCATTGATGTGTATGGAAATTATGTAGTGCAGAACTCCTCGGATATCCTGGTCACACGTCTGAAATGGACAAAGGTGATTGCTGGCGGTAGCCCGGTTCAGGCTTTGGCTGTCGCGTCTGACGGTGCGCTGTTCGCTGGGAATCAAACTTCAGTGACCAAGCTGCTTCCGGGCGTTCCTTTGTCGTCGTTCTCGACTGGAAATGTGCAGTCATTGGCAGTTTCGGAATCGTATGTTTTTGCCGCGTACAACACGTCTGGTGGTGGTGCGAGTGGTCACATTGACGCGTTCGATCCAACGACGTTCATGCTTCAAAGTGGTGGTTGTGCTGGCGCAACGGGTTCGAATACGTATTCAGGAATTGCGCTCCATCGTCCTTCCTCAGGTCTGGCGACCTACGGCGTGGGGAGCTTTAATGCGGTAAATCAAGTCAGCAACCCCAATGGGTTTGGGTGCATGGCTCGGCCGGCGAGCACCCCGCTTATTTTTCAGCAAGACTCATCAACTCTTGATTCGTTTAGCTGGTCGTCGAATTCTCTCCCTGCGGCGGTCAATATTGCTGTTCACGCCGGCAAGGCTTCTTTTCTTGCCAATAATACTTTCTTGGGAGCACTCGGTGGTTGTATCTGGGAGGAAGTTGATCTTGGGAATCCGAATGCGACACCTGAAAGCTCACAGTTGACCGGCTTGGGCGTGGCTTGTGTTGGCCAGGCGGTGCGAACCGATGCGTTCTTGATTTCATCGAAGCAAGCAGCAGGGGATCAGGTGTTTCTTCGCGCGGACGCTGGGAGCGAGGGTGGCACACTCGGTGGAGTGACCGCCGACAGAGGCGTTCCTTCTGTTGCCTCAATCATCGAAGCTTACTTAGGACAAGGCAGCGCGCTGGTTCGGTTCAACCCTAGTGACTTGGATGCAGGCGGTGTGGGGATTGGCGCTGCACTGTCGGGAGAATCGGTGCGAACTGCACCGGTCTTGGGTGACGAACAAGACGGCGGTGTGGCAGCGGGCTACGCGATTTCAGACAAGGGTACCCTGATTGCGTTCACGCACAGCAATGCGAATTCAGTCGAACTCTGGCGTTCTAAAGTATTGGATTCATCCGATACCATCGCGAGCCACATGGCTTTTGATCGTAATCGGAGTAATTGTGCCTCGAAGACCGGCATTCTCTATTTGGGCACAGCGAGCGGGAACGTCACTGCAATTATCGTGGATTCTCCTAGGTTGCTCGACAAGGTCGGTGCATGGCCGAAGTACCAGCGGACCATGGGCAACGCAGGCAACGACGATTCTTTCTTCCCGATTAACTGGCCAAGTTGTCCGTGAGAAGCGCTCGCAGGCGCGCAGGTATGGTTCATTTCTGACGTGTCCCCGGGGCTCGACCGCATAAGGTCCCGCCACCGATGCGTCAGGCACTTGAGCTGATCCGCCTCCGATTTGGCCGCAGCTGGTGGCTCATGCTGCTGCTCTCCTGGGTCGCCACCGCGTTCGCCGCCGTCTGGTGGGAGTTCGACGTCATGGAGATCTCCGACGACGAGCGCGGCGCGTACGACGACGGCCTCAAGGCCTTCACGTTGCCCAAGCGCGACGTCCTCAAGTTCCTCCAGTCGGAGTTCGGCCTCGGCAAGCTGGTGCACTCCGAAGACGTGGTCATCGTCGCGCTCGACGACACCACGATGACGGAGGTCGCGGGCAGCCCGCTGCTGCGGCAGCGCTACGGCTCGAACCTCCCGTTCGACCGCGTGGTGTGGGCCGACCTCTACAACTACCTGAGCCGCGCCGGCGCGAAGGCGGTGGCCTTCGACATGGTGATGAACGAGCAGTCGAGCGACGGCACCGGTGACCGCGCGTTCGCCGAAGCGCTCGACGAGTCGAGCGTGCCGCTCATCTTGAGCTTCAACACCTCGGCCACCGCGCCGCCGCTCCCGAAGATCGAGCGCCCCAACTTCGAGCGCCCGCTGGGCAAGATGCCCGCGCCGCCGACGAAGGAGGTGCCCGAGGGCGAGTTCCCCGAAGACCCGACGCCCGAGGAGCAGGCCGCGGCGGCGAAGTTCGTCGCCGAGAAGCGCCTCGAGTGGGCCGCGCTCGCATACTCGGTGCCCATCGAGTTCTCCGGCGGCCTCGAGGCGCCGCAGTTCCCCACCGTGCTCGACAAGGAGAGCGGCAAGGAGCTCCAGGAGCACCCGATGGCCTCGCTGCCCGCGATGCTCGAGTCGGTCGACTTCTTCGGCTCCGCGAGCAGCGAGGAGGACGAAGACGGCAAGCTGCGCCGCACCTCGTTCGCGTTCACCGACGGCGACAACACCTACGCCACGCTGCCGGTGCTGACGCTGGCCGCGCTCGAGAAGAACAAGCACGTCGCCATCGCGCCCGGAGTGCTGACCATCGGCGAGCGCAAGGTGCGCATCAACAACGACGGCTCCGCGGAGATCAACTACGGCGGCCGGCTCGCCGACCGCTTCACCATGATTCCCCTCGGGGGCGTGGTGTCGCGGTATCTCTTTTGTCAGGGCAAGGAGCAGCAGGTCTGCCCCGACGGCGACATCTCGAAGGACCCCGAGGCCGCGATCTTCAAGGACAAGATCGTGCTGGTGGGCGGCATCGCGGTGGGCACCGGCGATTCGAAGGCCACGCCGCTCGAGCAGGCGGTGCCCGGCCTCGTGAAGCAGGCCGCGACGTTGGACAACCTGCTCCGCGACAACTTCATCATCGCCGCGCCGTTCTGGCTCTCGCTGCTCTTCTCGTTCTTCGTCGCGTTCTTCTCGGTGATGTTGGTGCTGGTGGTGCGCAACACCTTCGTCGACATCGGCTGGCCGATTCTCCTCTACGTGGGGTTCTTCCTGCTGACGGGCAGCTTCCTGGTCGCCACCGGGCAGCACGTGTTGTCGGCGATGCCCGGGCTCGCGGGCACGGTGGGCTCGATCCTCGCCACCAGCTACGAGCGCCTCTTCGCGCGCAAAGACCGCGACCGCCTGAAGGAGCTCTTCCAGAACTACATGGAGGCCGACCTCGTCGAGCTGATGGTCGAGCAGAAGACGCTGCCGAAGCTCGACGGCGAGAACATGCGGGTCACCGCGTTCTTCTCAGACATCAAGGGCTTCTCGACGTTCAGCGAGAAGTACAAGAACAACCCCAAGCGCTTGATGTGGGTCATCAACCGGTACCTCTCGACGGTGACGCCGGAGCTCACCCGCGAGGGCGCGTGCATCGACAAGTACATCGGCGACGCGGTGGTGGCGTTGTTCGGCGCGCCGGTGCGGCACCATGACCACGCCATCCGCGCGTGCCGCGGGGCGCTCGCGGTGCAGAAGGCCATCGGCGAGCTGCGCGAGAAGTTCCGCGCCGAGGGGCTGCCCGACGTCTACACGCGCGTCGGGCTCAACACCGGCGAGATGATGGTGGGCAACATCGGCAGCGAGCAGCTCCTCGACTTCACCGCCATCGGCGACGAGATGAACCTCGCCGCGCGGCTCGAGGGCGCCAACAAGCAGTACGGCACGCTGATCATGATGGGGCAGGGCACGTACGACGAGGTGAAGGCCGAGGTCGAAGCGCGCGAGCTCGATCGCGTGCGCGTCGCGGGCAAGACGCAGGCGGTCACCGTGTACGAGCTGTTGGCGATGAAGGGCGGGCTCTCCACCGAGAAGCGGAAAGTGGTTGACCTCTATGCCCAAGCGCTGCTGGCTTACCGCGCCCGTCGCTTCGAAGAGGCGAAGAGCAGGGCGGGGGAGGCGCTGCGCATCGACCGTGAAGATGGCCCGTCGCAGCGCCTCGTCGGGCTGTGTGACGAGTTCTTGAAGGAGCCTCCGCCCGCTGACTGGGACGGGGTCTCGTCGCTGGAGAAATGAAGTTCACAACAGGGAGGTTCACATGAAGCGGAGTTTGTTGACCGCGGCGCTGCTGCTCTCGAGCGCGGCGTTCGCCGTCGCGAAGGGTGGCACGCTGTACATCAAGTCGAAGGACACCAAGGTGCTGAAGGACGCGAAGGCCAGCGCGTCGCCGGTCGCGACCCTGCAGCCGGGTGACGAGGTCATCTGGAACGGCGCCAGCGAGAAGGACAAGGCGTTCCACGAGGTGCAGGTGAAGGGCAAGAAGGGCTTCGTGCTGCAGGCGAACCTCTCGCCCACCAAGCCGGCTGAAGAGGTCGATTCGTCGACCGGCAAGCCCATCTCCAAGCAGGCGTTCGCCAGCTCGGCCGCGGCCACCAAGGCGCTCACCCCCGCGGGCGTGAAGTACGCCAAGGGCAACGGCGTGAAGTCGAGCGAGGCCGCCGCGCAGATCATCTACGTCGAAGAACTCAACAAGGCCAAGGGCACGCCCGAGGCCATCGCCGCCAAGAGCAAGGCGCTCGGAGGTGCCAAGTGAAGCGCATTCAGATTCTCGCCGCGTGCGCGGTGCTGCAGCTCGGGTCGGGCTGCGCGATGTTCAACGCCGTGCGCTCCGGCAACCCGGGCGCGATGGCCGCCGAGGCGCAGCGCCAGAAGGAGGCGATGGCCCAGGCCGTGAAGGACGCCGAGGTGCACTGTGAGCCCGTGAAGACCGCGGTCGTCGGCTACGACGAGGAGCGCGCCATCGGCGGCACCATCGGCGTCTCGCTGGTGTCGAACAACGGCTCGCTGTTCCTCGAGGGCATCACCGAGAAGGACCCCCAGGTGCTCAACGACAAGCTGGCGGCCAAGGAGAAGGTCGCGCTGCCCGACAACGCGGTGAACGACCTCACGGCGTACGTGTCCATCGTCGGCAAGAACCTGGCGAAGGGCTCGTCGCGCCCCGACCTCCCGTGGACCTTCGCGGTCATCGAGAACGACGCGGTCAACGCCTTCTCGGCGCCCGGCGGCTACGTGGTGGTGACGACCGGCCTGCTCAAGAAGATCAACAACGAGGCGCAGCTCGCCGGCGTGTTGGGCCATGAGATTGGCCACGTCGTCCACAAGGACTCGCTCAACAAGTACCAGGACGCCAAGCACAAGCAGTGCATCGCGGCGAACGCGGCGGCCAACATCGCCAAGGCGGGTCTGCCCGCGGGTGCCGGCGGAGCGGTCGCGAAGTTCGCGGTCAAGTTCGATGGCCAGATGGACCTCGACAACTCCGATGGCGACTTCATCAACTTCATCATGCAGGCCGTCATCACCATCCTGCAGTCGGGCAACGACAAGGAGTCGGAGTTCGCGGCCGACAAGACGGGCCTCGAGCTGGTGGCCTTCGCTGGCTACGACCCGAAGGAGTACGAGGGCTTCCTCACCTCGCTCGGCGAGCAGGGCGGTGGCTTCTCGCACCACCCCGCGACCAGCGAGCGCGTCGCCAAGCTGAAGGCGGCGCGTGAAGGTGACCTCGCGCCGTTCTGCGCCGGCACCGCGAAGCCCGACGTCTCGGGCCCGTTCGCGCCGCTCAAGCCCAAGAGCTGAGTCGCAGTGAGTTGTTGAACCCGCTGGCCGCTGCGTGCCCACCCTGCGCGCGGCGGCCAGTGTTGTTTTCCCCGATGAAGAGACGGAGTGCCCATGAACCGGATGTTGTTCACTGCCCTGTTGGCGAGCGCCTGCGCGACGACCCCGGCGCGCAACGACGAAGACCGCATCGATGACGACGCGCAGCCGCCTGCCCGCGTCGAGCAGAAGTCGTCGGGGAGCGGGGCGGTCTCGTCGGCGAAGGTCGACATGAAGGCGGTGGCCGAGCAGGCCGCGAAGCAGGCGCAGGCGATGCGTGACGCGCAGCAGGCGTGCGAGACCGAGGTGCCCGACGCGCTGACCGACGCGCAGCTGCTCGACCTCGCCCGGGAGCGTGAGGCGGCCTTCGTGAAGAACTTCGGGCCGCGCCTCGACAACGCCGCCGCGGTGAAGGAGCTGACGCGCATCGGGCGCGCGGTGGCGAAGACGGCGCCGCTCCAGTTCGGGTTGGTCGACAGCGACCAGCCGCGCGCCTTCTCGGCGAGCGACGGCACCGTGTTGGTGACGACGGGCCTGGTGAAGAAGTGCGCGAACGAGGCGCAGCTGGCGGCGGTGCTGGCGCACGAGGCCGACCACGTCGCGAAGCGCGCCGATGAAGCGCCGCGCGTGAAGACGCTCCGCGCGGAGTGCGCCACGCGCAAGGCGATGGCGGCGCTGATGCCGCAACTGAGCGCCGACGCGACGAGCACCCGCTGGGTGACCACCCCGGTCGAGGGCCTGCTGCGCACCGGTGAGGCCGAGGCCGATGAGGCGGCGCAGCGCGCGCTGGCGGCGGCCGGCTACGACGTCGCGGAGTTCGAAGCGCTGGTGCGCGCCCTCGGCGACACCAACCAGGACGGGTGGACCTCCGAGGGCAGCGGCGCGCGCCGGGCCGAGAAGCTGCAGAACAGCCGCGAGGCGATGAAGCCGAAGAGCGGAAAGAAGCCCGCGTTACCAAAACCGCTCGCGGCGCTCTGACGTTTCTTAAAACTCGGTAAGTGTTTGAAACTGCTGACGAAATGCGTGAATCACACGCATTGCGTCAAACGGTGCTTGCGCGTTCGTTAGTTGCTCCTTACTAACGAACCCGCTCATGGCCCGGCCCCGTCTGATCAGCGACGAGCAGATCATCTCCACCACGCGCACCTGCGTGCTGGAGCGGGGCCCGCACGTCTCCATCGACACCATCGCCGAGCGCCTGGGCGTCACCGGGCCGGCGTTGCTCAAGCGCTTCGGCAATCGGCAGGAGCTGTTGCTCAAGGCGCTGATGCCCGACCCGAGCGCGCCGTGGCTCAAGCGCTTCGACGCGGCGCCCGATGCTCGGCCGCTGGAGGCGCAGCTGCGCGAGCACCTGCAGGTCACGTGGGACTTCTTCCTGGAGATGATCCCCTGCGTCACCGCGCTGCGGGAGAGCGGTATCCCCCAGGAGCGGATGTGGCCCAGCAAGCACGAGGGCCCGCTGCGCGCCATGCAGGCGGTCGCGAGGTGGCTGGTGCGCGCGCGCGACCTCGGCGTCGCGCAGCTCAGCGCGCCCGACGCGGTGGCCGCCGCCATGCTGGGCGCCATCCAGCACCACGCCTTCACCACGTACATCGTCAACAAGTCGTTCAGCACGCGCAGCAGCCGCTCGTTCCTCGACGCCCTCGCCGCCTTATTCGCCCGGGCGCTCGCGCCCGAGCGGCCGGTCAGAAAATCCGTCTCCCCACGTACAAGGAAGTCCAAATGAATCGCTCCATCGTCATCCTCTCCGTGCTCGCGCTCGCTGCGTGCCACAAGCCGGCGACGGCCGAGGTCGCGGCCGCGAAAGACAAGGCCGTCGCGCTCCCGCCGGTGAAGGTGCAGACCGGTGAGGTCACCGTGCAGATGATGCCGAAGTACCTCACGCTGACCGGCAGCGTCTTCGCCGACCGCAACGCCGACATCGCGGCCAACGTGTCGGGCCGCGTGACCAACACCTACGTCGAGCGCGGCATGCCGGTGAAGGCCGGGCAGGTGCTGGCGGTGGTCGACTCGCGCGCCGCGGGTTTCCAGGTGGCGGCGGCGGTGGCGCAGAGCCAGGCCGCGCAGACGCAGGTGGCGCTGGCGAAGCAAGACTGCGAGCGCGCCGACACGCTGTACTCGCAGGGCGCCATCGCCACCGCGGAGCACGACCGCCTCAAGGCGCAGTGCACCGCGCAGCTCTACAACGCGAACGCCGCCCAGGCGAACGCCGACCTCGCGAACAAGAGCGCGAGCGACACCATCATCCGCGCGCCGTTCGACGGCATCATCGGGGAGCGCTTCATCAACGTGGGTGAGTACGTGCAGCCGCCGACGCGGGTGGCGAGCCTCTTCGCGGTGAACCCGGTGCGCGTGTCGCTCTCGGTGCCGGAGCCGGCGGTCTCGCTGGTGAAGGAAGGGCAGGAGCTGATGCTGGAGGTGAGCGCGTACCCTGACCGGCGCTTCCCCGCGACGGTGCGCTTCGTCTCGCCGGCGCTGCGGCAGAACACGCGCGACCTCATCATCGAGGCGTCGGCGAAGAACGACGACCTGGCGCTCAAGCCGGGCATGTTCGCCACCGCGAAGCTGGCGGTGGGTGAAGAAGAGCAGCCGACGGTGCCGGTGGAGGCCATCCGCTCCGACGACACCGTGCGCCGCATGTTCCTCGCGCGGGAGGGCTCGGCGTTCGAGATCATCGTGCGCACCGGCGAGAAGAAGGACGGCCGCGTGGCGGTGCTGGAGCCGCTCAACGCCGGCGAGAAGGTCATCATCTCACCGCCGCCCGGTCTGCACGACGGTTCGACCATCACGCAGTGACCCGAAGCGAAGAGGTCTGACATGCAATGGCTTGCTGAAATCTGCGTGAAGCGCCCCGTCTTCGCGACGGTGCTCTCGCTGGTGATTCTGGTGGTCGGCGGCGCGAGCTACGCGCAGCTGGGCATCGACCAATTTCCGAAAATCGATTTCCCCGTGGTGCTGGTGCAGACCATCCAGGCCGGGACGTCGCCCGAAGACATGGAGCGTGACGTCACCGACAAGCTGGAAGGCGCGGTGAACACCATCTCCGGCATCGACGAGCTGCGCTCGGTGTCGGGCGAAGGCGTCAGCCAGGTCATCATCCAGTTCCGGCTCGAGAAGAACGTCGACGTCGGCAGCCAGGAGGTGCAGCAGAAGGTGAACACCGTGCTGGCCGAGCTGCCCAAGGGCATCGACCCGCCGGTCATCCGCAAGTTCGAGCCCGACGCCATCCCCGTGCTGTACGTGGCGCTGCAGGCGCCGGGTAAGTCGGTGCGTGAAGTGACCGACATCGCCGACCGCATCGTGCGCCGCCGCTTCGAGTCGGTGAACGGCGTCGGTCAGGTGACCATCATCGGTGGCCGCAAGCGTCAGATCGACGTGCAGGTCGACCCGGTGAAGCTGCGGGCGCTGGGCATCTCGCCGCTCGAGGTGGCGGGGGCCATCAACGCGCAGAACATCACGCTCCCCGGTGGGCGCGTCGACACCAGCCGCGACTACCTCACGGTGCGCGTGCTGGGCCGCGTGGAGTCGCTCGAGCAGCTCAAGAACATCGTGGTGCGCGACCAGAGCGGCCGCTCGGTGCGCCTCGACGACATCGCCGACGTGCGCGACGGCGTGCAGGACGTCGACTCGTCCGCGATGTGGAACGGCGAGCGCACGGTCATCCTCTCCATCACCAAGCAGTCGGGCACCAACACGGTGGCGGTGGTCGACGAAGTGCTGGGCCGCATGAAGGACATGAAGTCGGAGCTGCCGCCTGGCTACAACCTCGAGGTGCAGCGCGACGGTTCGCAGGTGGTGCGCACGTCGACCGAAGCGGTGACGGAGCACTTGATCCTCGGCGCGGTGTTCGCGGCCATCATCGTGCTGCTCTTCCTCGGCAACTGGCGCTCCACCATCATCGCGGCGCTCGCCATCCCCACCTCCATCATCGGCACCTTCGCGCTGATGCGGCTGCAGGGGTACACGCTCAACTCCATCACGCTGCTGGCGCTGGCGCTCGCCGTGGGCATCGTCATCGACGACGCCATCGTGGTGCTCGAGAACATCTTCCGCTTCGTCGAAGAGAAGGGGATGGACCCCGCGAAGGCGGCCATCGAGGGCACCAAGGAGATCGGCCTCGCCGTCATGGCGACCACGCTCTCGCTCATCGCCGTGTTCCTCCCCATCGCGTTCGTCGCCGGTATCCCCGGGCGCTTCCTCGGGGGCTTCGGCGTGACGATGAGCTTCGCCATCGCGGTGTCGCTGCTGGTGTCGTTCACCCTGACGCCGTCGCTGGCCGCGCGCTTCTTGAAGAAGCCTGATCATTCCAACGGCAAGCCGCTGCTCGAGAAGGTGGTCGACGTCTTCTACCGGCCCATCGAGCGGCTGTACGTCGCGGTGCTGGCGTGGGTGATGCCGCGCCGGTGGGTCATCGCGCTGGCGTCGATCGCCTCGCTGGTGGCGATGGGCCCGTTGGCGAAGGCCGCGAAGAAGGGCTTCCTCCCCGTCGACGACCGCGCGCAGTTCGAGGTCATCGTGCGCCTGCCTGAAGGGCGCTCGGTGCCGGCCACCGAGCTCATCGGCGAGCGCATCGCGCGGCAGATCCGCCAGAAGCCGGAGGTCATCGCCACCCTGCTCACCATCGGTGACGACGCGGCGAAGACCCCGAACCAGGCGCGCATCTACGTGAAGATGGTGAACCCTGATCAGCGCTCCATCACCCAGGCCCAGTTCAAGGACAAGATCCGCGCGGAGCTGCTCCCGAACCTCCCGTCGGACCTCAAGCTGAACATCGCCGACGTGAACGAGTTCGGCGGCGGTCAGGCCACGGCGCTCATCCAGTACATGGTGGTCGGCCCCGACCTGAACGTGCTGGCCAACGCCACGCCGCGCATCATGGAGCGCCTCAAGAAGGAGGTGCCGGGCGCCGTCGACATCGACACCTCGCTGGTGCTCGGCAAGCCGGAGCTCGGCGTTTACGTCGACCGCGACCGCGCGGGTGACCTCGGCGTGCAGATCATCGACGTCGCGCAGGCGCTCCAGTACCTGGTCGCGGGTCAGAAGGTCTCCAACTACTCCGAGGGCGGCGAGCAGTACGACGTGCGCCTGCGCGCCACGCCGGAGTACCGCAGCAACGAAGACGCGCTGCGCCTCATCACCGTGCCCAGCCGCAAGCTGGGGCTGGTGACGCTGGCCGACGTGGTGAAGATCAAGCCGGGCTCCAGCCCCGCGGCCATCAACCGCTACCAGCGCGAGCGTCAGGTGACGTTCATGGCGAACCCCGGCCCCGGCCAGTCACAGGGCGAGCTCGGTGAGACCATCAAGGGCATCCTCGAGCAGGAGGCCCAGAAGATGGGCAAGGGCTTCCGCGTGACGCCGCTGGGTCAGACCAAGATCATGCGCGAGACGGGCATCAGCTTCGTGCTCGGGCTGCTGGCGAGCTTCGTGTTCATGTACCTGATCCTCGCGGCGCAGTTCGAGTCGTGGCTGCACCCGGTCACCATCCTCATCTCGCTGCCGCTGACGCTGCCGTACGCCATCGCGTCGATCATCTTGTTCGACCAGGCGCTCGACATGTTCAGCTTCCTCGGCATCTTCGTGCTCTTCGGCGTCGTGAAGAAGAACGCGATTCTGCAGATCGATCACTCCAACCACCTGCGCCACGTCGCGGAGCCGGAGATCAACGAGGCGCTCACCCTCGCGGCGCAGGAGCGCAGCGAGAGCAAGATGCGCGGCGTGCTGCAGGAGCGCCTGGGCAAGAAGATCGGCGCCGACCGGCTCGACAAGTTCCTCGCCAGGGCGCGCTTCGACAACTTCGTGTCGGTCGAGAAGGCCGTGTGGAAGGCGGCGCGGCTGCAGGCGATTCTCGAGGCGAACAAGGATCGTCTGCGCCCGATTCTCATGACCACGCTGGCCTTCGTGGCCGGCATGATCCCGCTCGTCACCGCGCGCGGCATCGGCTCCGGCTTCAACCGTGCGACCGCAGGCGTGGTCGTCGGCGGGCAGGTGCTCTCGCTGGTGCTGACGCTCCTCGCGGTCCCCGTCGTCTATTCGTTCTTCGACGACATCTCGATGCTGGTGCGGCGTTGGAAAGACCGCCGCTCCGCGAACCAGGAAGACCACGTGACCACCACCGAGTCGGTCGCGCTGGCGGAGGCAGGCAAATGAAGACCGCAGTGGTGATGGCGCTCCTCGCGAGCAGCGCGTTCGCGCAGACCGACCTCAAGGCGTACATCGACTCCGCGCAGAAGGAGAACGTCGACCGCCGCATCTCCATCGAGGTGCGCAACAAGGCCGCCGCCGACTTCACCGCGGCGTGGGGCTCGCTGCTGCCCGCGCTCACGGTGCAGGGCGCGTGGATTCACAACCAGTACAAGGCCGAGCTGCAGCTCCCCAAGACCGACTCCGACGGGAAGCCGGTGCTCAAGAAGGACGAGACCGGCAACTACATCATCACGCCGGGGCTGGTCGACAGCCGCTCGGGCCTGGTGACGTGTCCCGGTGGCGCCACGACCTGCTTCAACCCGTACATCGGCACCGCGACGCCGGAGTACACGACGCGCGCCATCCAGCTGCAGGACCAGCTGCAGGCAAGCTTCCGCGTCGACCTGCCCATCATCGACGTCGCCCGGTGGATGCGCGTCGCCGGTGCGGGCGTCAACAAGGAGTCGAGCGAGCTGCGCGACGCGTACATGCGTGACGTCATCACCCGCCAGGTGGTGGGCGCGTACTACGGCTACGCCGCCGCGCTCGCGCTGCGCCAGTCGGCCGAGAAGTCGTTCGCCGCCGCCGACGCGCAGGCGAAGCTGATGGAGATCCGCACCCGCGCGGGCTCCACCACCGAGCTCGACCTCGCGCGCGCCCGCGCCGAGGTGCAGCGCAACCGCCAGACGGTGGCCGACGCCAACTCGATGATCGCCACCTCGCGCCGCACGCTGCGCACGTTGACCGGCATCGAGCCGCCGGCCTCGCTGCCCGACTGGGAAGACAACACGGCCCCCGAGCCCGCGCTCGAGGAGCTCGAGAAGCGCATCACCGAGCTTCCCGCGGTGAAGGCGTCTGACAAGGAAGCGGAGGCCGGCAAGCTGGCCGCCACCGGCGCGAGCCTCACGCTGGTGCCCACCGTGGGCGCGAACTTCACCGAGAGCGTCTCCAACGCGACCGGCTTCACCGGGCAGAACGCGGCCTACTCGCTGGGGCTGACCGCGACGTGGCGCCTCGACGTGCCCACCGTCGCCAACATCGCCAGCGCGTCGGCGCTCGCCAACCAGGCGCAGCTCGCGGCAGAGAAGACGCGGCTGCAGTCGAGAGACCAGATCAACGCCGACTGGCAGCGCTTCAACGCGGCGCTCATCAAGATTGAAGCCGCGAAGGCGCAGGTCGCCGCCGCCGAGAAGGCCGCGCAGGTCTCGAGAGATCGCTACGCCGTCGGCTCCGCCACGCAGATCGAGGTCATCCAGGCCGAGCGCGACCTCTTCTCGGCGGAGCTCGGGCAGATCCAGGCGCGCAGCGAATTGGCCACCGCCCGCGTCTCGCTGCGCCTGTCGGCCGCCATGCCGCTCGAATAATTCTTCGGCTGTCGGGCTTAATTTCAGTTGATTGAAGACTCCATGGGGCAGAGTTTATGCCTCATGGAGCCTTCTTCTATCGACTCGGGTTCAACCGCGTGGATGCTGGCGTCGTCGGCGCTGGTGCTCTTGATGGTGCCGGGGTTGGCGCTCTTCTACGGCGGCATGGTGCGCAAGAAGAACGTGCTCACCACGATGATGATGAGCTTCGTGGCGATGGCGGTCATCGGGGTGCAGTGGGTGCTGGTCGGCTACGCGCTCTCGTTCGGCACCTCGCGCGGCGGCTTCATCGGGTGGGACCCGGCGTTGTTCGCGCTCAACGGCGTGGAGCCGGGGAAGCTCTTCGCTGACAAGCACATCCCCGAGCTGGTGTTCGTCATGTTCCAGGGGAAGTTCGCCATCATCACCCCGGCGCTCATCAGCGGCGCGGTGGCGGAGCGCATGAAGTTCCGCGCGTACGTCGCCTTCTGCGTGGTCTGGGCGACGCTCATCTACGCGCCGCTGGCGCACTGGGTGTGGAACGCCGACGGCTGGCTCTTCAAGCTGGGCGTGTTGGACTTCGCGGGCGGCACGGTGGTGCACATCTCCGCGGGCGTGTCGGCGCTGGTGCTGGCGTTGATGCTGGGGCCGCGGCGCGACGTCGCGAAGGGCCACGCGATTCTGCCCAACAACCTCGTGCTGACGCTGACGGGCGCGGGGCTGTTGTGGTTCGGCTGGTTCGGCTTCAACGCCGGCAGCGCGGTGGCCGCGGAGTTCCCCGTCGCGGGAGCCATCGCGGGGCTCGCGTTCGCCACCACGCAGACCGCGGCGGCGTCGGCGGGCCTGATGTGGATGCTGGTCGAGCGCTGGCACCACGGGAAGGTGACGTCGCTGGGCCTCGCGTCAGGCATCGTGGCGGGGCTGGTGGCGGTGACGCCGGCGGCGGGGCACATCAAGCCGTGGGCGGCGCTGCTCATCGGCGCGGCGGCGTCGGTGGTCTGCTACGGCGCGGTGCAGCTCAAGACGCGCTTCAGGTACGACGACTCGCTCGACGCGTTCGGCGTGCACGGGGTGGGCGGCATCCTCGGGGCGCTGTTGACGGGGCTCTTCGCGTTCACGCCGGTGCAGGGCGGCTTGAAGCAGCTCGGGCTGCAGGCGCTGGGGGTGGGCGTCGCCATCGTCTTCGCGGGCGTGGGCACGTTCGTCATCGCGAAAGTGTTGGGCGCGGTGTTCGGCCTGCGCACCACCGAGCAGGAGGAGCGCGACGGGCTCGACCTCCACGTGCACGGCGAGCGCGGGTACCACTTCGACCAGACGTGAAGCGCGTGTTGCGGCGAAGAGGAGACGGGCGCCTGCGGGCCGCACGGTGCTTCGACGCGACTCGGTGAGAGAGGCAGCGCTCAGTGGGGCGGAGGGCGGCGTGCGCTCTACGAAGGCCAGCGCTCACCGATGCGGCGTGAGGTTGGTCGAGGTGTCGACCTTGAACTCGATGTCGACGACCACGTTCTTCACGGGCGCGCCGACCGCCCGCATCGTGATGGGGTACCACTTGCCGTCGGCCTCGGTGAAGTTGGGCTTGGTGCCGACCCACGGCGTGCCTTTGAGCACGCCTGGCGCGCCGGGTCGGGCGGTCGTCTCGTGCTTCGTCTGGTCGCGGTAGTCGGCGAGCGCGACCTGCAGCTCGCCTTCGCCGGTGGTGATGGTCGCGGTGATGTCGATGACGTCGTCTTGCGTCGAGACGTAGAACTCGCGGGGCTCGGTGTTGTCGACCAGCCGCACCGTGTACCGGCACGTCCCCGCGCCGCTGAAGAACGACATCGAGCAACGCCCGGTGAACTCGCGGGCGTCGGGTTCGCAAGAACACGCTGACGCGAGGAGCGCCGTCAGCCAGACCGCCCGCTTCACCAGCCGAACCAGCTCGCGACCTTGTGTGCGGCGCCGCTGACGGTGTTGCTCACCGCGCTGGCGGCGTGGCTCGCGGCGTCGGCGGCCTTCGACGCGGCAGCGCCGACGTCATCGAGGCCCAGCTTGCCGTCGCCGTTCACGTCGGCCGCGGCCTTCGCGGTGTTGACGGCGACCTTGCCGATGGCAGCGACGTCGATCTCCACGCCGGCCTTCGCGCCCGCGCCCAGGCCCACGGCCGCGCCGAGACTGCCGGAGATCTTCAGCTTGCCGTCCTGGTAGCCGATGACGCCCGACGCCTGCGCTTCGACGCCGGCGCTGCCGTACGCGCTGCCCATCAACTTCACGGGGCCGAGCG